>DASVCI010000183.1:0-18640 GCA_036381695.1 Steroidobacteraceae bacterium
ACGATTTGGGTGTCCGAGACAAGCCGCGTCGTCCGGATTCCTACGCGCCCCTCGCACGAGGGGCCACGTACAAGGCGCACCGGACAAGCGGCTGAGCGCTGGCTAGAATCGGTCGCCTCCCTCGTTCGACTTGCAGGATCGTGCACATGCGCTGGGCGTCCGCCATCGACACCGATCCCGTTCTCACCTCCGCAGTCGAGCGCGCCGCCGAAACCGTGTTCCTGGGCCTGGGTCGGCAGGAGCCCGATCTCGTGATCGCGTTCGTGAGCGCGCATCATTCGGCCCGCTTCGATGCGCTGCCCGAGCTTCTGCATCGGGAGTTCGAGGGGACGTATGTGTTCGGCTGCTGCGCGGGCGGAGTGATCGGTGCAGGCCGCGAGGTCGAAGACCGGCCAGCGCTCTCTTTGACCGCCGCGGTTCTCCCGGGGGTGAACTTCAAGGGCACGCACCTCGATGCCGCCCAGGTTCCGCCGCTTTATGCCGAGACGCGTGTGTGGGAGGACGCGCTGCGCATGACGGCGAACCAGCAGCCGGCCTTCCTCCTGCTTGCCGATCCCTACAGCTTCGAGACCGAGGCGTTCGTGCGCGGCCTCGATCGCGTCTATCCACATGCCACCAAGATCGGCGGGCTCGCGAGCGGGGCCAGGCAGGTGGGAGGGACCGCGCTCTATCTAGATCGTCAGGTCTTTCATTCCGGCTGCATCACGCTCGCGCTCACCGGCAACATCGAGGTGGACACGATCGTTGCGCAAGGCTGCCGTCCGATCGGCGATCCCATGTTCGTCACCCTGGCGCACGAGAATCTGATTCGCGAGCTGGACGGTCGCTCGCCGAGAGAGGTGCTTGCCGCTTTGTTCGAGCGCTTGCCGACGCAGGACAGGGAGTTGTTCACGCAATCATTATTTCTGGGGCTCGCGATGCGTCCGGATGCGAGCCAGTATCTGCCGGGCGATTTCCTGATCCGCAGCATCCTCGGCATGGATCCGCAAAGCGGCGCGCTCTGGGTCAACGCCGACGTGCCGACGAAGAGCGTCGTGCAGTTCCACTTGCGGGACGCGGCGACCTCCGCCTATGACCTCGAACGCACGCTCACCAGCTACCGCGCTTCCCAGTCAGTGCGACCAGATGCCGGAGCACTGCTCTTCTCCTGCAATGGGCGCGGCGTGGGCCTTTACGGCGAGACCGATCACGACAGCAATGCATTCCGTCGCCTCGTCGCCGACCTGCCGCTCGGCGGCTTTTTTTGCAGCGGCGAGATCGGACCGATTCAAAACGCCACCTACCTGCACGGATACACGAGCGCGTTCGCTGTATTCCGCGAGAAGAAATAAGCGCTCCGGGCTCGAGGCAGAGGATTTGCGCCGTAACCCGTCGTGACGCTGCTCGCTTGTCCTATACTCGCGGGCTTGAGTCTGTCCCGATCGGAGCTTTGGCGCCATGCCCAGATCGTGCTCGTTTCTGCTGTCGCTCGCGCTTTTCCTCACATCCTCTCTCGTCCTCGCGGCCGATCCGCCGCGGCCCTTTTCAGCCAAAGATCTCGTCTTGCTCGATCGAGTGTCCGAGCCCGCCTTGTCGCCGGACGGAAAGGTCGTGGTGTTCACCGTGCGCGAGACGGACATGGCGGCGAATCGAGGCCGGATGGATCTATGGTCGCTTGCGCTCGAGGAGAAGGAAGCGCAGCCTCGACGGCTCACCACGCATGCCGAAAACGATCATTCGCCTGAGTGGTCGCCCGATGGCGCTTACCTCTATTTCCTTTCGAACCGGAGCGGCTCTTCGCAGGTCTGGCGGCTACCCGCGGGTCGAGGTGAAGCCCGGCAGGTGACGGATCTGCCGTTGGACGTCGGCTCCTTCCGGTTGGCGCCCGATGGAACGCGACTTGCCGTTTCGCTCGAAGTCTTTCCCGATTGCAAAGACCTCGATTGCACGGTCAAGCGCCTGCGCGAGCGCGAGGAGTCGAAGGAGACCGGCCGCGTGTTCGAGCGGCTCTTCGTGCGTCATTGGGACAGGTGGGACGACGGCCGCCTCTCGCAGCTCTTCGTGCTGCGCATCGAGAACGGCAAGGCGATCGATCCTGTCTCCGTCACCGCCTCGCTCGATGCCGATATCCCGTCGCGACCTTTCGGCGACGCGAGCGAATACACGTTCTCGCCGGATAGCACGAGCATCGTGTTCAGCGCGCGGCTCAAGGGCAAGTCCGAGGCCTGGTCGACGAACTTCGACTTGTACGAAGTGAGCGTCGAAGGCGGTGAGCCGCGCAACCTCACGGCCAACAATCCGGCCTGGGATGCTCAGCCGGTCTTCTCGCCGGACGGGCGGTTCCTCGCCTGGCGAGCCATGCGCCGCGCCGGCTTCGAAGCCGATCGCTTCGAGATCATGATCGAGGATCGAAAGAGCGGCGAGCGGCGCTCGCTGACGGAGAGTTGGGATCGATCCGTCGACTCGATTGCCTTCTCCCGTAACGGCCGGACGCTTTACGCCACCGCCGGGCACTTCGGGCAGCATCCGCTCTGGGAGATCGAGGTCGATTCCGGCAAGCCCACGCTCCTCACCGGGCCGGGACGAATCGAGAGCTTCTCGGTCGGCGAGCGGGAGCTCGTCTTCACGTTGTCGTCACTCAAATCTCCTGCTGAGCTTTATGCGCTCACGCTGCGCGGAAGCAAACTGCGCGAGCTTCCTCGCATGAACGCCTCCAAGCTCGACGGCTTGCTCATGGGAGAGCCCGAGCAGTTCACTTTCGTCGGAGCTGGCGGCGAAGCGGTCTACGGTTACGTAATGAAGCCGGCGCGATTCGAGGCCGGCCAACGCTATCCGGTGGCATTCATCGTCCACGGTGGCCCGCAGTCCTCGTTCGGGAACGCCTGGAGCTATCGCTGGAATCCGCAGACCTACGCCGGCGCAGGCTACGCCTCCGTATTCATCGATTTTCACGGCTCCACCGGTTACGGCCAGGCGTTCACGGATTCGATCACTCGCGACTGGGGCGGCAAGCCGCTGGAGGATCTGAAACTCGGGCTCGAGGCCGCTCTCGAGAAATACCCGTGGCTCGACGTTCGCAGAATGTGCGCGCTCGGCGCTTCATACGGCGGCTACATGATGAACTGGATCGCGGGCAACTGGGCCGAGCCGTTCAGATGCATCGTGAATCACGCCGGCATTTTCGACACTCGCTCCATGGCGTACGAGACCGAGGAGCTCTGGTTCTCCGAATGGGAGTTCGGCGGCCCGCCGTGGGAGTCGCCGGAGACCATCGAAGCGCACAACCCGGCGAACCACGTCGCGAAGTGGACCAAGCCGATGCTGGTGATCCATGGCGAGCGCGATTTTCGCGTGCCGTACACGCAGGGGCTTGCCACGTTCACGGCCTTGCAACGCCGCGGCATCCCGAGCCGGCTAGTGATTTTTCCGGACGAGAACCACTGGGTGCTGAAGCCAGCGAACAGCCTGCAGTGGCATCGCGAGGTGGAGCGCTGGCTCGATCAGTGGACCGGGCAGGGAGAGTAATGCTGCCCCCACCCTGCCCTCCCCCGTAAACGGGCCGTAAACGGGGGAGGGGAGTAACGATCCCCTCCGCCAAATGAATCAGCGTCCCCTCCCCCACTCGTGGGGGAGGGACAGGGTGGGGGCATTTCAACAGCCCAGCGCCCTCACGCCCTCAAGTCTCATCCAGCCGCCACGCGGCCTGGTAGTTGAGCCCCAGGCGCATGATCTGCTCGAGCAACGCCGGGTACTCCACGCCCGCGGCGAGCGCCGAGTGCGCGAAGTCCTCCTCCTGGCTGATGTTCGGATTCGCGTTCGCTTCGAGCACGTAGACGCTTCCGTCCGGGCGCATCCTGAAATCCATGCGCGCATAGCCGCTCAAGTGGAGCGCCCGATAAATGCGCTTCGAAAGCTTTTCGAGGTAAGCAGCGCAACCATCGGGCAGGTTCTGTGCCGCGCCGGTGCGGATGCCGTGCTTCTTCTGATAGCGCCTGTCCCACTTCACCTTGCGCGTGGCGATGCCGGCCATGACTTCCGGCAGCGTGCCGAAATCCATCTCCCACACCGGAAAGGTGCGCAGCCGCTCGTTGCCCAGAACGCCGACGTAGAGCTCCCGCCCTTCGATGTACTCTTCGACCAACGCGTCGGAGTGCGTCTGCTCGTGAATGAACTCGACGCGCTCCTCGAGTTTCTCCGGATCATGGACGATGGAGGCCTGCGAGATGCCGAGCGAAGCATCCTCGGTCACCGATTTCACGAACAACGGGTACTTGAGCTTGCGCGAGGGGCGACAGCGCTGCCCGCGTCTCAACACGGCGAAGCCCGGCGTCGGGATGCGGTGATAACTCAGGATCTGCTTGGAGAGCGCCTTGTCGCGCGAAATCATCATGCCGCGGGGATTGCATCCCGTGTACGGCAGCCTCATGAGCTCGAGGAACGCGACGACGTACTGGTCGTACGTGACGATGCCCTGAAACTCCTCGAGCAGGTTGAACGCAATATCCGGCTTCCAATCGGTGATCGCGGCGCGCAGCTCCGTCAAATTGTCGCTCAACCCGAGCGCGCGCACGGTGTGGCCCGCCCGCTCGAGGCAGGTGATCACGTCATACTCGGTGCGAAACTCGTCTATCTCCTTGTCGCTGTATCCCTTGAGACTGGCCGGAGGCACGAGACTCTCGTGCATCAGCACCAAGACCCTGAGCGGTTTCATAGAGTTCTGGTTCTCACAGAGTGTAACGCTCCCGATCCCGACGCAGCATATCGTCAAGAATGCGCTCGAGCACGCCGAGCACCGCACGTTTTGCCTGCCGTTTCGAGGTATCCACGACGAGATTCAGCTCGCGGCAGCGCTGGATCACGGTCCTCAGCACATGGTGGACGAGATATGGATACAGGCGCGAGCGGCGGATCAGCAGCCGCTCGAGCTCGGGCCGGGACTGACGAACGAACGTCGCCGCCGCCATGCGCCGCCTGCCTTTGCGGGCGCGCCCGAACACACGCTTCAGGCGCAGATCGTAAGCATCGGGCTCGTCGAGCTCGTATCGGGCTCGCTTGCGCCGGTAGTGCTCGCGCAAGGTGCGCCGGTTTTCGCTCAAGGGCTCGATCGAGTCGCGACGAACGACGACTGCGGGCTCGCCGCGGATCTCGCTGATCAGCCTGTCGACGTACTCGAGCTTGCGCAGCGCGGGCCAGCCCTGGTAATCGCGCCGCCAGCGCGCCTTGGGCTGCAGCCACACCGCGAAGGTTTCGGCGAAATCCTCGGTCGGATGGCTCTGCGCATACCAGTGCCCGAGATGCAGCACGAAGTTCCGGCTCGCCGGACGCGGTTGGTAGGTCGTCGGATAGGGGCGCGAGGCCTTGCCGAACATGCGCCGCCAATCCTTGCGCCGCCGCAGGCGATAGGCCGTGTCGATCGCATGCCCGACTTCATGGCGCAGGATCCGTTTGAGCCAGGGAGTGTTGCCGCCTTCCACTTCACCCATCATGCGCCGCTCGAGCCGCATGAGACGCGGGTGGGCCATGTAGAACGGCACTGCGATCCCGGGCACTCCGTCCGGCGAGAACCATTCTTCCGAAAGCCACAGGTGCGGACGAAAGCGGATGCCCCGACGTGCGAGATCGCGACGAACGTCGCGCCAGCACCGCTCCACTCTCGAGCCCTTCAGCGTCAGCCTGAGGTCGCACAAACGCCGATCGAGCAACTCCTCGTCGGACAGCCTCGTCCAGGCGGGCTCGCGCCTGCGTACCCGGCGGGAAGACTTGCGCGATGAACGGGCCGCCATCGGCTCAACTCGCAAGCTGGCGCGCCAGCGCGCGCAACTCAGGCTCTTCGGGAAGCTCTTTGCGCCACTCGGATGGCACGCCTTGCGCCCCGTAGCTCGCGCCCGAAAGCGCGCCGCAAAGCGCCGCGGCTGTGGGCGAAGCACGGCGGCTCACCGTCTGAATCACTGCGTCCCTGAGATTGAACGTGCCCCCGAAGGTCGCTAGCGCGATTTTCGTGACGCTCAATGCATCGTTCCCCCGCTCTGGTGCCGGCTCTGCGCGGCCTTCGAGGAAGCTCTTGAGCGGCGCCTTGAGCGGACGCTGACGGACGAGCTGAACCGCGGGGCTCGAGAACGAAAGCAACGTCTCACGCGCGACGCCGTTCAGCGCATCGACGAGCAACGCCGTCCACAAGCGGCAAAGATCGAGCACGAGGGGGGACTGCTGGGTCGTGCGCGAAGCCTCCGCTGCCAGCTCGATCGCGCCTGCCGCATCGTCCCGCATGAAAAGCGCCGCTGCAACGGCCCGAGGCAACGTGTGCGGATCCAGATTCTTCGGATCGTGCGAGCCGGCGTTCGGCTTGCGCGACCATTGCCAGGCCGCAAGCGCCTTTTTCATCTCGGGCGGCACCGCGTCCAGGCCCACAGATCGGGACCATTCCAGATAGCGCCGCATCTGGTCTTCTGGGTCGTGCCTGCCGCAGGCGAGCAGACTTTCGGCAAGGGCGCGCACCGTCGCAGTACTCGCTCCTGTCGTCAGTCCACCCAGCTCCTGCGCGCCCTGCGCCAGTGTGGCCCCATCGAAATGGCTGTGGGCAAAGCGCGCACCGAGCGCCTCTGCAATCGCAAGCCCGATCAACGCGCCCTCACCTCTCGCGCCCGCACTGAGCTCAGGGGAACTGTCGCGCCAGTTGCGCAGGAACTCGACCTGCCCGGGAGTTTCCGGAATAGTGGGCCAGCGCCTCGATCGCTCGCACTGCTGCCACAAGTGCTGCAAGCGCTCATACGCTTCGTCGTTCGTGAGCCCGCGGCGAATCAAATAGCAACCGACCGTCATGCCGGTTCGGCCTATCCCGGCGCGGCAGTGAACGTATACACAGCGGCCGGCGGCGAGCTCCTGCTCGATCGCATCGACGATCCTCGACATGTGCGCGGCCGATTCGGGAACATCATGGTCGAGGATCGGCAAGCGCCGGTACGCGATGCGCGGCCCGGCCCGCTCGGCCAGGAGCGCCTCGTAGGCGGGCATCTCGCCCGCCTCGGTGAGATCGATGAAACTGGTGATGCCCGCAGCCAGGAGCTTCTGAATCCGCTCGATCGCTTCGGGCTGCGCGACCCCGCCAGGGTACTCTCCGGCGAGCAGCCGGCCGGGCTCCACCCAGTAGCTGTTCGGAATCGGCGTCGCAGTCGATTCATCCTTGCGCATCGGGCCGATGATACGGAAGGTGGCCATTGCCGCTCAAAAACTGTTCAACGCCGGCGAAAGACCTTAGTCTTCCGCCCCCAGGAACGGACGGCGACAACCAGAACCGACGCGGCGACGCTCGGACGAACCGCTATCCGCCCTTCGCAAGCGCTTCCGGCGAGGAACTATGTCACTGTTGAGCCGCCTGTTTGCCGTCCGCTCGGTCGAGTCCATCAAGCGCGATCTGGCCGAGGGGCCCGAGCTCAAGCGCGTGCTGACCGCCCGCTCGCTCACCGCCATCGGGCTCGGCTCGACGATCGGCACGGGCATTTTCATCCTGACGGGCACTGTCGCCGCCAATCATGCCGGGCCCGCCCTCATGCTGGCGCTCCTCATTGCGGCCATCGGCTCGGGCTTCGCCGCGATCTGCTACGCCGAGTTCGCCGCCATGATTCCCGTTTCGGGCAGCGCCTACACGTACACCTATGCGACGCTCGGCGAAGTGGTCGCCTGGCTGATCGGCTGGAATCTCTCGCTCGAGTACCTGATGTCCGCTTCGGCTGTCGCGGTCGGCTGGTCGGAGTACGTGGCGGACATCCTCGACGACATCGGGATCGTGCTGCCGCCCGCGCTCATCAACGCGCCGCTCGGCAGAATGGAGGACGGAAGCATCGGGCTCACCGGCGCGATCATGAATCTGCCGGCCGTGGCGATCATCGCGGCGCTCGGCACGATCATTTACATCGGCGTGCGCGAATCCTCGACTGCCAACAACATCATGGTGCTCGTCAAAGTCGGGGTCATCGTTCTGTTCATTCTGGCGGGCCTGTCGTTCGTCGACGTCGACAACTGGACGCCGTTCATCCCGCCGAACACCGGCAAGTTCGGCGAGTTCGGCTGGAGCGGCGTGCTGCAGGGCGCCGGCATCATCTTCTTTTCCTACGTAGGGTTCGACGCCGCCTCGACCACCGCCCGGGAGGCCAGAAATCCGCAGCGGGACCTGCCGCTCGGAATCCTCGGCGCCCTGTTGATCTCGGCGGTGCTCTACATGGGCATGGCGGCTGTCATGACCGGCATGGTTCCGTATCCCGCACTCGACGCGCCCGCGCCCGTCGCGGTGGCGCTCGATGCGCACCCGCAGCTGCAGTGGCTCGGATGGCTCGTGAAACTGGGGGCGATCGCCGGCATGACCTCGGTGGTCCTGATGTCCCTGCTCGGCCAGCCACGCATCTTCCTCGCCATGGCCGATGACGGCCTGCTGCCGGCCTCGTGGCGCAAGGTCCACCCGAAGTTCCGCACGCCTCACGTCGCGACTGCGGTGACCGTCATCTTCGCCGCGGCGATCGCGGGACTCTTCCCGCTCAACATCCTGGGCGAGCTGATTTCGATGGGCATCCTGCTCGCCTTTACGGTGGTGTGCGTAGGGGTCCTGGTCCTGCGCTTCACGCGGCCGAACCTGGAGCGGCCTTTCCGCGTTCCGTTTGCACCGGTCACTTGCGTCGTCGGCGCCAACATCTGCTTCGGGATGACGTACTTCCTGCCGCTCGAGACCTGGGAGCTGTACGCCGTGTGGTCCGCGATCGGCCTGTCCGTCTACCTGGCGTACGGCTACCGGCACAGCAGGTTGCGGCAGGAAGGCAAGTGATCCGGCACGAGCCCGCGCCCAGCGCGTGAGCCAGCCCTCGATGCGGCCTTGAGCGCCGCAGGAGCCAGTGATCATGTCAGCCAAACCAGAGCCTTCCCCCTCGCCCTCGGGCTATGACCTGCGTCCGCTCGATGCGCGCAAACGTGAGGAGCTCGCCGCCGGGCTCAGCGCCGAGGAGCGAGACGTCATCTTGAGCCAGGGCACAGAGCGGCCCTTCTGCGGCACGCTCCTGCACAACAAGGAAGCGGGCACGTACGCGTGCCGGCTTTGCGGGCTGCCGCTTTTCAAGTCGGCGGCGAAATTCGAATCGGGCACGGGCTGGCCGAGCTTTTACCAGCCGTTCGATCCGACGCACATCCGGGAGCTGGTGGACGAGAGCCACGGCATGATCCGCACCGAGATCCGCTGCCGCCGCTGCGACGGGCACCTGGGCCATGTGTTCGACGATGGCCCGCCACCGACTGGCAAGCGCTACTGCCTGAACTCGGTGTCGCTGGAATTTTTCCCGCAAGGCGTCGAGCCGCCGCAGAGAACGGCCTGACAGGCGTCGCGCTCGACTCGCACCCTTCGGCGGGAATGCGCGTCAGGCCTCGCCCTTCCGCGCCTTCGCCTGCGACGAGGTGATGCGGTCGAGCACTCCCATCATCACGGCCGAGACCACGAACGTGAGGTGAATGATCACGTACCACATGAGCGGCTTGTCGCCACTGTGCTGGATGATGTCCCCGGCTTCCATGAACTGCCGGAGCAGGTGAATCGAGGAGATCGCCACGATCGAGGAGGCGACCTTGAGCTTGAGCGAGTTGGCATCGAGCTTGCCGAGCCAGCTCAGCTTCTCGGTGTTCTCGCCCACATCGAGCTGCGAGACGAAATTCTCGTAGCCCGAGAACATGACCATGATGATGAGCGAGCCCACCAGCACCATGTCGACCAGCGAAAGCAGGATCAGCACCAGGTCGGCCTCCTCCATGGCGATCACCTCCATCATGAGGTGATACAGCTCCATGAAGAACTTCACGCCGAGGCCCACCAGCGCGATCGACATGCCGATGTAGATCGGGGCGAGAATCCAGCGGCTCGCGAACAGGAGTCTTTCGATCGTCCTTTCCATCGCTAGGGGTCACGGTGAACGCAAATTGCGGCCGATTTTAGCCGAGGCCGCCTCGATGGCGCAGGCACGATTCTTGTCGAGCGACGAGTGAATCAGCGATCGTCGGGCGCCGGCTTCCGCGCGAGGTCGTCCGGCGCTACGAAGTGGTTCGGATAAGCTTCGAGGAACCGCTCCCACTCACGATCGGCTTGCTCGGTCTTGCCTTCTCTGCGCAAGCGTCGGATCGCCTCCAGCCATTCCTCCGGTGTGGCATACGCAGCCGGAGCGGCGTCAGCCGCTGAGGAAGCGTCGGCAGGCCTCGACTGGGTGCGCGGAACGGTATTGCGACGAGCGGATGTCCGCTCGGGCCTTCCGGATGTGCCGGTGACGACCACCTCGCCGAGCTCCGCCTCTGGATCAAATTGCGGAGCCGCGACGGTTTGAATGCTCGAGCTCTGAGGCGCGCTCGCGCTCTCGGTCTCGATCACGAGCTCCGGCGGCGGGAGCGTCGCAATCGCGCCGCCCGCGTTTTCGTCTACCGTCACGCGAGGGGGTGAATAGGCCAGTGACGGTGCCGTTGCAGCCCCGGATCGACTCCGCCGCGGCTCCGATTGTTTACGCGTTGCTGTTTCGCGATCCGACGTCGCTTGTCGGGCTGCACGCTCTGGTACCGCAACCGAAATCGGGCGCTCGGCGCTCTCCTGCCTCGGGCTCGGCGACTCCTGGACGCCCGTTTGAGCCGCTTCGGAAGCTTCCGAAGGACTCTGTAATGGCGCCGGCTCCATGGTCAGCGCAGCCTCGCGCTCATTCTCCGCGTGCGACAGGTCAGTCGGTGGCTCGGTCGGCGCGTAAAGCTCCGTTGGCTCGACCTGCAAGCCGCTCTCGATGAGGACTGCAAGCGCCAGCATGAGCGAGGCGGCCAGCGCCACCGGCGCGGCCCAACGCGACCATCGGTGCGAGCCGCCGCGCGACGGCCGCTGCACCGCCGACTTCGCTTCCTCGAGAATGCGCCGATCCAGCTCGGGCGGCACTTCCTCGCCGCCGAGCTCCCGATAGCGGCGCGAAAGCTCCGAGCCGCGGCTCAGATACTCTTCGAGCGCCTTGTCGTCGATCGGCTCGCTCACGGCTGCGTACTCAAACGTTGCGGGTGATGCTCGCTCAGGGCGGCGCGCAATTTCGCGAGCGCGTACCTCAGCCGGCTCTTCGCCGTCTCCATCGCCACCCCCGTCACCTGGCCTATTTCCTCGAGACTGAGGCCGCTCTCCTCGTAGAGCACGAACACGTCCCGCTGCTCGCCCGGCAGAGCGTCCAACGCGCGCCTGAACGCCGCTCGCAATTGCGCTTCGGCCGCGGCTCGATCCGGCTCCTCGTGCTCCGCCCCGGCCGCATGCTCTTGCGCCTCCTCGATGCCCTCCTCGAACGTCTGCGCTTTGCGGCCGGCGCGGCGGAAATGGTCGACTAGGCAGTTGTGAGCGACGCGGAACAGGAACGTGTTGAACTGCGCCCTCACTTCATAGCGCGCGCGAGTGGCGATGACCTTGCTCCAGACTTCCTGGAAGAGATCGTCGGCCACGTGGGAATTGCGGCACATGCGTTGCAGATACCGATAGAGCGGGCGCTTGTGACGCTCGTAGAGCAGCTCGAAGGCCCGCACGTCTCCGTCGCGGTAACGGAGCATCAGGCTGGTATCGTCGAGGAGCGCCGATACCGACGCCGGCTCGGGCCGCAGTGGCGGAGCATCGACCAGCTCCGCCGGCCTTGCGGCGCTCCCGAGCTGCGAGACAGGTCCTGACTCCATGCCTGCGAGCGTACCTCACCGCCTCGCCGGGCAGAACTCGGGAATTACTCCGCCCTGCGACTCAACTGCTCCTGCCCGGAGGAGAGCGCCTGAGCCAGCTTCACCAATGAGACGAACTCCCGGCGATAACCCTCGGTGTCGTGGGCCAGCGCGCTCCTCGCGAGCTTCTCGATGTCCTCGAACCCGAAGTTTCCGATATAGCGGCCGCCGCGCAGAAGCTGACCGAACGCGGCGACGCTGGCCGCAAAGCGAAAATCAGGCGAGGCTTCCTGCAGCGCCACTCGCGAGCTCTCCATGATCGGAGACTCGAGCAGCTCACTGCTCGTCGATCCGGGCAGCTTGTAGCGCAATCGCAGGAACGCCAATTCGCCCGATGAGCTACGCGCTGGCTGCCTGGCCTGAGGGCTGTACCGCAACGGATCGACGCGTCCGCGGGATCCCACCGGGACGATCTCGTAAAGCGCGGTGACGCGGTGGCCGGCGCCGATCTCTCCTGCGTCCACTTTGTCGTTGTTGAAGTCTTCACGCGCGAGCATCCGGTTCTCGTAGCCGATCAGGCGGTACTCGAGCACTTCGGCCGGATTGAACTCGACCTGGATCTTCACATCGTGGGCGATCGTGAGCAGCGTCGAGGAGAGCTCCGAGACCAGCACTTTGCGCGCCTCGGAGAGAGTGTCGATATACGCGTGATTGCCATTGCCCGCATCGGCCAGACGCTCGAGGAGCTGATCGTTGTAGTTGCCGGTTCCGAAGCCGAGCGTGGTGAGCGCGATGCCCGAAGCGCGCTCACGCTCGGCCATGTCGACCAGCGCCTCGAAATTCACCACGCCGACGTTGAAATCGCCATCGGTGGCGAGCACGACGCGGTTGATTCCGTCCTTCAGGCGCGAGGCGTGCGCAAGCTGGTAAGCGCGCTCGATCCCCTCCGCGCCGTTGGTCGAGCCGCCGGCTTCCAGTCGATCGAGCGCTTCACGGATCCTGTACTTCTGATCGCCGGGCGTCGGCTCGAGCACGACTCCGGAGCTGCCGGCGTACACGACGATGGACACTCGATCGCGCGCGGTGAGCTGATCGGTCAGGAGCCTGAACGCGTTCTTGAGGAGCGGAAGCTTGTCCGGGCTTTGCATCGACCCGGAGACATCGATCAGAAAGACGAGATTCGCCGGCGGACGTTCGGAGGCGGCGACCTCATAGCCCTTGATCCCGATCCTGAGGAGCCACGCTTGCTCATTCCAGGGCGCGGGCGCGAGCTCGGTGCTCACCCGAAACGGCTTGCGGCGATCCTCCGGGGTGGCGTACCGATAGTCGAAGTAATTGATCATCTCCTCGACCCGGACCGCATCCTCGGGCGGAAGCCGCCCCGAGCTGAGGAAGCGCCGCACGTTCGCATAAGACCCGGTGTCCACGTCGACCGAGAACGTCGAGACCGGCTGCTCGGCGGCCAGCCGCACTGGATTGTCGTCCATGTGCGCATACCGCTCGGTCTCGACAGTCGGTGGGGTCGGGAAACAGCATGACGGCGGCCCGTATCCATGCACGTCGCCCGTCACCACCGTACGCAGCACACTGCTCGCTGGGGCGGCTTGCGGGATCAGCGGCCGCGTGAACTCCTGCGCTTTGGCGCGCCGCTCCTCAGGCCGCGACGCAGAGGATGACTGGGTCCCGGTCACGACGACTTCGCCCAAGCCCGGATCGTGTCCGGTCTGGCCAGCTTCGGACGGCTCGGGACGAGCCACGGCTGCGTTCAGATCGTCTCCCTTTTGTGCCGCGCACGCCGCCAGAATGGCCGCCGCCAGGCACACCGAACCTGCTCTTGCGATCCCGTTCATCGAAACGCTACCCCTGGAACGACGCGTTGCGCCTACCAGGAGCTTTCAACGCAGGAGCGTGCGAATCAGGGTTAGCCAGGAGGCTTGGATGCCCTCCGGAGGGGCTCAGAGCTTCCAGAGAAGCTCATCGAGGTGCTCGGCCCGGGAAGGCCAGCCGTAGCGCTCGAGGTCCACGCGCCCACCGACGAACACGATGCCTTCGGCTTCGAGTTTGCGCCGCTGGCGTGCATACGCCTCGCTCCCGAGCGGAAAGGAGATCCGTCCGCTGGCGTTGATGACCCGGTGCCACGGCAACGCCCGGGACGCAGGCGTTTGTCTCAGAACCGTCCCGACGAGCCGGGCTCGCCTCGGCAGGCCGGCTACTTCCGCGACGTTGCCGTATGTGCTCACCCTGCCCCGCGGAATGCGTTGCACCGCTTGGATAATTCGTTCGTGAACGCTCGAAGCGCCAGTTGCGCGAGGGGAGTTCGAGCGGCCCGCCACCTTGCCCGTGGTCGGCTCGGCTCGACGGGACCTGCGAAGGCGCTTGGCTTTTCGCCGCATACGTTCCTGCGTGCGCGATCGTTGCTAATCCAACAGCTCCTCAGATCGGGACGCGGTCGTGCACCGTCTCCTGCGACCGATCGGCCCGGTCGGGATTGCGCCGTCGCTCTCCGCCCGTGAGCGCGATGCCGAGCGCCGCAATGAACGGCAGCACGCGCTCGAGGAAATCGCCCGGCGAATCGGGCAACAAATGAAACAACAGCGACAAGACGAACCCGGACCACATCGCCCCGAGCATCGAGCCCGGCCGCGTGCGCTTGCCGCTCAATCTGACGAGCAGCAGCGGCCCCAGCGAGGCACCGAGCGCAGTGAACGCGAAAAATGCGTGCTCGAGTCCGCCGGAGGGCACGGACAATGCTACGACGCAGGCGAGTACCGCGACGGCGACCAGGGCGGCCCGGAGCCAGGGGAACGTCGGCGTACGGTCGGACCGGCGCGCATCGACAGCCACGGTCGTGGCGAGGACGAACAATTGGCTGGCCAGGCTGGAGGCGACGATAGCGGCCAGCGCGGTGACGATGAAAGCGGACAGGTTGGGCGGCAGCAGACGATTCGCGATCTCGGGCAAAGAGTCCTGCGCGTGCTCGAGACCCGAATACAGCACGCGCGCGCACCAGGCGCACATGATGACGGTCGCGATGAGGGCGGCTGTCCAGACGGGCGCGATCCAGCGCACGACTCTCAAGGTGGCCTCGTCCTTCATCGCCATGAAGCGCACCAGGGCCTGGGGTTGTCCGCAAGTGGCGAGCCCGAGCCCCAGCGATCCGGCGGCGAAAGCGACCGCGGCCACCCCGTCCTTGCCTGCGAACCAGTCCGCCGGGCCCGGGCCGAGAGAAGCGAACGCCGCACGCAGATCCGCCGGCCCGCCGCTCGCGATCAGCGCCGGAATGAGCAGGAACGCCGCGATCAGAAGGAGAATCCCGGTCTGCACCGCCTCCAGCAGGCTGGCCGCTCGCAGGCCTCCGCCGAACACGACGATGGCAATCGCCGCAACGAAAAGCACGGGCAAGCTCGAGGAGTCGAGCCCGAATTGATCGAGAAAGCGCGTCGTCAGCTCGAGCGCCGCCGCGACCTGAACGAGGAGCATGGCGACCGTCACGAGAATGGCCGAGCGCACGACCAGCGGCAGCATCCGATCCCCCGCATCCGCGCATAGCACTTGCAGCACGGTCACCTGGCCTTGCCCGGTCGCGACGGCGTGAAGCCGCGGGGCGATGAACCATACGTTGAGAATGCAACCGAAAACCAGCGCCGCTCCCAGCCAGACCGCCGCAAGGCCCCACTCGAACGCCGCCGCAGCGATGAGGATGAGGAGCCAGGGGCTCGCGAGATTCCCTGCGTAGCTGAGCGAGGCGAGCCAGGTGCCCGATCGCCGGCTCATCACCAGAAAATCCTGGGCGTTGTGCGTTCGTCGCGCAGCCCACGTCGTCGCCGACAAGAGCGCCGCGAGCAGAAACAGCAACGTGAGGACGACCGTGGCGGTTCGCGTCATTAGGGTTGAGCTGAAGCATCTCGCCGGCGGCCGGCGGACCGGGCTCGCGATCCTACACGACCCTTTCGCGGGCGAGTACCGGAAAAGGAGGCGAGGCTCCTTTCAGCGATTTACCGAAAGCCCGAGCCGCTGTCGCGCTGTATCCAGCATGCGACAAACCTGCCTGGCGCCTTGCGAGAGCCTCGTGGTAGAGCGCGCGATATCGTCCGCGCGGACGGTGTACACGTTGCCGTTGCGGACCGCGGGAATCGAGCGCCATCGTGCCCATGCCTGCGCCGGGTCGGCCACCGCACGATCGGTCGCGAGAATGACTTGCGGGCTCGCGGCTATGACCGCTTCGATCCCGATGGCGGGCGCGAGTTCCGAAAGGCTCGCGAACACGTTGCGGCCGCCGCAGAGCTCGAGCACTTCGCTGATGATGTGCTCGCCGTTGACGGTGTAGAGCGGGCGGTCGTTGATCTGCACGAAAACGCTCAAGCGCTCGCGATCTGTGTAACGCGCCCGCAGCTCGGCGATCTCGCGCTCGAACTGCTTCGCCGCCTCTTCTGCCACCGCTTCCGTGCCCGCGAGCCTGCCGATCGTGCGAAGCGCTGCCGGGATCTCATCGAGGCGGTGGATCGCGATCTCGATCACTTTGAAACCGAGGGCGCGCACGCGCTCGATCGTTTGAATCGGCGTACCCGACTGCCAGACCAGCACGGCATCGGGACGCAACGCGAGCAGGCGCTCGTAGTCGATGCGAAATGCATCGCCGATGCGAGGGATCCGGCGCGCGGCCTCGGGATAATCGCTGAACTCGACCGTGGCGATCACCCGATCGCCCGCGCCGGCGGAAAAGGCCAGCTCGGTCAGATGCGGCGCGAGGCTCACCAGGCGGATCGGCTCCGTTGCGGCAATTGCGGCCGGCATCAAGACCGCCGCGAGAAGAGCGAGCCAGCGCGAAAGCCTCATGGGCGAGGCACTCTGAGCAGGGCTTTGAGTCTCACCCAGTCGAAGGCGGGGCCCGGATCGGTTTTGCGGCCTGGAGCGATGTCGCAGTGTCCCGCGAGGCGTTCCGGCGACAGCGAGGGGTACGCTTTCACGAGTGCGTGGATCGTCTCGCTCAGCACGCGATACTGGATCGGCTCGTACGGCTGCCCGTCGCACCCCTCGAGCTCGATGCCGATCGAGAAGTCGTTGCAACGCTCGCGTCCGCAGTAGCTCGAGACGCCCGCATGCCAGGCGCGGCGATGAAACGGCACGTACTGAACACACTCGCCGTCACGCCTGATCAGCAAATGCGAGGACACCTTGAGCGCGCAGATGCCCGCGAAATACGGATGCGCGTCGGCCGGCAGCGAGTTGGTGAACAAGCGATCGATCCACGGCCCGCCGTACTCGCCCGGAGGCAGGCTGATGCCATGGATGACGATCAGCTCCGGCTCGCATCCGGCCGGCCGCTCATCCTGGTTCGGCGAGGCGACCTGGCGCGCGCCGGCCATGAGCCCGCGCCCGGTATCGATCTCGAACGGCCAGGGCGGCTTGAAAGACGTCGACGGCATTGCAGACATGTTCGATGGGCTCCCGATGCGCCATGATGCCGCTCCCAGCGTGCGACGTCACGGCACGCCGCTTGCTTCCCCGGGGCGGGGTTCGTATGAGGCTGGCATGAGAGTGAACCGCATTTTCTGCGAGGGCCCGCTCGAAAGCGGGGCCGAAGCGTCCTTGCCGCGTGCGGCCGCTTACCACGTGGCGCGCGTGCTTCGCATGCGCGAGGGCGCGCCGTTGCATCTCTTCGACGGCACGGGCGGCGAATTCCATGCGCAGATCGCTCGTGTCGAGAGCGATGAGGTCATCGTACGCCTGGGGGATCGCGTCCCCGGTACGCCGGAGTCCCCGCTCAGGATCACTTTGGTGCAAGGGGTCTCGCGCGGCGAGCGCATGGATTGGACCTTGCAGAAGGCGACCGAGCTCGGCGTTGCAGCGATTGCGCCGGTGCTTACGGCTCGCAGCGTCGTCAGGCTCGACGAGAAGCAGGCGACCAGGAAACTGGCTCACTGGCGCGGCATCGTGATCAGCGCCTGCGAGCAGTGTGGACGCTCCAAGCTCCCCACGCTCTTCGCGCCGGTCACGTTGCGGGACTATCTCTCCAACGTGCGCAAGGAGGGCTTGCGGCTGGTTCTGAGCCCGTCCGCGCCCGCCTCGCTGGCCGGCCTCGCGAGCCTGCCTGGCCGGGTCGAGCTTCTGATCGGTCCGGAAGGAGGGCTCGACGATGACGAGCTGTCAGCGGCGCAGGCGAGCGGCTTCATGCCGGTGCGTCTCGGCCCGCGTGTGCTCCGAACCGAGACAGCCTCGGTCGTTGCGCTATCGGTTCTTCAAGCGCTCTGGGGGGACCTGCAATAGGAAGCGCGCGGGCGCCCTCGCCCGCTCGCCCGCTAAGCGACGCGCGTCTCCTCGGCGATCATCTGCTCGAGGCACTCGAAATCCGGGATGAGCGGCGACTCGTTCAGCATGCGCACCTGGCACAGCACCGGGCCGCGCTCGGAGAACGTCCGGCTCGGGTCCGCCTTCACCACATCGGCATTCACCCGCACGAGCTGCGGAAAGCCCTGGGTGATGAGGCCGAAATAACCGGCGGGAATCTGATTGCCGAGCGCGACGAAAATGACGATGCGCGTGCGTGTCCCCGGCGTCGGCAGAGATTGTCCGCAAGCGCCTTCGAACGATATGACCGGCACGGGCCGCCCGCTCCAGTGGATCGTGCCCAGATACCAGGGCGGAGTCCCTTCCATCCGCTCGGGCGCCTGCCAGGTGACCACCTCGGCTACACACGCGCGAGGCACGATCAAGCGCTCGTGAGCGAGCGGGATCAGCAGACTGTACAGCTCGTGGGCGTCGAAGTCGCTCATGGCAATTCGTGCTCGCAGGTTCGCCGGCGATCCCGGCCGCTCACGACACCTTCCGCCGCCGCGCCGCAACCAGCGGCTCGATCGCATCCAGGAGCTGATTCTCCTGGTAGGGCTTGCCGAGGTAGTCGTTCACGCCCAGCTCGATCGCGCGGGCGCGATGCTTCTCCCCGACGCGCGAGGTGATCATCACGATCGGGATGTCAGCCAGA
>DASVCI010000184.1:0-3197 GCA_036381695.1 Steroidobacteraceae bacterium
TCTCCGCCGGCATGATCTTGCCGCGGGGAATGCCGGCCATGTCGGGGATGATGGCCTCGACCTCCGAGATGCCGTGCTCTTTGAAGAACTGCTGAATGACGCTCATGCTCGATGCCTCGATGCGCGCTCGCGCGCGGCTTCGCCGAAGGCCGCAAACAGCGCGCGGGAAAACGGGTTGTCCTGGAACTTCCATTCGGGATGCCACTGCACGGCGAGCGCGAACGCAGGGGCATTGCGCACGCGAAAGGCTTCGATGACCCCATCCGGCGCCCGTGCCTCGACCTCGAGATCCCGGCCGAGGCTCTGCACGCCTTGCGCGTGCAAAGAGTTGACCGTCAAGCGATCGGTGCCGGCCAGGGCGTGCAGCATTCCGCCGGGCGTGAGCCGGACCTCGTGGGCGGGACCGTACTGCTCATCCACCGGCGCTTCCAGGTCTTCACGATGATCGTGATGGCCCTCGACCTCGTGCAGGTTCTGCCAGAGCGTGCCGCCGAAGGCGACGTTCATCTCCTGAAAGCCCCGACAGATCGCGAGCAGGGGAAGGCCCGCCGCGACGGCGTGCGGGATCATCGCCAACGTGGTGGCATCGCGCTGCGGATCGTGCAGCGTCCCGGGCGCGCTCGCCGGCCCTCCGTATCGGTGCGGCTCGACGTTGGAGCGACTACCGGTCAGGAGAATGCCGTCGAGGGTGGCGAGCAGCTCCGGCACGTTCAGCGATTCGCCGAGCGCAGGGATCAAAATCGGCACGGCGTCCGCTCCACGCGCAATCGCGTCGATGTACTTCTCCCCGACGCAATGGAAATAGTGCGGCCCCAGCAGACGCCTGTCCGCCGGGATGCCGATGAGCGGTTTGCGAGTAGTCACGTTTAAGATCTTGAACGGCCGGCAGGGGGACCGGGCCTCGAGCGCCCCTGCATTTAACCACACAACGGGGGGTCTCGTCCGGGCGCAACTTTGCGTATGCCGGTTCTTTCGGCCGTCATGGGGCTTGGCGGCTGGTGGCGCTTCGGCGCCCGACTTGCCGCTCGCGCCCGGCGGCCGATATCCTGCCCGCGGGGCGGCGCCCCAGGATCGCTATGAAATATTAAACAGTGCCGGCTCGGACGAGCCTCTTCGCCGTCCCGGGCGGCCGCCCTCATCGTGATGTCGACGCCCGAGCCCGTTTCCTCCTACTACAGCGCCACTGCAAATCGTTCGACGGCGCGCCCGTCGCTCGAGGGAGAAGTCGAAGCCGACGTTTGCGTCGTCGGCGGCGGCCTCGCCGGGTGCTCGACAGCGCTCGAGCTCGCGCAGCGCGGCTACCGAGTCGTGCTGCTCGAGGCTGCGCACATCGGCTGGGGTGCATCGGGCCGAAGTGGCGGTCAGGCCATCGTCGGGTACGCCTGCGGTCAGCCGCGTCTCGAGCAGCAAGTGGGCTTCGAGAACGCCAAGCTCATGTGGGACATCTCCGTCGAGGGGCTGAAGCTCCTGCGCGAGCGCGTCGAGCGGCATCAGATCGATTGCGACCTCCATTGGGGTTACCTGCACGTCGCGCTCAAGAACCGGCAGCGCGAGGAGTTGCTCAGGGATCTCGAAGAAGCGCGCGACCGATACGGGTACGGGCCGCTCCGATTTCTCGAACGCGCGGAAGTGCAAAGCTTGCTCGCGACGACCCGCTACTGCGCCGGCCTTTACGATGCCGGCAGCGGGCACTTGCATCCTTTGAACTACACGATCGGCCTGGCGGATGCGGCGGCAGCCGCCGGCGCGCAGATCTTCGAGCGTTCGCCAGCCACTTCCCTGCGCGAGGGAGAGCCCGCTCTCGTCAGAACAGCTCGAGGCGCGGTGAAAGCGCGCTTCGTCGCGCTTTGCTGCAACGCTTACGGCGATCCGCTCGTCCCAGCCTTGCGCGCCCGGATCATGCCGGTCGCGACCTATATCGTTGCCACCGAACCGCTCGGCGAGGCGCGCATCAAGCAACTCATGCGCGAAAACATCGCGGTGTCGGATGCCAATTTCGTGCTCGATTACTTCCGCCGCTCGGCCGACCATCGATTGCTGTTCGGAGGACGAGTCAGCTACTCGGGCCTCGATCCTTTCGATACCAGGCGGGCCACACGCAAACGCATGTTGCGCGTCTTTCCTCAACTCACGGACGTGCGCATCGATTACGCGTGGGGCGGCTATGTGGACATCACCATGAGCCGGGCACCGGATTTCGGCCGCCTGGCTCCCAACATCTACTACCTGCAAGGCTTCTCGGGCCAGGGCGTGGCCCTGACCGGCATCGCCGGCAAGCTGGTCGCCGAAGCGATCGCAGGCCACGCCGAGCGATTCGATCTGTTCGGCCGGCTCGAGCATCGGAATTTCCCGGGCGGCCCGTGGCTGCGGACGCCGGCGCTCGCGCTCGCGATGCTCTGGTATCGACTGCGGGATCTGCTGTGAGAAGCGAGGGCGGCGAAGGCGGGCTCTGATCTTTCTCGCTTCGCGGGAACGGCTGAGCGGGGCCGGAAACTGATATCCGCCTTCGAACTTCGCTGCTAATCGTCCTGTCCGTCGTATTCGCAGCCGCTCGTGCACGTCTCGTGCACGACGACTTTGCTCAGAAGCGGCAGAAGCGGCTTGGTCCGCCTCCAGATCCATCGGGCGAGGTGCTCGCTCGTGGGGTTCTCGAGCCCGGGAATCTCGTTGAGGTAGTGGTGGTCTAGCTGCTCGAACACGGGCTGGAACGCCGCGCGCACGTCAGCGAAGTCCATGACCCAACCGGCATGCGGATCGACAAGCCCGCTCAGATGCAGGTCGACCCGAAACGAATGCCCGTGCAGGCGCGCGCACTTGTGCCCGGGCGGCACGTTGGGAAGTCGGTGCGCGGCCTCGAGAGTGAACGTGCGGAAAATCTGCACAAATCAGGGCTGCGCGCTCAGGCGGCCCGGCGACGGCGGGAGCTCGAGGCACAACTGCACGTGCCACACGTGCAGCGGATCGAATTGCACTCCGTGCAGACCGTGAAATCGACCGAGCCAAAGTGGCGACGGCACTGCTCGCAATAGGGCTTGCGTCGGCTGGAACGAGCCGCGCGATACGCTTGCACCGCCTGGGCGTGCTCTTCGAGCTGGGCCTCGGTGCAGGCGCCCAGATCCTTGCTGACGATGCCGCGCAGGAACGTGCTCGCGCTCATCGAGCCCAGCTTGAACAGGCGCATCTGCTCGCGAGCCAGC
>DASVCI010000185.1:0-2832 GCA_036381695.1 Steroidobacteraceae bacterium
CCGCCGGCAAGATCCGCGAGATCGGGTACGACACCACGCGCTTCGCGGGCGGTGGCAACGCGATCATCGACGCGACCGACGAGGTCAGGGCGAAGGCCGACGACTACCTCGTGAAGTGGGCGCTCGAGGAGCTGATCCGCAACGACAAGGCGAACGCGCGCCGCGTCGCCAAGGGCAAGCGCGTGCGGGTCGTAAAGGGCCGCAAGGTGAAGATCGGCACCGAGGGCGTCGTGTTCCACATGGAGGAACGCAGCTACGGCTACGGTTTGCGCGCCACGAGGATCGGCATCGCGCTCGACGACGAGATGGAGCACGAGACCCGAGAGCGCCGCGACGGCTCCACCTACACGGTGTCGCGCCACAAGAACGTCGTGTGGACCTACCAGGACAACGTCGAGGTCATCGACCCGGCGAGCTACGAGACGCCGGTCGAGGAGCTGCGCAAGTACGCCGAGCGTGCGCGCGGTAGCTACCGCCTGACCAGCATGACCACGAGCGCGCGGATGGGGCTTGCGGTCGTCGCGTAACGGATAGTCAGTACGTACTGAGCGGGCGGGGCTTCGGCCCCGCCAAGGAGGAGGTGAAATGGACGAGAACACTAGGAAGGTGGTCGACGCGATCTTCGACTACTACATCGAGCATGAGGCACCGGTTACGCGTAAGGAACTGGCGGAGCGTTTTGGTTCGTATGCCGTGCGGAAAGCGATCGAGTCGAATGATTTCCGCCGCGCTGTTACCTATACGGAGAAGATGATTGCAATCGAGTCGAAGGACTATCCCGGTTTCATTCACAGCCACCGTCAGGTACTGGCGTTCGTGCCGAGCCGCAGCTACATGCGCAAGCGCTACATGGAGGCGAGGGGATGATGCTGCTTAAGATCCGATCCACGTTTCGCGGCTCACTGAAGCCGCTCGTCACGGTGCCCGCGCCTGTCGACTACCGCGACAAGCGCATCGACGTCATGGAGTGGATGGCCGCGCACGGCAACAGCACGGCATACGACTGGCTGAAGCTTCACGAGCCGGACATCGCGGCGTCCTTCGAGGAGCCGGAGGTCGCCGAGGGGGCAGAGTACCGCGAGAGGAGTACCTACTGATGCTGTACACCAAGCACGGCCGGCGCTACCGATTCGCGACTGCAGATGAGGTGCTCGAGGCCGCGGCGAAGTATCTCGTTGCCGAGCGCCGAGGCGCGAAGATCACGTCCCCCGAGGATGCAGTGCTGCTCGCACGTCACCTCGCCGCCGGCCGCGAGACTGAGAGCTTCGGCGCGATCTTCCTCGACGTGCGGCACCAGCTGATCGCAGCCGAGACCCTGTTCCACGGTACGGTCGACGGTGTGACGGTCTACCGGCGCGTCGTCGCGGAGCGCGCGCTCAGGTATCACGCCGCCGCGGTGATCGTCTTCCACAACCACCCGAGCGGCGACCCGGAGCCGAGCGCGCAGGATCGCACGTTGACGAGGCGGCTGCGCGAGGCGCTGGAGCTGCTCGAGATCCGGTTGCTCGATCACATCGTCGTGACGAACACGTCGTACGCGCGGGCAGTGTGAAAAAAGTTCTTGACGGCGGGGTTAGGACGTGCGAACCTACGCGCGTTTAGAGACGCTAGCTAGGGCTTTGAGGAGAGGAAAGGCATGAAATACCAAACCTACAACGTGATGCTCGTCGGGATTGCCCGCTGGTTCTCTGTCACGGCCGTCAGCATCGAGGCGGCCATCGCTGACCTGAAGGCGGCTTACGGCGACGAGATCGAGGTGCTGACGTGGAACCTGGGATGAAGGTCGATGACAGACGACGAATACGTACGGCTCAGCGTGCTGATCGACGCGGATCTCGTGCTCGAGACGCCGCCGGGGGAGCGCGTCGACGCCGTGCTGCGCGAGCTCGAGCCGATCGTGCGGGAGATGGTAAGTGCGATCGAGCAAGAAAGTCTTGACAGCAGGGTTAAGGTCCACTAACCTAGACGCGTCGAGAGAGGAGGAACTGGGATGGACATTCGAATCACGAATCACGGTAGCATCGTCATCCTGCACGCGATCAGCGAGGCTGCGCGCGAGTGGCTCGACGCGAACCTCGCCGACGACGTGCAGACCTGGGGCCCGACCGGCTACGTCGTCGAGCCGCGGTACGTCGACCCGATCATCGAAGGCGCGATTGCTGACGGGCTCGAGATTAGTTAGCACATCGTAACGCGTCGCCAACGAACGAGGGACGAACGATGAAGCGCGGGCGGATACAGGTAGTGACGCGGACATGCCGGAGGGGCTGCGGCAAAAAGCTCGCCGGGCTTTCGGGGCCGATCCACTCGACACAAGCCGACTTTGATCGCTACCACGGCATTTGCGGTGACTGCCTGACGCCCGAAGAAAAGGCAGACATGAACGGGCCGATGCTACATCGCACCGCGATGAACATCGTCGGACGCTGAATGATCATCGAGAGGCTCGAGAAGGATGAGCGACGAGACCAAGGTATTCCCGGCGATCGACCCGGCGATTTTCCGCCGGCAGATGGAGACGTTCAACCGGATGCGCGAGATCGACGCCGAGGCGCGGCGAGTCGAGAAGCAGCGTGAAGAGCGCCGGGCAGCAAGCGCCGCGATTCCAGCTCCTCATCTACAACCCGTGAGAGGTAGGGCAGGCATGAACATTTGGCGACAACGCGAGCAGCGCGTGCCGCTCGCCGACAGCACGACGACCGAGTACCGCTACTGCCTCGACGCGCTGATCGCGACGATCGAAGACATGAAGCGGGTCGACGAAGAGTTCTTCGTACCGGGCGAGGTAATCGAGCGGGCCGAAGAGCGCGCCGCGGATCTCGCGCACCGACT
>DASVCI010000186.1:0-3612 GCA_036381695.1 Steroidobacteraceae bacterium
CGAGTAGCTCAACTCCGTGTTCTCGAGCACCTGCGTCACGAAGCCGACCCAGGCTTCCGCGACGATGGGCTCGATGTCCGCAAACGAATACGTCACGTCGCTGTCGCGGAATTGCCCTTGCAGGAACGCGTTGTACGCACGCGCCTTAACCCGAACGCCCGCGAAGAAGTACATCGCGTCCCTGCCAGAGTTGCGCGCGACAGGAACCGGCGAAGCCATGTAGTCCGTCAGCTCCGGCGCGAAGCTCCACCACGGCGTGTTGAAGCGGCCGATCCGTGCAGTCACAGCAGCACTGGTTTCGGTGAGATACCCGACGCTCGCCTGCAATGTGGTCTTGACGTCGAGCTGACCTGTCGGATCAGCGATCCACAACTGCTGCCGCGCGACCGAGTAGCGCGCCGTCGGCTCACCGCCGGCGGAAATCTGGTGGTCGTAGCCTTGCGGCGTCTCCGAGCCGACGAGCTGGTGCACGGCATCGTGCACGCTTTCGGACAGCGACAGCCCAAGCACGCCGATCGTCAAATTCGTCGACCACGCCGTACGGGGTTCCTCATCGACATACGTACGGCTGTTGGATACGAACAAGAGGCTGGCATACGGTCGATCGTCGTACTGAGGCTCACGATCCAGGATGTCCTGCGGTGTGAACGCCATCAGCCCGAATTGCCGCGCATGGTAAGTAGGCGCCGCTGGAACGGCGGCTACGGCATCGAGCCGCTTCAGCAACGGATCGAGCGAGAGCAGCCCGTCACGTGCCGTCGTTCCGGAAATCGTTACGGAAAGCCCGCCGGTGTAATCACGATCGCGCTCGCCCCCGGCAAACAGGTCATTGTCGAGGTGGATGCGCACTCCGCTCAGCGGCGCCTCGTCTATCGCCCCGTGGGTGAAGACCGGAAAGTCCTGCGCCTCGGCGCTCGAGCCCAGCCATAACTGGGCTGCGACCAACGTCGTCAGCGCAGCGTATCTGGATGTCATCGCGGTCTTCATCACTGTGCCCTTCAGCTTTGCGAAGCGCACAGTTCTGCCGACCGTGTCGCTGCGCCGAACTCGATGCTTTGTCGGCGTGTACTTTCGATGATGAGCGCGCGCTGATAAACGAGGCGCGCGGAATGACATTCATGAACGCAAATTCACGAATCGGTTCCGTCCGAATGAAGAGTCGCGATGCGATACGCAACTGATGCATCCAACTCGAGACCTCACCTCGGCTTTCAGCCAAAAGAAGCGATTTTTCGCGTGTGCAGCGGGCACGGAAGCAGCGACTGTCGCTGATCACAAACGCACTTCAATGGTGCGAGAGGCGTTGCCTCTGATCGCAGAAACGGAGTTTTTCCCTGGAGGCAATAAATGCGATGCCCTTTGGACCCATTGCGTTGAATCGCCGGGCGTGGGCAGTCGATGCGAGGCGCTTCGCTCGATGCGATTGAGGGCGACGGCGTGGAGCGACTGGCCGAGGCGAGCCCAGACGCACTGGCTTCAGGCCTTTTCCAGCTCCCACTGAAGTAGGGGCACGCCGTGACGAACGTACACGCCGAAGCCTGCATGCTGGAAGTAACGGCGCACACGCTTTCGATACCACTCGGTCGGGCGCAAGTGGACGTCTGCGTCGCTGCACTCGTGATCGGCGTTCTCCCGCCAGTCCTCGGCCGTGGGCACGTGCAAGTACAAAGCCCCACGGCACCACTCGGCCAAGTTGGCGATCGCGCGCGCCGCTTCACGGTCGGACAGGTACTGAAGCACGTCGTTGCAGATCACTAGATCGAAGCGCGAGCGCGTGCGGTGGGTCGCCACGGACCCGTGAACCCAGCCATACCGCTGACAGAGGTATTCGCTGGTTTCGAGGCCCGTGTACGTGGCTCCCGGAAACGCGCGCAGCAGGGGCGCGCGCATCCAGCCGAGGCCGCAGCCCGCATCGAAGATGCGCTCGACGTCGATTTCGAGCTGTTTCACGAGGGCCGCGATCGTGTTCGCGCGCAGCCGCATCTGCTCCGGCGTGGCCGCCCGGGTACGGGGATCGAAGTAGAAGCGTCGGTAGTAACCAGCATCGAAGACACGGCGGGGCATCGGTAACTTGGAGCCTCGAAACTGCCCGCGATCAGCCGCGCGGGCCTGAAAACCTTTGGATGCTGCGCGGGAGCCCACCTCCCGAGCGGGGCGGCGAGCTTACCAGTTCCGCACTCGGCTGCGTGCCTTGACTCCCGTAGCGCCGTCCCAACCTAGCCGACATGTCTTGCCGAGACTCGAGCAATGGCCATCCGTAACCCGCCCTCGTGGATGTGGGCCGAGGCATGCGAAATCCTCGAGCGCGCCCAGCGCCTGCAACGGCAGTTCTTCCGCTTCGGCCAGGCCATCCAGGCCGAGCCACGCTGGGAACCCCCCGTGGACATCGTTGCTTACGGTCCGGAGGTGGAGGTCACCGTCGCGTTGCCAGGGGTGGCGCCGGAGCGGATCGAGGTGCAGGCGGAGGACGGGTTGCTGATCATCCGCGCCGCGCGGCCGTTGCCGATGCAGCAGCACGCAACCGCGCTGCACAGACTGGAGATTCCCTACGGGCGGTTCGAGAGGCGCATCGCCCTCCCCGCGGGCGAGTATCAGGTTCTCGAGCGCGCTTACGCGCACGGCTGCCTGGTGCTGCGCCTGGCGACACGCTGATCAGGTGTACCCATGACAGATTCGAACCAGAATTCCTCGACGGGAAACGAGGCATCCCGCATCTCCGACGAGATGCTCATCATCATTCCCGTGCGCAACCTCGTGCTGTTCCCCGGCACGGTGGTCCCTGTCGCGATCAATCGCGAGCGCTCGCTCGCCGCCGCCCAGGAAGCGGTGCGCTCCGGGCGCAAGGTCGGGTTCCTCCTGCAGCACGATCCGGAGCTTCAGGCGCCCACGGGTAGAGACCTGTACAAGGTCGGCACGGTCGCGAACATAGTCCGGTATGTGACCGGGCACGACGGGACGCACCACCTCGTCGTGCAGGGCGAGCAGCGTTTCCGCGTGCTCGACTTCCAGCAGGGCCTGCCGTTCATGGTCGCCCGCGTCGATCTCGTGCACGAGCCGCCCATCACGAGCGAGATCGAAGCGCGCGCGCTGCACTTGAAGAGCCTCTCGGCCGAGGCCGTCTCCCTCCTGCCGCAGGCGCCCGCGGAGCTCGCGAACGCCATCCAGGCGGTCGAGTCGCCCTCCACGCTCGCCGACCTGATCTCGAGCTTCATGGACATCAAGACGGTCGAGAAGCAGCAGCTCCTCGAGATGTTCGATTTGAAGGAGCGCCTCGACCGGGTCGCCGAGCTTCTCACCAAGCGCATCGAAGTGCTGAAGCTCCAGCGCCAGATCGAAGAGCAGACGCGCGAGGCGATCGACGAGCGCCACAAGGAGGCGCTCTTGAGGGAGCAGCTCCACCAGATCCGCAAGCAGCTCGGCGAGGAAGGCGATGGCGCGCAGGAGCTTCAGGAGCTTCGCGAGGCGATCGAAAAGTCCGGCATGCCGGAGGAGGCGCTCGAGCAGGCGCGCAAGGAGCTCAAGCGTCTCGAGCGCATGCCCGATGCCAGCGCCGAGTACTCGATGCTGCGCGGCTGGCTCGACTGGATGCTGCAACTGCCGTGGGCGAAGCTC
>DASVCI010000187.1:0-12372 GCA_036381695.1 Steroidobacteraceae bacterium
GTGCAGGTCCGACGCGTTGTTCTTGACGGCGAAGGCGAGGAGCTGCGCGATGTCGACGGGCATAGACTTCCTGGAGTTTTCCGAACCGGCACCCGACGCATCGAGGGGGTCGTGCCGCCCGAGCGCGCACGGACGGCGCCGCGTTTTGGAGCGCTTGGAAGTATAGCGGAGCGATGACGAGCCCAATATGTTAACTGGTCCGCATTTTTCGGCGGATTCGGCCGCAAATCCCTTGGCAACTCTGAGTGACAGGCTGGAGCAGACACGGCGCCGGATCGAAGGCGCTGCATCGCGGTACGGCCGGGATCCGACGTCCGTGAAGCTCATCGCGGTCAGCAAAGGGCATCCGGCCACCGCCATTCGGGAGCTCGCTGAGCTCGGGCAGCGTGATTTCGGCGAGAACTACCTGCAGGAAGCTCTGCCGAAGCTCGAAGCGCTCGAGCCGCTGGGCCTGACCTGGCACTTCATCGGCCAGCTCCAGGCGAACAAGACGCGACCGGTGGCCGAGCGCTTCCAGTGGGTCCACACGGTCGATCGCGAACGCATCGCCGTGCGCCTGAACGAGCAGCGGCCCGCTCACGCCCCGCCTTTAAATGTATGTATCCAGGTTCGCTTGGCAGATGAGCCCGGCAAGGGCGGCGTGACGCGCGATGAGGTGGCGGCGCTGGCCCGCCGGATCGTCGAGCTGCCGAGGCTGAAGCTTCGCGGCCTGATGTGTATCCCCCCACCGCGAGAGACGTTCGATGAGCAGCGGGCGCTCTTCGTCGAGCTCGCGGATTGCCAGCGCGAGCTGATCGCCCAGGGCTTCACGCTCGACACGTTATCGATGGGCATGTCGGGCGACCTCGAAGCGGCGGTGGCCGCCGGCGCAACGCACGTGCGGATTGGAACTGCGATTTTCGGCGACAGGCCGCCCAAAAAGCCGGGCGGCTGAGCCGCTTCGACAGGCTCTTTTGCTGACTTTTGGCGGTCCCCGCTGGTTGCATCAATCGCCAAGCGCGCGAGCGCCGACAGGGCATCGAAGCGCACTGGCGCATCGAAAGCAATCGTCCGGGCGACCCTGCGCGTGCTCCCCGTTACAATCCTGCCCATGCAACACACGCTTGCGTTCATCGGCGGCGGGAACATGGCGAGCAGCCTCATCGGAGGGCTGCTCGCGCGCGGACAGGATCGCGAGCATGTGCTCGTCGCCGATCCCCAGGTCGCGCGGCTCGAGTCGCTGAAAGCCCGATATGGTGTACGAGTCACTCAGGACAATGCCGCAGCGCTCGCCGAGGCGCAGATCGTAGTGCTCGCGGTAAAGCCGCAGGATCTCAGCAGCGCCGTGGCCGGCGTGCGTTCTGTGCTCGAGCGCACGAAGCCCTTGATTATCTCGGTCGCAGCCGGCATCAGGGCGACAGACATTCAGCGCTGGGCAGGGGGCCACCCGGTCGTGCGCTGCATGCCCAATCGGGCTGCGCTCAATGGGTGCGGCATCACCGGGCTGTATGCGACGCCGGACGTGACCCAGCCACAGCGCGAGCTCGCTGAGCGCGTGCTGGGGGCGGTGGGTGTGACGCTGTGGGTCGAGCACGAGCGGGACATGGATATCGTCACCGCGCTCTCCGGAAGCGGGCCGGCTTATTTCTTTCTGCTGATCGAGATGCTCGAGGACGCGGGCGTCAAGCTTGGTTTGCCCCCGGCGGTCAGCCGTCGGCTAGCGGTCGAGACCGCCTTCGGCTCGGGAGTGATGGCTCACGAGGCGCCCGAGTCGCCGGCCACCTTGCGAGAGCTGGTCACCTCCAAGGGAGGAACGACTGAAGCCGCGCTCAAAGTGCTCGAAGCTCACGGCATTCGCGATGCTTTCAGCGAGGCGATAGCCGCCGCGGCCCGCCGTTCGGCCGAGCTGGCGGAGCAGTTCGGCGCCGAACCGCGCTAGCATGCAGCACGGCGGATGCGTCGGCTCCCGGGCCCGCATCGCCGGAAGAAGTACGCGACACGAGACAACCGAGTCCTTCATGCGCGCCATCATTTTCATCGTCAGCGCCCTGCTCCAGTTGCTGGTCACGATCTTCCTGCTGCGGGTGCTGCTGCCGCTCGCCAGGGCCGATGCCCGCAATCAGCTTTCGCAGGCCGTGATCCGGCTGACCAACCGGCTGGTCCTGCCGCTTCGGCGCATGCTGCCCCCGATGGGCAAGATCGATACCGCCTCGATCGTCGCCCTGGTGCTGGTGCAGGCCGCGGCGACCGGCATCCTGTGGCTGTTGGGCCAATACCCCTGGGTGCACACGCCGGGCCGGTTCCTCACGCTCGTGATCGCGAGCCTGCTTGCGACCGCGCTCCTTTTCTATACGTTCGCCCTGCTCCTGTACGTGCTCTTGAGCTGGGTTGCGCCCGGGACGTACAGCCCCGCCTCGGCCCTGCTTTCGAGCCTGTGCGAGCCGCTCCTGAGACCGGTGCGCCGCGTGATCCCCCCGCTGGGCGGCATCGACTTCTCGCCGTTCTTCGTGACGATCGGTCTGTGGGCGCTATACATCGCCGTGCAGGAGTACCTCGTCAGCGCGAGCTTTTGACCTCGTCGCATCGGCTGGAAACCCACGCGCCGCAATAGGCGCTATAGTGGGTGCGGGTTCCTCGTGAAGGGAGACCAGCCAGTGCCTACTCGCAGATGGATCCTCGGCGCCGCGCTCGCCGCTCCGGCGCTCCTCCTCGCCGCTTGCGATTACATGCCTGAGCCCCGGGTGCCCACCGCCCAGCCGAGCGAGGCCACCTTCCGGGACTTCGGCGAATACGAAGTGCACTACAACGCGGTGCGCACCGACACCCTGACGCCGGAGATCGCCCGCTCCTATGGCATCCAGCGCAGCACCAATCGGGTCATGCTGAATGTCACCGTGCTCCGGAAGGAAGCCGAGAACGCCCCTCGCAAGCCCGTCGAGGCCGACATCGAAGTCGATGCGTACAACTTGAACGGCCAGCTCAAGAACCTGGAGCTCCGGCGCGTGACCGAAGGTGACGGGATCTATTACATCGGCGAGGTCACGATAGGCGGAGCCGAGATCCTGGTGTTCGACATTTCGGTTCTCCCGCAGGGCACTCAGACTCCGCTCACGGTGAAGTTCAAGCGCGAGTTCTATTCGACCTGACCTCAGACTCTCGGCATCGCTCGCCCCTCTCGAAGGACAGGGGCTCCCTCCCTTCGCGCCCGGAACGCGACCGGCCCAACGCGCTCCGACACTGAAAAAACAGGCAAAAAAGTCTTGGGGCCGCTTAATCCGCTGCCGATCTTGTGTTATTTTCCCGCGCGCCTTGCAACCACTCGAGCGCGTTTCACCGTTCCACGGCGCGCGCGCGACGCATCATTCCAAGTACAGGAGATTAGGAGATCACGATGGCAAAGAAGAACGCAGCGCCGACGAAGTCGGAAATCCTCGCTCAGATTTCGAAAGACACCGGGCTCGCCAAGAAGCAGGTCGCCGACGTGTTCGATTCCTTGAGCGCAGTCGTGAAGAAGAGCTTGAGGGGGGCGGGGCTGTTCACGCTGCCCGGCCTGCTCAAGATGAAGGTCGTCAAGAAGCCGGCCACCAAGGCGCGTGAGGGCATCAACCCCTTCACCGGCGAGAAGATGATGTTCAAGGCGAAGCCCGCCAGCAAGAAGGTGCGCATCGCGGCCCTGAAGAACCTGAAGGAAATGGTGAACTGAGAAAGGCCCCGGTTACCCGCCGGGAGGGAGCGGTGTGGCCGCTCCCTCCGGCAGATTCCTTGCCGTTGCGACCTTTTTCCGAAGCCTCTTCGAGGCCTCGAAGCACCTCACCCTGATCGCGGCCCCGCCCCGGGGCTGCAAGCCTCTCGCTCCCCTCGTTTTTGTTTTTTGGCCGACGGCCGCGCTCTTCGATCGAGCTCGAGGCTCCGCTTCAATGAGCGGGCGGATCCTCCGAGCCTTCATCCATCACGACCTTCAGCTTCATCCTGATCCTGTCCCGGTCGGAAATGTGCAGGAGCCCGGCAATGCGCCGGATCAGATGCTCCTCGTGCTTGTCGATCTGCCCGTCGGCGTGACTGACGCGCCAGAGCATCTCCACGATGGCGAGCTTGTCGCTCTCAGGCAGCTCTCGATGCAAGCGATGCGTGAACTCGTGCAGCGAGACAGCCCGATCGGCACGGCGGCTCGCATCAACAAGCAGGGAGTCCACGGCCGCATCGCTGAGCGCAAAACGCTTGCGCAGCAAGTGACGGATCGCCTCCTGCTCGGCGCCCGACTCGGAAAAGTCGGCCCGCGACAGCTCCACCAGGAGCGCCGCTGTGAGGAGCTCGAGCGGCTCGCTCGTCTCGAGCATGCCTTTTACCGCGGGCTCGCGCCCGAAAATTCTCTTCAAGTCCGCGATCATCGCTCCTCCAGCCGGTCGAGCCAGTCGAGCACGGCCGCCCTCAGGTCATTCAGACGGCCGTGAAAGAAGTGATCGACCCCCGCGAGGAGCTTCAGTTCCGGAGGTCGCGACAAAGCGGCCACCCAGCGTTGAGTCGCGGCCGGATCCACCAGCTCGTCCCGATCGCCCTGGATGAGGAGCCACGGGCAGTGCGGCAGCGCATTGACGTCCACGCTCACCTTTTCGACCGCCGGAGCGACAGTGACCAACCGCTCCACCTCGCGAGCGGCCGCCGCACGAATGGCCACTGAGCCTCCGAACGAGAAGCCGCCGAGCCACAGCGCAGCACCGGGCCAGCGCTCGCTCGCCCAATCGAGGACGGCGAGCGCATCCTCGGTTTCTCCGTCCCCCTGAGCGTAACTTCCCGCACTCGCCCCGACGCCGCGATAGTTGAACCGCACTGTCGGGACGGAGCGCTCGTTGAACGCCTTGGCCAGCATGTGCACGACTTTGTTGGTCATCGTGCCGCCATGGAGCGGATGCGGGTGGCAGATCACGGCGGCGCGGCGGCCGTCCGCATCCACCGGCGTTTCGACGAGGGCTTCGAGCGGGCCCACGGGACCGGGCAGGCTGAGGCGCTCGACTCGGGGACGTGAAGAATGCTGGGTCATCTGGCAGAGTACTCGAATGGAGGAGGCGCGGGCGCTTCATATCCGGCGCGCACGCCACGATACTGGAATCTTCCGCAGCCTTTCCCGGCCGGGTTCCGGAACATCACACGGCGCGCGGGATTGATGCAAGCGACCTCGATAGTCCTGTTTTTGCGCGGCCGCGCGCGAGCGCTTTGGCCGCGGGGAGTACCATCATGAAGCTCACCTCAGCCAGCTTCCTGCACGAGCAACCCATTCCGGAGCAGTTCGCCTTCGGCGCTCCCGACAAGGACCTGCGCGTCAGGCTCGCCCCCAACCACAACCCCGAGCTCAAGTGGAGCGGCGTGCCCGCTCGAGCGCGCTCGCTCGCGCTCATCTGCGTCGATCCGGACGCGCCGACCAAGCCCGATGACGTCAACAAGGAAGGGCGCGTCGTGCCCGCAAGCTTGCCGCGCGCCGACTTCTATCATTGGGTGATGGTGGACATTCCGCCGAACGTGAGCGAAATCGCGGCGGGCTCCTGTTCCGACGGGGTCGTAGCAGGTGGAAAAAGAGAGCCGAAGGGCCCGCCGGGCTCGCGACAGGGAGTGAACGACTACACCGGCTGGTTCGCGAGCGACGCCGACATGGCAGGAACATATCGCGGCTATGACGGCCCCTGTCCGCCCTGGAACGACATGCGCGTTCACAGGTATCACTTCATCCTGTACGCCTTGAGCTGCGAGCGCGCGCCTGTCGAGGGGAACGACTTCACGGGGCCGCAGGTACTCGAGGCCATCAAGCCTCACATCCTGGCCGAAGCCAGGCTGACAGGCACGTACACGCTCAATCCGGAAGCGACGAAGGTCTAGGCTCCGGCGCAAGCGCAGCGGATTGGTTCCGCTGCGCTATTCGATCGCGAGCAGCTCGATATCGAACACCAGCGCCGCGTTCGGCGGAATCGGGCCTCCCGGAGTTCCCCGTTCGCCGTAGCCGAGCTCGGACGGGATCAAGAGACGACGCTGTCCGCCGACCTGCATTCCCTGCACGCCTTCCTCCCAGCCGCGGATCACGCCACCTTGACCGAGCCTGAAGCGGAACGGCTGGCCTGAATCACGCGAGCTGTCGAACTTCCGACCTTTGAGCTCGGGCGCGGACGCATCGTAAAGCCAGCCCGTGTAGTGGACGACAGCCGTCTGCCCTTGGGAGATGCCTTCGCCCGTGCCTTTCACGAGATCGATGCGCTCGAGTTGCGTCAATCGAGGCCGTGCGGCCTGAGCGGGCTCCTTCGCCGCCTCGGGCGCTTCGCGCGCACAAGCCGCGGCGAGCAGCAGAAGACAGAGCGAAAGCACGAAACGGCTCCTCATTCTCGTTCTCCTTCGGTTCGACCGCAGGACTTTAGCGCATCGCGAGCAGCAAGCGGTTCAAGCGCTGCACGAAGGAAGCGGGCTCGGCGAGCTGGCCGCCCTCGGCCAGCGTGGCCTGCTCGAAGAGCAGCATCGCAAGATCCGCGAACTCGCCTTGCTCGCTCGTAGCTTCGATGCGCTTGAGAAGCGGATGCGCGGGATTGATCTCGAGCGCAGGCTTTCCGGCCGGCACCTTCTGGCCGGCCGCCTCCAGGATGCGACGCATCTGCGGGCCGAGCTCGTGCTCGCCGAGAACCAGACAAGCCGGGGAATCGGTCAGCCTGGAGGTCACGCGCACCTCGCTCACGTGATCCCCGAGAGTCTCCTTGATGCGCTCGACGAGCGAGGCGTGCTGCTTGGCGAGCGACTCCTGCTCCTTCTTTTCCTCCTCGGATTGCACGGCCGCAAGATCGAGATTGCCGCGCGCGACGTTCCGCAGCGGCTTGCCATCGAACTCGCGGAGGTGATCGGTCAGCCACTCATCGACCCGATCCCAGAGGAGCAGCACTTCGAGGCCCTTGCGCCGCAGGAGCTCGAGGTGCGGGCTCGACTTCGCCGTTGCGAAGCTGTCGGCGACGACGAAGTAGATCTCTTTCTGTCCCGGCTTCATGCGCGCGACGTAGTCCTCGAGCGAGACGTCCTGCTCGGGCTTATCGGTGTGCGTGCTCGAGAAGCGCAGGAGCTTCGCGATCCGCTCCCGATTGGCGGGATCCTCGGCCGGGCCCTCCTTCAGCACCTGGCCGAACTCCTTCCACACGGTCGCGTATTTCTCCGGCTCCTCCTTGGCGAGCTTCGCGAGCAGATCGAGCACGCGACGGGTGAGCCCCGTGCGGATCGTGTCGATCATCGGATTCTGCTGCAGCATCTCGCGGGAGATGTTGAGCGGCAGGTCGGCCGAGTCCACGATGCCCTTGACGAAGCGCAGATAGAGCGGGAGGAACTGCTGCGCGTCGTCCATGATGAAGACGCGCCGCACATAGAGCTTCAAACCCCGCGCGGCTTCGCGATGCCAGAGGTCGAACGGCGCTCGCGAGGGGATGTAAAGCAGGCTCGTGTACTCGGTCTTTCCCTCCACCTTGCCGTGCGACCACGCGAGCGGCTCGCTGAAGTCGTGCGTGATGTGGCGGTAGAACTCCTTGTACTCCTCCTCCTTGACCTCGGTGCGGGGACGGGTCCAGAGCGCCTGGGCGTGGTTGATCGTCTCGTATTCGGCGCCCTGGCTCTTCTTGTCCTTCTCGTCACGCTCGACGCGCATGCGCACCGGGAAGGCGATGTGATCGGAGTACTTGCGCACGAGTGAGCGGATGCGGAATTCGTCCGCAAAGTCCTCCTCGCCCTCTTTCAAGTGCAACACGATCCTGGTGCCCCGCTCGGGCAGCTCCACGTCCGCAACCGTGAACTCGCCGTCGCCGCGCGATTGCCAATGCACGCCCGCCGAAGCACCCTCGCCCGCGCGACGCGAGAACACCTCTACACGCTCGGCCACGATGAACGACGAATAGAACCCGACGCCGAACTGGCCTATGAGCTGCGCGTCCTTCTGCTGGTCGCCCGTGAGGCGTGAGAGGAACTCGGCCGTCCCCGAGCGGGCGATCGTGCCCAGGTTCTCGATCGCCTCCGTCCGGCTCATGCCGATGCCGTTGTCGATGATGGCGATCGTGCGCGCGTCCTTGTCCGCCTCGATCCGGATCGCGAGCTCGGCGCCGCCTTCGAGGAGCTCAGGCTTGGCCAGGGCCTCGAAGCGCAGCTTGTCGAGGGCATCGGAGGCGTTCGAGATCAGCTCGCGCAGAAAGATTTCCTTGTGGCTGTAGAGCGAATGGATCATCAGCTTGAGGAGCTGCTTGACCTGCGCCTGAAAGCCCAACGTCTGCGCCTGAGCCGCCTCGCCCATGTTTTCGAGCTCCTTGTTCTGTGCCGTGCCGAACGGAAAAAGGGGGGGAAATGATAGGAGACCGCACCGCTTATGGGCACGGGACGGCCGGGTTTCAAGGCTCAGGAAGCGCCGCCGCGCGAGGCGGCGGGCTTCAGGGGAACGTCAGTTTCCGGTGCTCACGCGAGCGCGGCGCCGGCGGACGGATTCGATGATCAGCAGGAAGCTCAAGGCCAGAGCCAGCGCGGGCAGGACCACCTGAGGGGCGAGCAGCAAGGCGAATCCAGTCGCCAGGAACAGGCCAAGGGCGAGCAGCAGGCCGAGGATGCGGGGGGCGAGGTGTCTCAGCATGGCGAGCGCATCGTCCAGCTCATCCGCCCACAGCAGCAAGAATTCCATTCAGCACCTCCATGCAGCACGTTGGGTCAAGGTCGCCTCCGGAATGTACGCGTAAGGCCCCGGCAGCCTCGTGAAGGGACTCACAGCCGCCGCAGGGCCATTTTGTGACGCCGGTCACATCGCCGGCCGATGCGGGAAATGCCCGAGGTCCCGAGCCGTGCAACGCCTGGGGGACCCGCCCTCCCTTGCACCTCTTACAAGGCGTGCGTAGGCTGTAGCTCCTACCGGCGCCCGATGGCTTCCATGCAGAAGATCGTCCTGTTGAATCCCAAGGGTGGCTCGGGCAAGACGACCATCGCGACGAATCTCGCGAGCTACTACGCCGTGAGCGGCTTGAAGCCCGCGCTCATGGATCTCGACGCGCAGGGCTCCAGCACCCGCTGGCTGAGCAAGCGCGCCAAGGGGCAAGTCCCGATCTACGGTATCGCGGGGTACGAGCGCAACTCACGGGTAACGCGCAGTTTCGCCACGCGCGTGCCGCTCGATACGGAGCGGCTGGTCGTCGACACAGCGGCTGCGCTCGAAGCGCAGCGGCTCCCGGACGTCACTCGCAACGCGACGGCTATTTTAGTGCCGGTGTTGCCGTCGGACATAGACATTCACGCCGCGGCAAGGTGCATTTCCGACCTGCTGATCATCGCCAAGATCCGCCGCGACGAGCAGCGCATCGCGGTGATCGCCAACCGGGTCAAGAAGCATACCGTGGTCTACCGGGCACTCATGCGGTTTCTCGAGACGCTGCAGATCCCGGTGATTGCCACCTTGCGCGACTCGCAGAACTACATCCGGGCGGCGGAGTGCGGCGAGGGGCTGTTCGAGATGAAGCCGTACTTGGTGAGGGAGGATCTCGAGCAGTGGCTGCCGCTCATCGGTTGGCTCCAGCAGCGCCGGCCTCTGCACATAGAGCCGGGCACCCCAGCGATGGCTTCATACAGCGGCGCGACGCTGGGGTCCAGCCCGGGCGGTGGGAATGGGTCGGGACCGACGGGTTCTTTCAGAGGGGCCGCGCCGGGTAGCGCCGATCAGGCCGGCGAGCCCTCGCAAATCCTGGCGCCATCGCCTGATGCCCGCAGCCCCGTGCTCGGCTAGCCGGCGGCTACTTCCCGGATTCGTCCTTGTTCCAGGTGCTGCGGACCTTGTCGGTCCAGTTCTTGTAATTCGTCCAGCTGTAGAGCGAGCGCGTGATGGCCGCGTGACGAGGATTGCCGGGCTGCGGGCGATCGAGCCAGTTGCGCTGAGTCTGTCGACCCGTGCCCGCGCGCACCGGTGCGCCGACCGACTCACCCGTCCAGGCGCGATGCGTGCCGGTCGCGCTCAGCTCGTCGCTCTTGTGCTCGGTCATGGTCGTGATCTCCTGTTGGCACGCAACGTATCGGCTGGGTTTCACTTTCCGTGAGGAACTGGGTCACAGGGACGCTTCGTAGTCGCCACACTGCGACAGGAATCGCAAACGCAGACCTCGGCGCGCTTGCATGCATCACACACTCGCTCGCATCGAGCGAGTGCGTGCGCGAATTTAACCGGCCATTATTGAGGCGCGCGGATTTAACCGGCCGTTATGGAGTATTGGGATCGAGAAGCGCGGCGAACGCCGGCTTGATCTCATCGAGGATGTCGTGGATCGCCGCGGGCACGAGGCTGCTGTAAACATCGAGCAGCACGATCGCGTTGACGATCGCGTCCTGACGGCTCGCCGCGCGCAGACGTTGCGCCATGCCGCGATTGACGGCGTGCACGCCGCGATACACTCGCTCCAGATCTTCCAGCTCGAGATCGGGCTTCCCGCCCGAGCGCGCCGCGAAGTGCTGCGCGAGCAAGTACATGGCCGCCACTCGATAGGCCGTCTCGGACTCGCTCGAGAACGGCAGATGGAAGCGCGCCATGGGCCGGAAGACCGCGGTGCGCGGGCAACCGCTCGAGGCCATGATCAAGCCGATCAGCGAGGCGAGCGCCTGCTGGGCGGAGAGCGTCGCGACCACCGCCCGCTCATCGCTCTCCACCGTCACGCGCACCTGATCGTACGAGACCAGGTCGGTGAAGCCGTCGATCACGCTCGCCAGATGAAGCGCCGCCGGGCAGCGAGGGACTTCCGAGGCTCGCAGAGGACAGCCTGCGCACTGATTGAAGGCCAGCTCCGTCCAGGCGGGCGGATCGGCCACGGTGGCAGACCTGAGCTCGGCGGTGTCCCGATCGAGCTCGAGAGTGAACGTACGCTCTCGAGAATCCGGGAGCGTGAAGCGGTACGTCAGGGCTAACGTGGTCATGCGACCAGCCGATAGCAGGGCCGATATTCGCCCGCGAGCTTCATGCGCCTTTGGGCCACGAACGCGGTGAGCAGCTCGTCGAGCAAGTTCATCACCTTCTTGTCGCCCCGCAGCTCGAACGGCCCGAGCGTCTCGATCGCGCGGATGCCGTGCTCCTTGACGTTCCCGGCGACGATTCCGGAAAAGGCGCGGCGCAGGTTCGCAGCCAGGATGTGCGGCGGCAAGTCCCGCCTCAGCTCGAGCTTCGCCATGGCCTCGTGCGTCGGCTCGAACGGCTGCTGGAACTCGAGGGGGATGTTGAGCAACCAGTTGAAATTGTAAGCATCGCTCTTGGCGCGCCGATACTCGCGAACTGCTTCGATTCCGCGCAGCGCCTCTCGCGCCGCCTCGGCCGGATCGCCGATCACGACCTTGTAGCGCTGCTGCGCCGCCGGGCCGAGCGTTCCACCGATGAAGCGGTCGATCTGCCCGAAGTACTCGGCCGATGAGGGCGGGCCGGTAAAGATGACGCGCAAGGGCTCCTCCGCATTGGCCGGATCGAGGAGGACGCCGAGCAGATATAAAATCTCCTCCGCCGTGCCCACGCCGCCCGGGAACACCACGATCGCGTGCGCACAACGCACGAACGCCTCGAGGCGCTTCTCGATGTCGGGCATGATCACGAGCTGATTGACGATGGGGTTGGGCGGCTCGGCGGCGATGATGCCCGGCTCGGTCACGCCGATGTAGCGCCCGTCCCGGATGCGCTGCTTGGAGTGACCGATCGTCGCGCCCTTCATCGGGCCCTTCATCGCGCCCGGTCCGCAACCCGTGCACACGCTGAGCGCGCGCAAGCCCAACTCGTAGCCGACTCGCTTGCTGTAGTCGTACTCGGTCGAGCCGATCGAGTGACCACCCCAGCACACCACGAGGTCCGGACGGCCGCGGTAATCGAGAAGCCGCGCGTTGCGCAGGATGTGGTAGACGGCGTTGGTGATGCTCGCCGAATCGCTCAGGTCGAAGCGGCGGCTGTCGAGGATCGCATCGTGGATGTAGACGATGTCGCGCAGCACCGCGAACAGGTGCTCCTTGATGCCGCGGATCATCTGCCCGTCGACGAACGCGCTCGCCGGAGCGTTCTTCACTTCGAGCTTGACCCCCCAAGCCTGCCGGCCCAGCCGGATCTCGAAATCCTTGTAGCGCTCGAAGATCGCGCGCACGTCGTCGGACTCGTGTCCCGAAGCGAGCACTGCGAGCGCGCAGCGGCGAAACAGATCGTACACGGCGCCCTGGCCGGCGCTCAGAAGCTGCTGCACCTCGCGCTGGGAAAGATTTTCGAGGCTCCCGAGCGGGGAGACCCGCGCATCGACCAGACCCTCGCCTTCGAGCTGCGCTACGAACGCCGAATGACGCGCATCTCGGACGGGGGCGCTCACGGGCGAATCTCGATCGGCGTGTCGGGCCGCGTCATGAGCCAGA
>DASVCI010000188.1:0-2077 GCA_036381695.1 Steroidobacteraceae bacterium
GGCACTAGGAAGCACCGTGAGTGTAGTCAAGAAAACCTTCAGTTTCGGTCAGCATCAAGTCACTCTCGAGACCGGCGAGCTGGCCCGTCAGGCCGACGCCGCCGTGCTCGTCACGATGGGCGACACCGTCGTCCTGGTCACCGCGGTGGCGAGGAAGGAGGCGGATCCCTCCCGCGACTTCTTCCCGCTGACCGTGAATTACGTGGAGAAGACCTACTCCGCCGGGCGCATTCCGGGAGGCTTCTTCAAGCGCGAGGGCCGCCCCTCGGAGAAGGAGACGCTGACCTCGCGGCTCATCGACCGCCCGATCCGGCCGCTCTTCCCGGAAGGCTTCTACAACGAGGTGCAGGTCGTCGCCACCGTCGTCTCGGTCAATCCGGACATCGACCCTGACATTCCCGCGATGCTCGGCGCCTCCGCGGCGCTCACGCTGTCGGGCGTGCCGTTCCAGGGCCCGATCGGCGCCGCCAAGATCGGCTACAAAGACGGGCAGTACCTGCTCAACCCCACGAACAGCCAGCTCAAAGAGTCGCAGCTTGAGCTCGTCGTCGCAGGGACCAAGGAAGGCGTGCTGATGGTCGAGTCCGAGGCGAAGCAGCTCCCCGAGGAGGTGATGCTCGGCGCCGTGACGTTCGGGCATCAGCAGATGCAGGTCGCGATCGACGCGATCAACCAGCTCAAGGCGGAAGCGGGCAAGCCCGCGTGGGCGTGGCAGCCTCCGGCTCCCAATACCAAGCTCGAAGCCGCGGTCGCCGGGAAGGCCGAGGCGGCACTCGCGGAAGCGTACAAGATCACAGAGAAGCAGCAGCGTCGTACCCGCATCCAAGAGATCAAGGAAGCGACCCTCGCGGCGCTCGCTGGCACGGAGGGAGCGGAGTTCACGTCGGACGAAGTGGCGAAGGAGCTCGGCAATCTCGAGTATCGGATCGTTCGCCGGCGCGTGCTGGCGGGTGAGCCACGTATCGACGGTCGCGACATGAACACGGTCCGGCCGATCAGCATCCGCACCGGTCTTCTCCCGCGTACGCATGGTTCAGCGCTGTTCACTCGCGGCGAGACGCAGGCGCTCGTCGTGACGACGCTCGGCACTGGGCGCGATGCGCAGATCATCGATGCGCTGGGCGGTGAGCGCAAAGAGCCGTTCATGCTCCACTACAATTTCCCGCCGTTCTCCGTCGGTGAGACCGGCATTCTCGGCTCTCCGAAGCGACGCGAGATCGGGCATGGGAATCTCGCTCGCCGTGGTATCGCCGCCGTGATGCCGGACATGACCACGTTCCCGTACGTCATTCGCGTGGTTTCGGAGATCCTGGAATCGAACGGCTCGAGCTCCATGGCCACCGTGTGCGGCACGAGCCTCGCGCTGATGGACGCCGGTGTGCCGATCAAGGCGGCCGTGGCGGGCGTCGCGATGGGTCTCGTCAAGGAGGATGACCGCTTCCAGGTGCTCACCGACATTCTCGGTGACGAGGATCACCTGGGCGATATGGACTTCAAAGTGGCCGGTACGCGTGAAGGCGTGACCGCGCTGCAGATGGACATCAAGATCACCAGCATCACGCGCGAGATCATGCAGGTGGCGCTCGAGCGCGCTCGCGTCGCCCGGCTGCACATTCTCGACGAGATGGACAAGGTGCTCGCGCAGCCGCGCGCGACCATGTCCGAATGGGCGCCCTCGATCATCACGATGAAGATCGATCCGGACAAGATTCGCGAGGTCATCGGCAAGGGCGGCGCCGTGATCCGTGCGATCACGGAAGAGACAGGCACGACGATCGACATCGAGAACGACGGCACAGTGAAGATCGCATCCGTCGACGGCGTCTCCGGACGCGAGGCGCAGCGCAGGATCGAGCTGATCACGGCCGACGTCGAAGTCGGTCGCGTCTACGAAGGCCGCGTCGTGCGCCTGATGGATTTCGGCGCCTTCGTAACGATCCTCCCGGGCAAGGACGGCCTCGTGCACATCTCGCAGATCTCCGATGAGCGAGTCGAGCGCGTGAGCGACAAGCTCAAGGAGGGCGACATCGTGAAGGTGAAGGTGCTCGAGGTCGATCGGCAGGGGCGCATTCGCCTG
>DASVCI010000189.1:0-3680 GCA_036381695.1 Steroidobacteraceae bacterium
CTGGTCGCCTGCCTCCTGGCCGCCCCGGCGCTGGCCCTGGATTGCGACCATACCGCCGATCGGAACGCTTCGATCGAAGGCCCCGGCATCAACGAGGTTGTCGTGATCGCCCGCGCCGGGAGACTGGTGATTCGTGGTGAAGAAGGTCGCGGCTCGGTAAGCGCTCAGGGCCGTGCATGCGCCAGCTCGGAACGTCTGCTCGAGGAGATCCAGCTGGAAAGTCGGCGCGAGGGAGACACCGTCTACCTCGAAGCGGTGCTGCCGGAGCTGGACGATGACCGCCTGTTCGGCGTTTCGCAGGAAGCGCGGCTCGATCTGACCATTCGTGTCCCAAGCTCCGTTCGGATCGAGGCGCGCGACTCCAGTGGTGAAATGGAGCTGAGCGACGTCTCCTCATCGAAGGTGGAGGACAGCTCGGGCGATCTCATCGTGCGCAACATCGCCGGTGATCTGGAGGTCACCGACAGCTCCGGGGACGTCAAGATCACCGGTATCGCGGGCCGCCTGGAGCTGAGAGACAAATCCGGGGACGTCGACGTCAAGGACGTCTCGGGCGACGTGCTGGTGACCGAGGACAGCTCGGGCGATCTGAACATCGAAGGCATTGCTGGACGCGTGCGCCTGAAGGAAGACGCCTCGGGTGACATCGAGATCGCAGACGTGGCGAGCGACGTCACGATCGACAACGACGGCTCGGGCTCGATCCGGGCGGTCCGCGTCGGTGGGAATTTCACAGTGGATCGGGACGAAAGCGGCTCGATTCGCTACAACGAGGTCATGGGTGCCGTCAGATTGCCTCAGGATTGAGGAGTACTCGCGCTCGCGCGATGTCGCGAGCGCGTCTCAATGCCCAAGCTCGGCGAGCAGCCGTTCGATCATGCCTCTCGCCTGCTGCAAGTAACCGCCGCCGAACAAGTTGTAGTGATTCAGCACGTGGTAGAGGTTGTACAGCGTGCTGCGCGTTCCCGCGGCTGCGTCGAGCGGCCATGTCGAGTGATAGGCAGTGTAGAACGCCTGACCGAAGCCGCCGAACAGTTTGGTCATCGCAATGTCGGCCTCTCGATCGCCGTAATACACCGCCGGGTCGTAGATGACCGGCAGACCGTCCTGATCCGTTCCCCAGTTACCTCCCCATAGATCCCCGTGTAGCAACGAAGGGACCGGGCGATACGATGTGAAGAAGGCGTCCAGGAGCTCGCACAAGAGCCGCCCACGCTCGATCGTGTCGCCATCGGCATCATTGCGCTCGGCGAGATCGAGCTGATGCCCGAGCCTGCGATGACGAAAAAATCCGACCCAATCGTCGGACCACGCGTTCGGTTGCGGCGTGCGCCCGATGGTGTTGTCGCGATCCCAGCCGAAGCGCGCGCTGGTCTGGCGATGCTGCCAGGCGAGCTGCTCGCCTAGCAGCGCTTCGCTCGCCTTGCTCTCAGCACCGAACTCGATCCATTCGAGAGCAAGGAACGCACCCTCGGCGCACCGACCGGATCCCAGCACTTTGGGAACGCGCACCGCTTCAGCGCGGCGCAAAGCTTCCAATCCGGCCGATTCCGCTGCCAGCGCCTCCGCTTCTTCCTGGCGTGCGATCTTGACGAAAACAGGACCGCGGCCACTCTCGAAGCGCCAGCATTCGCTGATTGAACCGCCACCGACTCTGCGGCGGGATCGCGCATCGACCGGCGTGCCGAGAGACTGGGTCAGCGCATTTGCGATCTCTGATCGAGTCACTCCGCCCTCCGGCCTCCTCGCGCGCCGCTACAAAAGCGAGCGTGCCTGCTCCTTGAGAGTCCGCAGAGTCGTCCTCATGTCCGCCGTCGTTGCGCCGTTCGCGAGGATGGCTCTTGACACGTTCGGCAAGACCCGACCGCGCGCTGACGGCATGCGCCTCAGCACATCTTCAATAGTGGCGCCTTGCGCGCCCACGCCCGGCGCGAGAATGAAGGACTGCGGAAGTCTCGCTACTGTCGCCTCGGCATCCTCGCAGGTCGCACCGACAACCGCGCCAATGAACCCGAGACCGTTCGGCACAGACTTTCGATTGCGTGCGGTGATCTCATCGCACAACGTCTCAGCCACTGTGGCCCCGTTCGGCAGTCGCGCAGTTTGCAGCGCATGACCCTCGGGGTTGGAAGAGCGCACGACCACAAACACCCCGGCGCCCCGTGCAGAGGCCGCTGAGAAAAAAGGCTCCAGAGCCGCAACTCCCAAGTAGGCATGAACGGTAATCGCATCAGCCGGCAGTGTACTGGCCGGGCCGAAGTAACTCTCGGCGTACGCAGCGGCGGTCGAATCTATGTCGCCTCGCTTGCCGTCGATCAGCACCAGCACCTCGCGCGCGCGAGCGAGGCCGGTCAGCTCCTCGAGCGCTTTGTAGCCCGCACTGCCGAAGCGCTCGAAGAAGGCGGACTGCGGCTTGAGCAATGCCAGGGCGTAATCCGCTGCCTCCAGCACTCGCTTGCCGAACTCGAGCGCGCCTTCAGCCGTGTCGGGCAGGCCGCAACGCTGGAGGAGCGATGAGGAGGGGTCCACTCCGACGCACAGCGGACTCGATTCGGCGATTCTCTGCTTCAGGCGCTCGGCGAATGATTGCATCGCAGCAGCATGTCTTCGGGGCGGAAAGGAGCGCCGATTGTACTCAAGCGACGCCAAAGATTGGCTCGAGATCTGGAACGATGCGGACCCGGCCGCAGCGTCACCCGCGCTCGGGCTCCTGGAACCCGCCGGCCCGATAGGTGAGCACGAGCGTGTCCCTCAGCGGCCGCTCGCCCGATTTCTGGATGGGCGTCGTCTCATGCACCACGCGCGCATCGTCCAGGAGCAGCATCGTCCAGGGCTCTTGCATGGTGAAGCGCACGCCGCAGACGCCATCGGCCTCGAACACTCGCGTTTCGCCGCCGCGCACGCCCTGGCGGTCCACCAGGATGACCGCGACGTAATCCACCCCGTCCCGATGCGCGCCCTCGGGCGTCGGCCGGCCGATCCCTTCCGCTGCATCGATCCTGAACTGATGCGCCTCGATGTACCAGCGATCGACCGGGCTCAAGATGGAGAAAACATCCCCCAGCGAGACGAGGAGCTGCTCCCACGCGGGGGCGTCCAGTACCTCGTCCTCGATGGGCTCGAACCAGCGCTCGATGCCCCCATGCAGCGCGTTGTAGTGGGTCGGCTGCCAGTGAGCGCGATGCGGCGCCCGCTCGAGCGAGCGGCTCCCCTCCAGATGCTGGATGAAGCAGCTATGGCGGCGGAAGCGATAGCGCCCGCCGTCCAGCAGGTACTGGTCGCGGGGCAGCCGGTTCCAAGTCTCGCGCCACGAATCCAGGGCCGTCCTCGAAAGGCCTGAGACCCGCTCCAGGGAAGCTGGGGAAACGAGCACAAACCCGGTCTCGCGCAGGACCTTCGCCGCATCGTGACTGCTTCGGTGATCCGCCGACAAGGCAGGGATCGCATTGGGGAACATGGCGTCGGTCTCACGCGCTATGGTTTAGTGATGCAAAGTTTACCTGCGCCGGCCACGCCGCCGCGCGGGCGTTCGTCGTTTGTCTCTCCACGAGGTCTGGCCCCAGCCATGAGTCGAGCGTTCGTACGCGAGAACGACGGGAGCGAGGTTCCCGAAGATGTCCCGGAGCGGCCCGTCAGCGAGCATCCGAATTTCGTCACCGAACGTGGGCTGAAGCTCATCG
>DASVCI010000190.1:0-15983 GCA_036381695.1 Steroidobacteraceae bacterium
GCGGCGACATGCTCGTGATCTCTTCCCGGAACTGCCTCAGTTTGGCCTTGATCGTCGCCGCGTGCTCGTTCCCCATGCGAATGAGCAATTTCTGCCCCGCCGAGCGCTGCTCGAGCTCGGGGTCGGCGAACTCGTAGAACATGCTCGGCTGGGTGAGCTCGATCGGCCCCTGCACCTCGGGCGTGGCGAGCAGGTGGTCGATCACCTCGACCAGGCGGTCGTTGAAATACCCTTCGGGATAGCCGAGGTCGACGTACGCTTGCTGAAACAACGGATAGAACCGCCGATACACGGCGGCTACGCGCGCCATGTCCGCGCTCTCGACGATTTTCATTAGCGGCGCGTAGCGCTTCGCATTCTCCGGGCTCAGCTCTGCCCCGCCGGATGTCACCAGCACGCCCGGCGTCGGCTTCAACGGCCGCCTCTCGACGGCGAGCTTCTTGCGCGGCAGATTGTCTATGGTCACGACGATATGCCGAACGATGTTCTGCGGGATCAGGAAAGGCTCGAGCGCCCCGCCGAACAGGTCGCGGAGCGATTCGAGCAGCGCCGGATCGCTTTCGTCGAGCGTCGGCAGCGGCGCATCGGGCTCCTCTTCGATCGGGTGCTGGATCGCGGGCTCGCCGCTTGGGGCAGCGGGCTCGGTGACGGCGGCTGGTTCTGTCGCAGCCTCACGTTGCTTGCGCCCGTAGTACAAGGCCGCGGCCAGCCCGACCACGACCACGATCGGGATGGTCCAGTAGATCCACTTCTTGGCCGCCTCGTCCATTGTTTTCACTCACCTCTTTTTGTCTGCCACAGTCGTGACGCTTCGAAAGCGCAATCACGACCGCAGAATGCTCATGGCGCCGCGCTGTCGCCGGTCTTGCGCGCCGACGTTGGCTTGCGGAACTTGAGCAGGAAATTGTCGGCTTCGCCGATGGCCAGGTACTTCTCCCGATCCTGGTCCCCGAGCGCGAGCGTAGGCGGCAGCGTCCAGACGCCTCGCGGCCAGTTCTTCGTATCTTTCGGATTGGCGAGGAGCTCCGAGCGGTCGACCAGCTCGAATCCGGCTTTCTTCGCGAGCTCGATCGTATAGTCCTCCCGCAAGTAGCCGCTCGCGGCTTTCGGATCCTGCGGCTTGTCGCTCGGGGCGCGATGCTCTTCGACGCCGAGAATGCCGCCTGGCTTGAGCGCATCGTAGAAGGCTTTGAATGCTTCTTCCGCGTAGCCCTGGCTCATCCAGTTGTGGACGTTGCGGAAGGTGAGCACGACGTCCGCCGAGCCGCGCGGGGCGATCTGGTAGTGGCCGCGCCCGAGCTCGGTCACCTTTACTTCGCCATAGAGGGGCTTTTTCTCCTCGAGCTTTTTGATCCAGTTCTCGTACCCTCGGGCTGCGCGCTCGCTTGCTCCTCGAGCCGGGACGGCCGTGTAGTAAGTGCCTTTCTCGCGCAGATACGGCCCGAGGATTTCGGTCCAGTAGCCTCCTCCCGGCCAGATCTCGACCACGGTCATCCCCGGTTCGACGCCGATGAACTCCAGCACTTCCTTCGGGTGACGGTACTTGTCCCGAGCCAGGAATTGAGCGGATCGATGCTCGGACGCCACGGCTCGGGCGAGGGCCGAGCTCGTGTCCTCGGCGCTCGAGGCAGTGAGGGGCAGGGCGATCGAGGTGCTCAGGGCGAGCGCGACGAGGATGCGCATGGGTCCTCCTCCTTGTTCGGGAATGCGACGGCTCGATTGGCTGGGCCCGACAGTCGTGCGAATGTATCAGACTGATCCAGGCGCCAACATCCGGTGAGAGGCTCGAATGGAGGGACCGCGCGTGCGGGGACAGGTTCACTTTGCCTTGCTGGCGCTCTTTTGCAGCGCAATTTGCACGGCCTCCGTGCATGAGACGTTAACGCTCGAAGATTGCCGCCTTCAGAGCGAGTCCGCGCCGGGGAGCCTGGCCGCGCGCTGCGGTCATCTGGCGAGGCCCGAGAATCCCGACGACCCCCGAGGCAAGGTCTTGCCCGTGCACGTCGCGGTCGTGCCGGCGCTTCGGCTCGAGCCCGCCGAGGATGCGTTATTCGTGCTCTCCGGTGGCCCCGGGCAGGCTGCGAGCGACTTCTATCTTGCCTACTCACCGGCGTTTGCGCGCATCCGGCGCGATCGGGACATCGTGCTGGTGGACCAGCGTGGCACCGGACGCTCGAATCGGCTCGACTGCACGCTGCCCGAAGAGCCCGAGCTGACATCCGTCGGTCGCGAGACGCTGCAACAGCTCGTGCGCAAATGTCTGGAGCAGCTGCCTGGCGACCCTCGCTTCTACACGACCAGTCTCGCCGTTCGTGACCTGGAAGCAGTTCGTGCAGCGCTTGGTTATGAGCGGATCAGCCTATATGCAATTTCCTATGGCACGCGCGTCGCCCAGCACTACATCAGGCAGTATCCCGATCGCGTGCGGGCCGCCATTCTCGACGGCGTCGTTCCCGCGACGCTGGCCCTGGGCCCTCGCATCGCCATCGAAGCGCAAAACGCGCTGGAGGCGGCGTTCGAGCGCTGTGAAAAAAACGAGTCGTGCGCGCGCTCGTATCCCCGCCTGCCCGAAACCTTCCGATCGCTGATGACGCGCGTTTCCGACGAGCCGTTCCGGCTTTCGATTCCTGATCCACTCACCGGTGAGCCCACGTCGGTCACGCTCGATCGCGAGCGACTGAGCGGCGCGGTGCGTTTGCTGAGCTACTCGGACGAGACTGCTTCGATGCTGCCGCTGCTCATCCATGAGGCCGGGGTTTCGGGGCGGCCGCAGAGCCTGGCCGCCCAGTATTTGATGATCCGACGCGAGGCCGAGCGCCAGATCGCACAGGGCATGCACTTCTCCGTCGTGTGCAGTGAGGATGCCCCGAGGTGGTCGGAATCGGGCGTGAGTGAGAGCGCGCTCGAGCGAACTTATCTCGGTCCCGAGCTCATGGCGGCCATGCAAACCGTTTGTGCGCAATGGCCGCGCGGCGCTGTCGACGAGAACTTCGCTGAGCCGTTGCGCAGTGACGTTCCGATGCTGCTGCTCTCCGGTGGCAACGATCCGGTCACGCCGGCCGCTTATGCGCAGCAGATTCTTCCGGGGCTGAGCCGGGCGAAACATCTGATTTTGCGCGGCCAAGGGCACGGTCAGATCGCGATCGGCTGCGTGCCGAGGCTCGCGGCCGAATTCATTTCGGCAGCTTCGAGCGAAGGGTTGGACACCTCTTGCCTCGAGAGCGTGCGGCCGGCTGCGTTCATGCTGTCGCCAGTGGCGAGCGCGCCATGATCAAAGTGGAAGGTCTGAAAAAGCGCTTCGGCGCGGTGCAAGCCCTGGACGGGGTTACGTTCGAGGCGCGCGACGGCCGCATCACCGGGTTGCTCGGCCATAACGGCGCCGGCAAGTCGACCACACTGCGCATTCTCGGCACCGTGCTCAGGGCCGATGCGGGTATGGCCATCGTCGACGGGCACGACTGCACGACTGAGCCGCTCGAAGTGCGCCGCACGCTGGGAGTGCTGCCGCATGCCGGCGGTCTCTACGGGCATCTCACCGGTCGCGAGAACATTCGCTACTACGGCCAGCTTCGCGGCTTGAAAGGAGCGGGTCTCGAACGGGCGATCGATGAGCTGATCGGGCGGCTCGGGCTGGCGGACGTGGCCGATCGGCCCGCCAAAGGCTACTCACACGGCGAGCGCCTGAAGGTCGCGCTTGCCCGTACCCTCGTGCACCGTCCCAGAACGATCATGCTCGATGAGCCGACCAACGGGCTCGACGTGAGCGCCGTTCGCATGCTGCGCGAGCTGATTCGCGAGCTGCGCGCCTCCGGTCGATGCGTCCTCTTCTCGAGTCACGTGATGCAGGAAGTTGCGGCGCTCTGCGATGACATCGTCATCATCGCGCGCGGCAAGGTAGTCGTGCGCGGCACGCCTGAGCACATTTTGAAGGCGACTGGGGCGCCCGACCTGGAGGAGGCGTTCGTGCGGGCCTCCGAAGAAGGGGAGGCGGCATGAGTCGGGCTGTTCGCGTCGTCTTCCTCAAGGAGCTCCTCGAGAACATCCGTGACCGCCGCGTGATTTTTTCCGCCTTCTTCTTCGGAGTGCTGCTGGCGCCGGTTGTTTTCGGGCTCACGACCACGTTCGCATCGCGTCGGGCCGCTCAGAATCAGGACGAGCCGCTCGAGCTGAGCGTCTCCGGCGCGGCAAGCGCGCCCAACCTGATCGCCTTCCTGGAAGAGAACGGCGCGCGCATTACTCGTGTCGATTACACAGCCGACGAGGCCATGAGCGCGGTACGCAGCGGCGAGCAGGAGCTCGTGCTGGTAATCGGTGAGGAGTACGGCCGGCGGCTCGCGCTGGGTGCGAGTGCTCCGGTCGACCTGGTTCACGACAGTGCAGACACTCGCACCGCCGGCGCGACGGATCGGGCGCGTCGCTTGCTCGAAGCCTATGCGCACCAGCTCGCAGCGCTCAGGCTCATGGCGCGCGGGGTGAGCCCGGAGGTGATCGCGCCCGTCGCCGTGCGCATGCTCGATGTGGCGACGCCTGCCGCAAGATCGGTGCTGCTCCTCGGCATGCTTACGTATTTCTGCCTCATGTCGATGCTGGTCGGCGGCTTTTATCTGGCGATCGACACGACCGCAGGAGAACGGGAGCGCGGCTCGCTCGAGCCCCTGCTCACGCTGCCCGTGCGACGAGGCGAGCTGATCGGCGGCAAGGTGCTGGCCACTTCGGCTTTCATGACTGTCTCCCTCCTTCTGACGCTTAGTGCGTTCGCCGTCGTGCTCTCGCTGGTTCCGCTCGAACGTCTGGGGATGTCGGCCAACTTCGGCGTCGGGGTGATACTGGCCATCTTCGCCGTGATGATTCCTTTCGTGCCGCTCGGCGCAGGCCTGATGACGGTCGTGGCCTCATTCACGCGCAGCAACCGGGAGGCTCAGTCCTGGCTGTCGGTCGTCATGCTCTTGCCCATGGCTCCGATTCTTTTCGCCGTGATGACCGGGACGAAGCCGACGCCGACCTTGATGATGATCCCGAGCTTGAGCCAGCACTTGCTGGCGACGAGCCTGCTGCGGGGAGATGAAATTCCTGCGCTGCACGTCGCGATCTCGGTCGCAAGCACGCTCGCGCTCGGGGCGCTGTTCGTAGGGTTGGCGGTGCGTTTGTATCGTCGCGAGGCGATCCTGGGGTAGGCCCTGGAGCGGAGTTCGACAGGCGCGGGATCGGTATCCCGGTTCCGCATCCTTTGCGGCAGCCTGTCCGTATTGCGGTCCGCAGCTGACCCGGCGTAGAACGTGCTGCCCGGGCGTCCGGGCGCATGGACAGATCCCTCGTCAGGGTCGACACTCGCGGCTGGCCATCGAGGTTGCTTCATCATCATGTCTCTCGCCAACAAGACTTTGTTCATCACTGGCGCGTCCCGCGGCATCGGACGTGCGATCGCCCTGCGAGCCGCTCGCGACGGCGCCAACATCGCCATCGCGGCAAAGAGCGATCGGCCCCATCCGAAGCTCCCGGGAACGATTCATACCGTCGCGGCGGAGGTGGAAGCCGCCGGCGGTCATGCCTTACCCCTGAAAGTGGATATTCGCGATGAGAACGCGGTGAGCGAGGCTATGAAGGCCTGCGCCGAGCGCTTCGGCGGCATCGACATCCTCGTGAACAACGCGAGCGCGATCTCGCTGACCGGCACTCTCGAGACCCCGGTGAAGCGCTTCGATCTCATGTTCGGGGTCAACGTGCGCGGCACGTTCGTTTGCTCGCAGGCGGCGATCCCGTATCTCGAGCAGTCGGCCCGGACCGGGCGCAACCCGCACATCCTCAATCTGGCCCCTCCGCTCAACATGAAGGCCAGGTGGTTCGCGCCCCACGTGGCCTACACCATGTCGAAATACGGCATGAGCATGTGCGTGCTCGGCATGGCGGAGGAGTTCCGTCCGGCGGGTATCGCCGTCAATGCGCTCTGGCCGCGAACAGTGATCGCTACCGCCGCGTTGAACATCATCCCGCAGGCTGATCCGAAGCTAGGCCGCAATCCGGACATCATCGCGGACGCCGCATACGTCATCCTCACGCGTGACTCCCGTACCTGCACGGGAAACTTCTTCATCGATGACGAAGTGCTCGCCGAGGCAGGTGTTCGGAACTTCGATCAATACGCGGTGACGCCCGGAAATCGGGACTTTCTTCCGGATTTCTTCCTGGATTGAGGCGTGCGTGCCGCTTGGTGGTGCACACGGGTGGGCAGAGTCTTTTGCGGCCTCGCGCTGATCGGCTCCTGGCTGCAAGGTGCTTCCTCCGAGGCCGATTCCACTATGAACGCTCCGGTTCGCTGGCAAACGCTCGACGGCCAGGCGCCGATCGTGATCGCCCATCGTGGCGCCTCGGGCTATCGGCCCGAGCACACGCTCGCCTCCTATGCGCTCGCCATCGAGCAGGGGGCCGACTACATCGAGCCTGATCTCGTGGCCACCAAAGACGGCCATTTGATCGCCCGGCACGAACCGCTTCTCGACGAGACGACGGACGTGAGCTCGCGGCCGGAGTTCGCAGCTCGCCGCACGACCAAAGTGCTGGACGGCGCGACGGTCACCGGATTCTTCGCGAGCGACTTCACGCTCGAGGAAATCAAGCGGCTGAGAGCGGTGCAGCCGAATGCCGCGCGCTCGAAGGAGCACGACGGACGCTTCGAGATTCCGACCTTCGAGGAGATTCTCGCGCTCATCAGCAAGGAGTCGCGCGCGCGAGGGCGAGCCATCGGAGTGTACCCGGAGACGAAGCATCCTTCCTTTCACCTCGCGCTGGGGCTCGCACTCGAGGACCGCCTGTTCGAGGCGCTGCGCCGGCACGGGCTCGACCGTGCGGATGCGCCCGTGTTCATCCAATCGTTCGAGAGCGCCAATCTTCAGTACTTGCGCACTCGCACCAAGGTCGGCCTCGTTCAGCTCCTCGACGACGGTGCACTCGAATACGACGAATCCGGTCGGCGCGTCGTGCGCGTACGCATCCCGCAGTTTGGAGACACTCGCGGTGGAACGCCTCCTTCGAGCCTCGAGGAGATCGCGAGCTACGCCGATGCAATCGGACCCTGGAAGAGGCAGATCGTGCGAGACACAGGCGGGGCAGCGCTGATCGAAACGATCCTCATCGAGCAGGCGCATCGGGCGGGGCTCCGCGTGCACGCCTATACGTTTCGCAACGAGCTGACGACGCTGGCTCCTCAATACGGTGGCGATCCGGAAGCGGAGTATCGACAGTTCTACTCGCTCGGCCTCGACGGCGTCTTCACAGACTTTCCGGACACCGCGCTCGCCGTCCGCGCGAAGATGGCCGCAGGCACGATCGGAAAATGACGGGTCGCGCGCCTGCGCTGCGATCAGCCTCTCCCCACGATGCCGCCGCCATCGATCACGATGGTCTGGCCGGTGATGAATGAGCCGGCCGGGCTCGCGAGGAACACCGCAGCGCCCGCGATCTCGTCCGGCTCCCCGATGCGCCGCAGGGGATAGGCCTTGATCGTCTGCTCGTAGATCTTGGGATTCTCCCAGAGTGCGCGCGCGAAGTCGGTGCGGATCAATCCCGGTGCGATGCAGTTCGCCCGGACGTTTTTCGGGCCCCATTCGACGCAGATGTTTCTCGCGAGCGCCATGTCGGCCGCCTTGGAGATGCCGTACACCCCGAGTGTGGCGGTGCCCACGAGACCGGCGATCGAGGAGATGATGATGATCGAGCCGCCCCCGCGCTCGGCCATCTGTGGCAGCACCATGTTGCACAACCAGAAGTTGCTGCGCACGTTCGAGCTCATCACCTTCTCGTACGCCTCGTCCGGCATGTTGATCGACGGACCGAAATACGGGTTGACGGCGGCGTTGCACACCAGCACGTCTATGCCGCCCCATGTCTGGATCGCGGTGTTCACGAGCGCCTGCAGCTCTTCCTTGCGTCCGATGTTGCAAGCGTGCGCGATCGCCTCGCCGCCCTTCTCGCGTATCGCTGCAACCACCTGCTCGCATGCTTCGAGCTTGCGACTCGAGACGACTACCTTCGCGCCATGCTCGGCCAGGCGCTCGACGATGGCACGGCCGATGCCGCGGCTCGAGCCAGTCACGACGGCCACTTTGCCGGTGAGGTCGAAGAGGGAGGCGCTCATGAGTATTTCTCCAGCTCGAGCCGAGCGATCTGGTTGCGATGCACTTCGTCCGGGCCGTCGACGATGCGCATGGTGCGTGCGCTCGCCGCGATGTGACCGATCCCGAAATCGTCGGTGAGGCCGGCCGCGCCGTACGCCTGGATGGTCCAATCGACGACGTAATTGAGCATCGCCGGCGCCGCCACTTTGATCATCGCAATCTCACGCCGCGCGGCCTTGTTCCCGAGGCGATCCATCTTGTCGGCCGCCTCGAGCACGAGGAGCCGCGCCTGGTCGATCATGATGCGGCAGTTGGCAATCCGCTCGAGCCAGACCGACTGCTCGCAAAGAGGTTTGCCGAAAGCGACGCGGCTCGACAAGCGCCGACACATTTTTTCGAGGAGCCGCTCGGCGGCGCCGATGCTGCGCATGCAATGATGGATCCGCCCCGGCCCGAGCCGCGCCTGGGCGATCTCGAAGCCGCGACCCTCACCGAGCAGGATGTTGTCCACCGGCACGCGGACGTTCTCGAAAGCGATTTCCGCGTGCCCATGCGGGGCATCGTCGAAACCCAACACGGGGAGCTGCCGCAGCACCTTCACCCCAGGCGTGTCCATCGGCACGATCACTTGCGATTGCTGGGCGTGCTTGGGCGCGTCGGGATGGGTCTTGCCCATGACGATGAGCACCTTGCAGCGCACATCGCCGGCGCCTGAGGACCACCACTTGCGGCCGTTGATGACGTAGTGCTCGCCCTCGCGCCGGATGCTCGTCTCGATGTTGGTCGCATCCGAGGAGGCAACTCCCGGCTCGGTCATGCAGAACGCGGAGCGGATCTCCCCGTTCAGGAGCGGCTCGAGCCAGCGCTTCTTGTTCTCGGGCGAGGCGTAACGCTCGAGGATTTCCATGTTGCCGGTGTCCGGCGCGGAGCAGTTGAACACTTCGCTCGACCAGCTCACTCGGCCCATGATTTCGCAGAGCGGTGCGTATTCGAGGTTGGTGAGCCCGGCGCCGTGCTCGCTTTGGGGCAGGAACAGGTTCCACAGGCCCGCTGCCCGCGCCTTGGGCTTGAGCTCCTCGATGATCGGCAGCGGCTCCCAGCGCTCTTTCCCCTGGCGGCTTGCGATCGAGTCCGCGACCGCCTGCTCGTTCGGATAGATGTGCTCTTCGAAGAACGCTTCCAGGCGCGCGATCAACGCTTTGACTTTGTCGCTGTGCTCGAAATTCATGGAGGACTCCCGGGCGCGAGCGCACCTTCCCCGCACGAGCCCGGATCATAGCCAAGGGCCTTCAGGCTGCATACAGCGAGCCCGAAGCAGCATGTTGCAGCCGCAGTGCGAAACGCGGATGTACGAGGAGCGCGTGTATTTGCATCGCTCACGTGGAATGCGGCTGCGAGCGCGAGGCGCTGTTCGGGATTCCGACGGCGGCAAAGTGTGATGAATCCCTCATGCGCCCAGTCAACGAGCGCGAGCTGCGAGCGATGAGTCCTTCGTCGGAAGCGATACGGAGCGATCGCGACTGTGAAGGCTCGCGCAGATTGCGTGTATGGATGCGTGCAATCGTGCCATGTCGCTAAATGGCGGCAGTCTCGGGTCGATGAAGCTGGTAAGAGGAACCTGCCTGCGGCGCGTGGCGTTTTCAGAACGTCATCAGTGGGAGTCGAGCATGAAGTCGAAAGGGGAGTGGCGTCGTCACTTGAGAGAGCTGGTGAATGCCGGCCTCGATCCGATGGTTTACGCGCTGCAGTGGGCACACGATCCTCGATGCATGCAGCGTGGGTACAGGCATCGGCGCGTGGGCGCCTTCAGCGATCGTTCTTCTGTCTGCAAGCTGTGGTTGCGCTCCTCCGGGTGGAGCTGAGCGGCTGACACGGCCTGAAGGGCGGCAACCGGCCGGGAGCCGTCCTTCCCCGGGAGGTGGCATTCAGTCCAGAAACGGAGTATCGTGAGCTTGTGCTCCAGATTTGGACTTACCCATGGTTCAGCCCCGGCCGGTACACGCCCCGGATTTCAACTCTGAAGAGCTTGGTTCCACCGCGCTCACGGCGTTCTTCAACATCACTGCCGCGTGGGGCTTGAGTGCCGAGGAAGAGCGCACGCTCCTCGGCTCGCCGCCGCGCTCGACATTCTTCAAATGGAAAAGCGAGCGCAGCGCGAAGCTCGGGCCGGACACGCTCGAGCGCATCAGCTACATCATGGGGATCTACAAGGCCTTGCGCATTCTCCTTCCAACCAGGGAGGCGGCCGAAAGCTGGGTCAGGAAGCCGAACCAAGCGCCCGGATTCGGCGGGCGATCCGCGCTCGAGCGCATGCTCGGCGGCAAAGTGATGGACCTCGCGGACGTGCGTCGCTATCTGGATGCCGAACGCGGCTGACGCGCGAACGGACGCTCGATGAGCCAGAGCCCGCCAAGGGAGGTCTCGCTCAGGTGGCCGCGCATCTATCGCATCGTCGCGGCCAGGCATCCGCCCATCAACGTCTTCGAGGGCATCGTGAGCCCCCGGCAGATGGAGGCGGCCTGGTATATCGAGGGGCTCACGAACGATCGATTGCGAGACGAGCGAAGGGAGGTGCGGCTCGTCCCTGACGAGGATCGGCTTCACGGCCCGGGCGCCAGCATCGTGATGGCGGCGTTCACTCATCTCGGCCGTTCGAGCCGCTTCAGCGACGGCAGCTACGGCGTCTACTATGCCGCGCGCTCGCTCGAAACCGCCGTGCGCGAGACGGCCCATCACCGGGGTCGATTTCTTGCCGCCACCAACGAGCCGCCTTGCGAAGTGGATATGCGCGCGTACGTCGGCCGGCCTCTCAAGCGCTTCCTCGATATCCGCTCACCGCGATTCGCTTCGTTGCACCACCCGGACGATTACGCCAGTCCCCAGAAGTTCGCCCGACCCTTGCGCGAGAGAGGTCATTGGGGCCTGGTTTACCGCAGCGTCCGTCATGCGGGCGGCGAATGCATCGCGGCGTTCAGGCCGCAAGCGGTGAGCATCCCAGCCCCGGGCGCGGCGCTCGCCTATGTCTGGGATGGCGAGCGGATCACGAAGGTCTACGAAAAGTCCGAAGTGCTGTTCGAGCTCGCCTGAAACGCAAGCCCGCGCGGATCCTCGGCGCGGATTCGATGGGAGCGGCGCTCGGCTCTGCCTACTTGTAGCGGGCGAGGATCTTTTCCAGCCCTTTCGCTCCGGGCGAAAGCTTCTCGTACGGGAGCTGGTTCAAAGGCACCGTGCTCGTGCGATTCACCTCGTGGAAGTCCCGGCTCGACTCCTCGATATAGATGAGCCCGGTCACGAACTCGCCTTGCTGGAGCTTGTTACGCAAATAGGCGAACGCCGCCGCGCGATCAGTCGGATCGTAGGAGGGATCGAGCTTGCGCAGCAGGATGCGGCTGCCATCGTGCAGGGTAACCGGCATCGTCTCTCCAGCCGCATAGCTCGCAGTGATCTCCCGCGCCGGCGCGACGAAATCCGCGTGTACGACTTCATCATAATGTTCGCGCACGAACTGATAGCTTTTCGTCGAGCCCTCGTGGTCGTTGAAGGTGACGCATGGGGAGAGCACGTCGATGAGCGCGAATCCCTTGTGCTTGAGCGCCGCCTGGATGAGCGGCACGAGTTGCTGCTTGTCTCCTGAAAAGCTGCGAGCCACGAACGTCGCCCCGAGCGAGAGCGCCTGCAGCACCGGGTCGATCGGCGGCTGGAGGTTTTCCTCGCCGCGCTTTGCTTTCGAGCCCACGTCGGCAGAGGCGGAAAATTGCCCCTTGGTCAGGCCGTACACCCCGTTGTTCTCGATGATGTACGTCATGCGCAGGTTCCGCCGTATGGCATGTGCGAACTGCCCAAATCCGATCGAGAGCGTGTCGCCGTCTCCGGAAACGCCGAGGTAATAGAGGTTCCGATTCGCAGAGATGGCGCCAGTCGCGATCGACGGCATGCGGCCGTGGACCGCGTTGAAGCCGTGCCCTCCGCTTACGAAGTAAGCCGTCGTCTTCGACGAGCAGCCGATGCCCGAGAGCTTCACGAGTTGCTCGGGACGGATCGACAGGCCCCAGACGGCCTCGATGATGGCGGCCGTGATCGAGTCGTGCCCGCAGCCGGCGCACAGCGTCGACATGGTGCCTTCGTAGTCGCGCCGGGTGAGCCCGAGCTCGTTCTTTGGCAGGCTCGGGTGAACGACCTTCGGTTTGGCGATGAACGTCATGCGTGCTGCTCCCGGGTGGCCGGCGCCGCCCGCAGGGTCCGGCCCTGCTCGAGGTGCTCGAGGATGGCTTCGACGATCACGCTCGAGGCGATCGGCAGGCCGCTGTAGTGCAGGATCGAGCGCAGCTTTGATTTATCCACGGCGGTCTCGAGCGTCAAGAGCGACCTGAGCTGCGCATCCCGATTCTGCTCGACGACGAACAGGAGCGAATGCGCAGCCAGGAAGTCCTCGACTTCCTGCCCGAAGGGGAAGGCGCGCACGCGCATGTAATCGAGCTGGATGCCGCGTCGCCTGAGGACGTCGAGCGCTTCGCGCACCGCACCGTCGCAGCTACCGAGCGAGACCAGGCCGATTTCCTGCTTCCCTGAACCCTCGAACACGGGCTTCGGAACCAGGCTCTTCGCCGTCTCGAATTTTCGCTTCAGCCGGTCGAGGACGATCTGGTATTCGACCGGATCCTCGGTGTAGGTGCCGTACTGTGTGTGCCCCGAGCCGCGCGTGAAGTACGAGGCCTTGGGATGCACGCCCGCAAGCGTGCGGTAGGGAATTCCGTCGCCGTCCTCGTCCAGGTAGCGATAGAACTTGTCGAGTTGTTCTATCTGCTCGCGCGAGAGCATCTTGCCGCGGTCGGGCCGATACTGCTCGTCCCATTGCAGGACCGGGCACATCCAGTCATTCATGCCGATGTCGAGATCCGACATCACGAACACGGGGGTCTGCAGCCGCTCGGCGAGGTCGAACGCCTGCACGGCCATGTAGAAGCATTCCTCGGGACTGTTGGGGAAGAGCAGGACGTGCTTGGTGTCCCCGTGCGAGGCATAGGCGGCGAGCAGCAGATCGCATTGCTGCGTTCGGGTCGGCATGCCTGTCGAGGGCCCGACGCGCTGGATGTCGAAGATGACGGCGGGCACTTCGGCGTAGTACGCGAGCCCGATGAACTCGTTCATCAAGGAGATGCCCGGGCCGCTCGTCGGCGTAAACGCGCGGGCGCCGTTCCACATCGCGCCGATCACCGCTCCTATCGCCGCCAGCTCGTCCTCGCACTGGACGATCACGAAATTGCGCTCGCCGGTTTCCGGATCGACGCGCCACTTCTGGCAGAAGCTCTTGAAGGCGTCCATCAGCGACGTGGAGGGCGTGATCGGATACCACGCCCCGACGGTGGCGCCGGCATAAAGACAGCCGAGCGCCGCCGCGCTGTTGCCGTCGATCAGAATGTGGTTCGCGGTTTTGTCGAGCCGCTCGATCCGCAGCGGCAGCGGGCACTTCAAGTGCTCGAGGGCATAGGCGTGGCCCATCTCGAGCGCCTTGATGTTCGAGTCGAGCAAGGCCTTCTTGTTGGCATAGCTCTCTTGCAGGAGCGTGCGCATCACGTCGAGGTCGATGTCGAGCAGCGCCGCCAGCACTCCGGCATACATGATGTTCTTGAGCAGGATGCGTGCGCGCACGCCCTGGAACGTCTCGTTGCACATGCGCGCAAGAGGAACGCCCAGGATCGTGATGTCGTCTCTCTTGAGGAGCGTGGAGCGCGGCCACGTGGAGTCGTAGATCAGATAGCCGCCCGGGCTCACTTCCTTGAGATCCCTCGCGTACGTCTCGGCGTTCATCGCGACCATCAGGTCGACGCGGCCGGAGCGAGCCACGTAGCCGTCACGCGTCACCCGGATTTCGTACCAGGTGGGCAGGCCCTGGATGTTCGAGGGGAAATAGTTCTTGCCCATCACCGGCACGCCCATCCTGAAGATGGACTTCATGAGCAGCGAATTGGCGCTGGCCGAGCCCGTGCCGTTGACGTTCGCGAGCTTGATGACGAAATCGTTCACGCGCTCTGGCGCGCTTGCTGCATGGAGCATGGAGAGGTCTCGTCACTCGCGTATGGAATGTGCACGGTGGATTTCTGCATGTCCCACGCCGCTGTCGGGCAGCGCTCGGCGCAAAGGCCGCAGTGCACGCAGAGATCTTCGTCCTTGACCATCACTCGCCCGGTCTGCTTGAGCGCGGTGGAAACGAAGAGCGGCTGGTTCGGATTGCGCGCCGGCGCCTTCAGGCGCGAGCGCAGCTCCTGCTCCGGGCCGTTCTGCGTGATCGTCAGGCAATCGACCGGGCAGATGTCGATGCAGGCATCGCATTCGATGCAGAGCTTCGCATCGAACACCGTCTGGATGTCGCAATTGAGGCAGCGCTCCACCTCGGCTGCGGTCTGCTCCGGCGTAAAGCCCAGCTCCACCTCTATGTTGACCTTCTTGAAGCGCTCCTTGAGGTCGACGTGCGGCATGAGACGGCGCTCGAGCGGGTTGTACTGGTTTTTGTAGGCCCACTCGTGGATGCCCATCTTGCGGCTCGAGAGACTGAGCCTGCGCGGCGGGCGCTCGCGGACCGGCTCGCCTTGCATGAACTTGTGCAGCGAGATCGCCGCCTGGTGCCCGTGCTCGACCGCCCAGATGATGTTCTTCGGGCCGAACGCCGCATCGCCGCCGAAGAAGACCTCGGGTCGGGTCGACTGGAAGGTGATGGGATCGACTTTCGGCACGTGCCACTTGTCGAACTCGATGCCGAGGTCGTCCTCGATCCAGGGGAACGCGTTTTCCTGGCCTATCGCGAGGATCACATCGTCGCAGGGCAGAAAGCGCTCTCCCACGACTCGCTCGCCCACGATCCGGCCCGTCTCGTCCAGGTCGTATTCCGTGCGGTCGAACATCATGCCGGTGAGCCGTCCGCCTTCGATGACGAACGCCTTCGGTGAGTGGTTGACCACGATCTCGACGTTTTCTTCCTCGGCGTCGCGCAGCTCCCAATCGGAGGCCTTGAAGAAAGCGCGCGGCTTGCGCGCCATCACCTTCACTTCGGTGGCGCCAAGGCGGAGCGAGGTGCGGCAGCAATCCATCGCCGTGTTGCCGACGCCGATGATCAGCACTCGCCGGCCGATCGACTTGACGTGCTGGAAGGCGACCGACTCGAGCCAGTCGATGCCGATGTGGATGTGTGCCTCGGCTTCGGATGAGCCGCGGCGGCCGGGCAAGTCGAGATCCTTGCCTTTCGGCGCGCCGCTACCCACGAAGACTGCGTCGAATTCGCCCGAGGCGAGCAGCTTTTTCAGGCTGGTCACTGGCGAGGACAGACGCAGGTCCACCCCCATATCGACGATATAGCCGATCTCCTCATCGAGCACCCGCTCGGGGAGACGGAAGGCCGGGATGTTCGTGCGCATGAGCCCGCCCGGCGCGTGCCATTTCTCGAAGATCGTGATCTCGTAGCCGAGCGGCATGAGATCGTTCGCCACTGTGAGCGAAGCCGGCCCGGCGCCGATGCAGGCGATGCGCCGCCCGTTTTTTTTCGTCGGCGCGCGCGGCAGTCGTTCTCGAATGTCTTCCCTGTGGTCCGCCGCCACGCGCTTCAGCCGGCAGATTGCCACTGGCTCGGCCTCGACCCGGCCGCGCCGGCACGCCGGCTCGCACGGTCGGTCGCAGACCCGGCCGAGGATGCCGGGAAAGACGTTCGATTGGCGATTGACCAGGTAGGCTTCGGTGAATTGCCCTTGCGCGATCAGGCGGATGTATTCGGGGACATCGGTGTGGGCCGGGCATGCCCACTGACAATCGACGACGCGATGGTAGTAGTCAGGATGTCCAGTATCGGTCGGTTCCACCGTTACTCGTCCCCCTCGCCACGCC
>DASVCI010000191.1:0-4082 GCA_036381695.1 Steroidobacteraceae bacterium
CTCGTCCGTATCCATCCACATGATCCAGTCACCGCGGGCCTCGCGAAGGGTGCGGTTGCGCGCCTCGTCGAACCCGATCTCGAGCGGCGATTCTGCGTCCAGGATCACGAAGCGGCGGAAGCGGCAGAACTGGTCGCGGAAGCGTTCCAGAATCGCCCTCGTGCCGTCGCTGGACGTCTTATCGAGTGCGATCACGAACTCGTCCGCGACATCCTTGACCGACATGAGGCTTCGGAGAATCGTTCGCTCGCTGTCCTTGGCGAGCGCACAGAACGAGAGCGTCTGCCGCGGCGTGTACTCTCGGAGCTTCCGCTCGTAGTCGACCGGCTTCGCGAGCGGCTGCCCGGCCCGCCAGGTAAACGAGACGATATAGCTCCCGAGCGTGCCGTGGGCCGAACGACCGGCTGCCGCACCAATGACCACGAACCCATCATGATGGGCGAACATGTCGTGCAGGTCCGACAGCTCGAAGTGGTGCAGGTGAAACCGCGCCTGGTCCGGCCGGTCGTGGTACTCCTTGCCCTCCCATTCGCCGTACGGAGTCGTGATCACGACGCGGGCACCATCCACGAGCAGCGGCTCGAGCCGCGAGCAGAGCTTGACCGGGTCCGGCACGTGCTCGAGGACTTCGCCGAGGATGAGCGCATCGAATTTGCCGTAGCGGCCATAATCGAAGTCCTCGGCGAGGGCGTCACCCTGCTTGAATGTCACCTCACCAGCCAGACCCAGCTCCGCAAAGCGCTTCTGCGCCCACTCGACCGTGCGCTTCGAAATCTCGATGCCGGTGTACCGCACGCCCGGACCGAGCGTCTTCGCCAGCGAAAACAGGAAGTGCCCCTTCTGGCACCCGTAGTCGAGCACGTTCGTGACGTCACCGGCCCGCGTCAGCTCCTCGCGCACGAACCGGAAGCGCGTATTCTCGGTGACGTCGAGGCTCTGGTCGGCCTCGAGTGCAGCGAGGGCCGCATCGCTGTCGTAGTGCGCGGCAAGATCCTCGGCGAAGGCGTACTGCTCCGCGAGCTCGCGGGCCTCCGGGCTCTGGCCGGCGCCGTTCGCCGAGCGCTTCACGTACTCGCGCGCGAACATGATGTCCGAGCGGTCGAGCATGCTACGCAGCATCGAGAACCGGTTTCGCTGCTTCGCCGCGAGCGTCTCGGCAATGGCCTGCTCTAGCACGTCGGCTGACTTCGACCATGAGATCGTCTCGGCCTTGGCGCGCTGCTGCTCACGCATGTGCTTGAGCGTGTCCTCATTGACGCCGCAGAGGTATTTGACGAATGCCTCCTCGTCGCATCGCCCGTCCTTGAGCGGTATGAGCTTCGCTCCAGCCCCCTCGCACGTCTCTGGCAGCGCACCGCACTCGGACGCGACGAACGGCAGCCCCGCGCACTGCGCCTCCATGGCCGTGATACAGCTCGTCTCCTCGAACTCGCCTGGGTACACCAGCAAATCAGCGGCCGACTGCAGCCGTGCAAGGTCACGCTTCGACAAATACCCGAGCAACTCCGCATTCGGCATCGAGCGGATGCGATTTCGCACCTGCTCGTAGTAGCCCCGCATGTGCTCGGGCTCGTTCTGGTAGCCGCAGACGTAGAGCTTCGCCCGCGGCCGCTTCGTCGCGAGCTGGTCCATGATCCCGCCCGGCCGGATCAGGTAGTCGATCCCGCGCTCGTACCGCGACTGGTAGATCAGCGCGAGTTCGGCCGGCAGGTGCGGCTCCTGTAGCCCCTCGTACAGCGTCCGATCCACCGCATTCGGCAGCACCCGGATGAAGTCGAGCGGGAAATCCCAAACGTCATGCACCTGCCGCTTGTGCCACTCCGATACCGCAAACACACCGTCGTAGTGGAAGCTGTCCTGTCGCACGGCCGGCAGCGACCGCACGAGCGCGAGGTCATGCAGCCACCAGAATGCCGTCTTCGCGCAGTGCGGCATGCGCATGATCCCCGCAGCCCGCTGCACGACGAGTGCGTCGCACTCGGCGCTCTCCATGAAGCTCTGCAGCAGATCGCCGACCGGGTACTGCGGGCTCTGCGCGCCGCAGAACGCGTAGTCGACGCCGTCCCACTTGCCGTTTGCATGCGGGTCGGTCGTGAATACCGTCACCCGATGACCGCGCGCGGCCATCTCGCGGGCGACGTAATAGCAGGCCGTCTCGGAGCCGCCGAGACTCTTGCCCGACTCGATCGTATCGCCCCGGAACGGCATTCCGGGGCAGGCGAACACGATAAACATTCCGGTGATTCCCCTGGTGATGCCGGCGCTACTTGCGGTCGCTGCCGCGCGGGTCGACAAATGCCTCGCGACGCTGGCGGGACCGTACGGCCGCCTCGTCCATCTCGCGCTCGACCTTCTGGATACGGCGCTCGCTCTCGGAGAGTTCCTTCTCGCTCTTCGGCTGTCCCTTGTCGTTCAGTGGTCTCAACATCGCTGATTCCCCTCGTTGGGTTGCGGCTAAAAGAAAGGGCGCCGTCCGTTGCCAGACGGCGCCCCATGAAATGCCCGGGGAGAGAGTTGCCCCGGGCGGGGGATGCTACGTGCTCGAGTTGACCGCGCGGATGACGTACGCGTACGTCGGCGCCGTGATCTTCTCGTCCTGGTAGTAGCCGACCTCGATTTCCTCCGCCTTGATCTTGGAATCGTAGGGGTGGCGCTCGACCTGCATGTTTGCAAGCCGCGCGTCGGTCCAGCGGAAGGAGTACATGAAGCTCGGCACCATGATGGACGGCGCGCTCGGCGCGTAGTACACGACCACGTGATCCGCCCACGGCGAGTTCAACGCCTCGGCCTGCGCCTCGTTCGCAGTGTTGTTGAACGCGTTCGACACGAGGACCTCCTCGACGTCGAATAGGTTCGCCACCTGCTGAGTGTTGGCGAAGCCGCCACCGTTGTTCACGCCGAAGATCAGGTTGCGGATGTCGGCGTGCGTGCGCAGAGAGTTCCACGCCTTGACACCCATCACTATGCGGTTCGGCCGGTAGCCCGTCGAGTAATGCACGTTGTTGATGGCCGTGTTGAGGTCGCCGATCGGATTGCCGTTGTCGGTGTTCCACGCCGACGCCACGCCCGCACCAGAGCCCACGTTCGCCACGGTCGTGATGAGGTTCGCGACGCGCGCCTCCCACTCGAGCATCAGCAGGTCCGTGAGGAACATGCCGTGCGCGTTCAGGTGGTGCTGCAAGAACGCGGGGTCCGCGTTCACGCGATCCTCGATCGTGACGGGGATCTTCAGCGCGTAGTTGCGGCAGAAGTAGTTGCCGCTACCGACCGCGCGGGAGACCTTGTTGGCCTCGGTGCCGGGCGCCCGGACGCTCATGTTCGTCGTCGTACGGACGGTATCCGCACGGTCGTACACGAGGTAGAGGTCACTCTGCTTGCCGACGGGGACGACCGGCGCGATGCGATCCACGATCATGCCTTGCGGCCGATACGCGATCACGACGTTCGTCAACAGCTGGTCGATGTGCAGGTGCGGGTTCGTCGTCGTGCCGAACTCGACGCGGCGCACTTGAGAGATGTCCATGTCTGTGCCCTCCTAGTTCACCGAGCCGCCGGCCGCGAAGTCGAAGATGCCCTTCACGAGATCGCCGGAGTTGCCGGCCTCGACCGCACGACCAACCACGCGGTTCGAGCCCGACGCCACCGCCACGAGGAATCCGCTCGCGGCAGGCGTGAGCTGCGCACCCGCGGTGACGGCCGCGCCCGCGTAGAACTTCATGACGCCCGAGTAGCCGACGGTGAGGAATTGCCCACTGTTCGCCTGCGACTTGACGAGCCCCAGGGCGGTCGCGCCGCCCGCCGCCGAGAAGTCCGCATCCGCATCGACGCACTTATGCAGCGCGCCCGCAACGCGAAAATCGTTGGCTGCGACGATCGTGATCGTCTCGTACTTACCTTCTGTGCCGGCCATGTCAGTGCACCTCGCCGTTGCTGAACAGGTACTTCCGATGCAGCTCGCGGTTCGCCGCGCAGACGATCTGGAGCGCCTCGTTGAAGTCCTTCACGCCGTGCTTGGCCATGTGCTCGCGGGTGAGCGCGACCAACTGCTCGGCCGGGGACTTGGCGTCAACGTCGCCGTCGTC
>DASVCI010000192.1:0-10431 GCA_036381695.1 Steroidobacteraceae bacterium
CGACGGCTACTACGTCAATCTCGGCATCGGCATTCCGACGCTGGTCTCGAACTACATCCCCGAAGGCATGAAGGTCGTGCTGCAGTCGGAGAACGGCATGCTCGGCATGGGCCCGTTTCCGTTCGAGGGCGAGGAGGATCCGGACCTGATCAACGCCGGCAAGCAGACGATCACGGAGCTGCCGATCTCCTCTTATTTCTCCTCGGCCGACAGCTTCGCGATGATCCGCGGCGGGCACATCGACCTCTCCATCCTGGGCGGCATGGAAGTGAGCGAGCAGGGCGATCTGGCGAACTGGATGGTGCCCGGCAAGATGGTGAAGGGCATGGGCGGGGCCATGGACCTCGTGGCCGGCGTCAAGCGCGTGGTCGTGGTGATGGAGCACACCTCGAAAGACGGCTCGCCGAAGTTCAAGCCGCGCTGCGAGCTGCCGCTCACCGGCGCCAACGTCGTCGACATGATCATCACGGACCTGGCCGTCTTCTCGCGGCCGGATCGCCACTCGCCCTTCAAACTGATCGAGCTGGCGGACGGCGTCACGGCCGAGGAAGTGCGCGCCAAGACGACGGCGAGCTACGTCACCTGACGGGCAAGCGGCTCGGGCTCGCAAGCGCGGGCTCGAGCCATCCTGCTCAAGCGCGATGGGGCCGGGCGAGATAGTCCTGCGATTGCATCTCGATGAGCCGGCTTCGCGTGCGCTCGAATTCGAATTTCAGCCGCGTACCTTCATATAACTCGTGCACCGGCCGCTCGCTCGAGATGACCAGCTTCACGCCGCGATCGTAAAACTCGTCCACGAGCGTAATGAACCGTCGCGCCTGATCGTCGGAGCCTGGCCCGAGCGGCGGCACGTCCGAAAGGAACACTGTGTGATAGCAGCGGGCGAGCTCGATGTAATCCGCCTGGCCGCGCGCTCCTGCGCACAGCTCCGCGAACGTGAACCAGATGACTTCTTCGGCCTGCCGACGCACGTGTACGCGCCGATGATTCAGGATCAGCGTCGAGTGCGATCGGCCGGGCTCGCCCGCCAGCGTCTCGAACAGCCGCTCCAATGACGCTTCGCTCGCAGGATCTCGCGAGTCGAACCACATCTGCGCGCGTTCCAGCATCCGAAGGCGATAATCGGCACCGCCCCGGACCTTCACGACTCGCGTGTGCTCCTTGATGAGCGCAATCGCCGGCAGGAAGCGCGCGCGTTGCAGCCCGTCCTTGTAGAGATCGTCCGGCGCGACGTTCGACGTGGCGACCAGAGTTACGCCGCGATCGAAGAGGGCCTTGAACAGCCCGCCGAGCAGCATCGCATCCGCAATGTCCGTTACGAAGAGCTCATCGAAGCACAGCACGCGCGCTCGTCGCGAGATCCGATCGGCCACGAGCTCCAGCGGATCGGCGCGCTCGCGATGCTTCCTCAGCTCCTCGTGCACGAGCTGCATGAAGCGATGGAAATGGCTCCGCTGCTTGTCGCGGAACGGCAGACTCTGGAAGAACAGGTCCATCAGCCAGGTCTTGCCGCGTCCCACGCCGCCCCAGAGATACAGGCCGCGCTTGAGCTCGTGGTGCTTGCCGCGCGAGAGGAGCTTCCCGAGCAGGCGCTCGGTGAGGCCGCTTTTGCGGGCTTGCATCAGATCGCTGCGCAGCTCATCGAGCAGCGCGACCACTTCTTCCTGGGCGGGATCGCGCTCGTAGCCGAGCTTTGCGCACTCGCGCGCGTAGAGCGCAGCGACGCTGATCGCGTCTGCGGGAGGCTGGCTTGCCGTCACGATCGCCTGCCTTTGCCCGAAGGGCGCCTTGCCCGGCCGGTGCCCTCGGTGGCGGGGCGCTGATGAATGACGAGGCCGCCGCGCGAGGTCAGGGTGGCGAGCTCCCGGTGCCACCAGGCATTCGGATAACGGTTGAGATACGCCGCCTCGAAACGAGAATCATCGGTGTCGCCCCACAGGCCGACGGGGAGCGATGGAAAAGGCTCGGTGCACACGAGCTCTCCCGGCGAGCCGACCAGGGCGCGCCCCGAGTCGTCGAAAACCTGGACTTTCATGCCGAGGCTCACGCACTGAAGCTCTCCTTCGTAGACGGGGAGGATGGGGCAGGCGCTTCCCACCGAGCCCATGATGTCCGGCCCGCCGAAGAAGCAGGCCAGGTGCACGTCGGGACTCACGTCCCGATACACATACCGGCACGATTTCGCATCGAGGGGCTTGCCGGCCGAGACGAGCGTGCGAAGCGGCCGGAGGTCGAATTCCAGTCGTGGACGCACTGCGGCCTGCTCGCAACCGAGCAGGAACCGGGCGCTCGCTCCGAAGACGGTCAACTGCTCTTGCTCCGCTATGCGCCAGAGCACACGCGGATCGGGGTTGAGAGGGGCGCCGTCGAACAGGACGATCGTTGCGCCGGCTGCGAGCGAGCTGACGAAAGAGTTCCACATCACCCAGCCGCAGCTCGTGTAGTAGAGATACCGATCGCCCGGCCGCAAGTCGGTGTGCAGCACGTGCTCTTTCAATTGCTGGATCAACGCACCCCCGGCGCCATGTACGACGGCTCCGGGCGCATCGTCTGCGCTGGTGGAATAGAGAATGAACGCAGGATGATCGAAGGGCTGCTGCGTGAAAGAGGGCGGCGCGCCGGTCGCGCCGAACTCATCGAACGCGATCACGGGCTCGAGCCCGCTCGAGCGCACCCGCTCTGAGAGATAGGGCACCAGCACGATGTGCTCGATGCTCTCGATCTCCTCCTTGAGCGCGCGCAGCAAGGGCACACAATCGATTTGAGCGCCGGCGTAACGATATCCGTCCGCAGCGAAGAGCAGGCGCGGGGCGATGGGGCTCAGGCGCGCAGTGATCTCTGAAGCCCCGACCTCGGGCGAGCATGCGCACCAGATCGCGCCGACGCTGACCGTAGCGAGCATCGCGATCACGGTCTCAGGAAGGTTCGACATGCATGCGGCGACGCGATCGCCCGGCTTGACGCCCGCGGCCTTGAGCCCCGAGGCCACACGCGCGGTCTCAGCCTTCAGGGCTCGCCAGCTGATCTCGCGGCGCTCGCCGCTCTCGTTGCGGAAGATGATGGCTGGCGTTTCCTCGTCCAGCCTTAGCAGGTTCTCCGCGTAGTTGAGCCGTGCATCGGTGAACCAGCGCGCGCCCGGCAGCCTATGCCCGAGCTCGAGCACCTGAGTGGCGCGCGTCTCGGCGCGGATGCCGCAGAAATTCCACACCGCGTTCCAGAACTGCTCCGGGTACTCCACCGACCAGCGATGGAGCGAGGCGTAATCGCGCGCGGGCGCGTGGTAGCGATCGCGCACGGACTCCATGAAGCGCGTGAGCTCGGCGCGCTCGATGCGTTCGGGCGAAGGGGTCCAGATCGGGTCCATGCGGCGTCGCAAGCTCGGCGGAGGCCGATTCTCGCATCCGCCCCGCCGGCGTGACCAGAAGTCTCCTTCCGGTTGCCTGACGGCGCCGGGGCCCCTCACAGGTTCTGGTAGTTGGGCCCGGAGCCGCCTTCGGGCGTGGTCCAGTTGATGATCTCGTAGGGGTCCTTGATGTCGCACGCCTTGCAATGCACGCAGTTGGCGGCGTTGATCTGCAAGCGCCGCCCTTGCTCGTCCTCGACCATTTCGTACACACCCGCGGGACAGAATTTTTCGCACGGGTTGCCGTACTCTTTCGTGCACCGATCGACGCAGATCGAGGTATCGAGCACCTTCAAGTGCACGGGCTGGGACTCATCGTGCACGTTGCCGGCAAAGAACACCGATGCGAGACGGTCTCTCGGCGGCAACGTGCGCTCCACCCAGCCGCGATCGGGGGACTGGTATTCGTCGAGCTTCGCGAGCGAGGACCAGTCGGCCTCGTTGTGCAGCGTCCAGGGCGTGCGTCCCTTGAGGAGGCTTTCGAGCCCGGCGTTGAGCATCGCCACGTACAGCCCGTATTTGAACGCCGGCTTGAAGTTGCGCACGGCCTTGAGCTCACGATGACCTTCGGAGGCGCGCCAGCGCGCATCGTAGCCTTCGCTCGTCCCGCGCTCGGCCAGGTGCTCGGCCGCCAGCATTCCGGAGCGGATCGCCTGGTGAATACCCTTGATCTTGAACACGTTCAGCGTGCCGGCCGCATCTCCGACCAGCATCGCGCCCGGCATCTCGAGCTTCGGCAACGATTGATAGCCGCCCGCGGCGATGGTGCGGGCGCCCGCAGCAAGGATCTCACCGCCCTCGAGCAAGGGCTTGATGCGCGGATGATGCTTGAACTGCTGGAACGCTTCGAACGGCTGCAGCCGCGGATCCTTGTAATTCAGGCCGACGACGTAGCCGACGTACACGCGATCTTCATCGAGGTGATAGAGGAAGCTGCCGCCATAGGTGCGGCTGTCGAGCGGCCAGCCGAACGCGTGCTCGATGCGACCGGGCTTGACGCGTCCCTTGGGTAGCTGCCAGAGCTCCTTGAAGCCGAGACCGAACGTCGGCGGATCGGCGCCCTCGCGCAGCTTGAAGCGCGCCAGAAGCTGTTTGGTGATCGACCCGCGCGAGCCTTCGGCCAGGACTGTCGTGCCGGCATGGATTTCCACGCCCGGCGTGTAGTTGGGCCCGGGCGTGCCGTCCTTCTCGAGGCCCATGTCGCCGATGCGCACGCCTTTCACTGCACCTCTCTCGTCGAAGAGCGCTTCGGCCGCGGCGAAGCCCGGAAACACGTCGACTCCGAGCTTCTCGGCTTCCTGTGCGAGCCAGGCGGTGAGTTGCCCGATCGAGATGATGAAGTTGCCGTGATTGCGCATCGGCGTGAGCGCCACCATCCAATCGGGCAGCTTGAACGAGCCGGTGCGCGTCATCAGGCGCACGTCGTCCTCGAGCGCCGGCACCTTCATGCCCGGATACTCGGTGCGCCAGTTCGGCAGGAGCTGCTCGAGGGGCCCTGGCTCGAGCACCGCGCCGGAGAGCGAGTGCGCGCCGACTGAGGAGCCTTTCTCGAGGACGCAGATCGTCGTGTCGGGCTTGAGCTGCTTCAGCCGGATGGCGCAAGCCAGGCCCGCGGGCCCGGCGCCCACGACGACGACGTCGTATTGCATTACCTCTCGGTCAGTCATGGTGGCTCGCTGCTGCGCTGTCAGGTGTTACTTCGGCGCCATGCGGATCGCGCCGTCGAGTCGGATGCACTCGCCGTTGAGCATCACGTTCTCGCAGATGTGCGCGACCAACGCCGCGTATTCTTCGGGGCGACCGAGGCGCGGCGGGAACGGCACCTGCCGCCCGAGCGAGATCTGAGCTTCCTCGGGGAGCGAGGCCATCATCGGCGTCTTGAAGATGCCGGGCGCGATCGTCACCACGCGGATGCCGCTCGAGGACAGATCGCGCGCCATCGGCAGAGTCATGCCGACCACGCCGCCCTTGGAGGCCGAGTACGCCACCTGACCGATCTGCCCGTCGAAGGCGGCGACCGAAGCAGTCATGACGATGAGGCCGCGCTCGCCTTCCTCGTTCGGCGTGTTGCCCTGCATGGCCGCGGCGGCGGCCTTGGAGACGAGCAACGTGCCGACGAGATTCACTTCGATGACCTTCCGGAAGAGCGCGGCGGGCATCGGCCCTTCCTTGTTGACGATGCGTCGCGGCGTCCCGATGCCGGCGCAATTGACGGCGAGATTGAGCCCGCCCATCTCGCTTCTGGCCTGGCTGATGGCCTCATCGACCGCCGACTCGTCCGTCACGTCCACCTTCTTGAAGCGGGCGGCAGGGCCGAGGGCTTTGGCTGCCGCCTGACCGCCTTCCTCGTTCACGTCGATCAGCGTGACCTGCGCGCCCGAGGCGACCAGCCGCTCGGCGGTGGCGTGCCCGAGCCCGGATGCGCCGCCGGTGATGACGGCTCGTATCTGGTTCAGTTGCATGGAATGGCTCCTGGTCTCACATCCGCTGGCCACCGTCCACCTCGAGGACGCGGCCAGTGAAGAAATCGTTCTCGGCGATGAAGATCGCAGCATGCGCGATCTCCTCGGGCTGCGCCATGCGTTTGAGCGGCACGTGACCGAGCGCGCGCTCGATCAGCTCCGGCTTCATCGAGTCGAGGATCGCGGTGCGGGTGAAGCCGGGCGCGATCGCTGCAGCGCGGATACCGTAGCGCGCCAATTCCTTCGCCCACACGGCCGTCATGGCGGCGACGCCCGCCTTGGCGGCCGAGTAGTTCGTCTGCCCGATGTTGCCGGCCCGTGAGAGGCTCGATGTGCTGATGAGGACGCCGCCGTTGCCGAGCTTGATCATCCGCTCGGCCGCCTCGCGCGCACACAGGAAGACACCCGTCAGGTTCACGTCCAGCACTGCCTGCCATTGATCGAGCGACATCTTGCCGACGACCCGGCCGTCCTTGACCCTGACCAGCAGCGCGTCCTTGGTGATCCCGGCGTTGCTGATCATCACGTCGAGCCGTCCGAGCTCGCTCGTTACTGCATCGAGCGTCGTGATCACTTCCTGCTCGGCTGCAACGTTGCACGTGTAGGTCTTGCAACGAACCCCGCGCGCTTCGCACAGGGAGCGCACTTGATCGAGATCGGCCGGGTTGAGGTCGAGTAGGGCGAGGTCCGAGCGCCTGTCCGCGAAGGCAAGGGCCATCGCGCGCCCGATCCCGCGACCCGCGCCGGTAATGACCGTTACTTTTCCTTCGAGCTGCATCGTTCGTTTCCGCGTCTTCGAAGGCTCTGCGAACGCTGCCGCCGCAACATCGCGCGCCCGGGCAGAGGGTTCCCCCGAAGCTTTCGCCATCAGGGGGGCGCAGCATGTTAACGGCTTCTTTGCGCCGCACAAAGGGGAGGCGGGCCGACCTTGGCGCCACCCGAAGCCGCCGCCCGGGGCGGGCCGGTCAGTCGCGTTACCAGGAGGGCTTGCGGCGCTCGAGAAACGCGCCGAGTCCTTCGCGGCCTTCGGGCGTGACGCGCAGGCTCGCGAGCAAACGAGCCGTTTCGAGCTGCAGCGACTCCCGGTCGCTGGCCGAGACCACTGTCCGGACGAGTTTCTTCGCAGCTTTGAGCGCTTCAGGGCCGCCTCGCAGGATCAGCTCGATCTGCGCCTCGACGCGTGCATCGAGCTCTTCGGCCGTCGCGACCTCATGCAGCAGCCCGAGCCTTTGCGCTTCGGCCGCGTCGAAAGGAGCCGCTGTGAGAAACAGGCGTCGAGCCTGGCGCGGACCGATCACAGGGACGACGTAGGGCGAGATCACGGCAGGCACGATGCCGAGCCGTACTTCTGTGAGCGCGAACTTGGCTGCGGCCGCTCCGATTGCGATGTCGGCACAGGCCACCACGCCGACTCCGCCGCCGAACACGTTGCCGTTGACCCGCGCGATCACCGGGCGCTCGAGCTCATCGAGCGTCCGGAGGCAGCGCGCGAGCAGCAGGGCGTCCTCGACATTCTGCTCCTCCGTCGCGCTCATCATCGAGCGCATGTGCGCGATGTCCGCTCCCGCACAGAAGCTCGCTCCTGCGCCGGTCAGGACGACGACGCGTACGCGCGCGTCGGTGCCAGCTCGAAGCAGCGCCTCGTGGAGCGCCCGAATGGTCGGCGCATCCAAAGCGTTGTGCTTGTCCGGACGATTGAGCGTGACGGTCGCTACGCCCCGCTGGTCGATGCTGGTCGTGACGAGGGTCATGGGCGCGTCGCTCACATTCTGAAGATGCCGTAGTGCTCCTCTCCCGGCGGCGGCCCGTTCATGGCCGCGCTGATCGCGAGGCCCAGCACCCGGCGCGTATCGACGGGATCGATGACGCCATCGTCCCAGAGGCGGGCGGTGGCGTAGTAGGGATTGCCCTGGGTCTCGTATTGCTGGCGGATCTCGTCCATGAAGCGCTGCCGTTCCTCTTCCGGCCAGCTCGCGCCGCGCGCTTTCAAACCATCGCTTCGCACGGTGGCGAGCACTTGCGCCGCTTGCTCGCCGCCCATGACCGAGATGCGCGCGTTCGGCCAAGTCCACAACATGCGTGGCGAGTACGCTCGTCCGCACATCGCGTAATTTCCAGCTCCGAACGAGCCTCCGATGATCACGGTGTATTTCGGTACGCGCGAGCATGCGACAGCCGTGACCATCTTGGCGCCGTCCTTCGCGATGCCGCCTTGCTCGAACTTCTTGCCGACCATGAAGCCGGTGATGTTCTGCAGGAAGATGAGCGGCACGCCGCGTCGGTTGGCGAGCTGGATGAAGTGCGCGCCTTTGAGGGCGGACTCGGAGAACAGGATGCCGTTGTTGGCGACGATCGCGACGGGCCAGCCTTGCAGATGAGCGAAGCCGCACACGAGCGTCTTGCCGTAAAGCGGCTTGAACTCATGGAACTGCGAACCATCGATGATTCTCGCGATGATCTCACGCACGTCGTACGGATAGCGCGTGTCTCGCGGAATGATGCCGTAGAGCTCTTCGGGATCATAGGCGGGCTCGCGGGGCTCCTGCCTCGCAAGCCAGGGTTGCGAACGCCGGGCAAGATGTCGGACTGCTTCGCGCGCGAGCGCGAGCGCATGCGTGTCGTTGTCGGCGAGCAGGTCGGCAACACCCGAGATTCGGGTGTGCACGTCGCCTCCGCCGAGCGACTCGGCATCCACGACTTCACCGGTTGCGGCGCGAACGAGCGGCGGGCCGCCAAGGAAAATCGTTCCTTGCTTGCGCACGATGATCGTCTCGTCGCACATGGCCGGAACGTAGGCGCCACCGGCCGTACACGAGCCCATCACCACCGCAAGCTGTGGAATGCCTTCGGCCGACAAACGCGCCTGGTTGTAGAAGATGCGTCCGAAGTGATCACGGTCGGGGAAGACTTCGTCCTGCAACGGCAGGAACGCGCCGCCCGAGTCGACCAGATAGATGCAGGGCAGGCGATTCTCCCGGGCGATCTCCTGGGCCCGCAGGTGCTTCTTCACAGTCATCGGGAAGTAGGTGCCGCCTTTGACGGTGGCGTCGTTCGCGACGACCATGACTTCGGCGCCGTGGATGCGGCCGATCCCCGTGATGATCCCGGCCGCCGGCGCGCCATTGTCATACATGCCTTCGGCGGCTAGCGGAGACAGCTCGAGAAAAGGGGAGCCCGGATCGAGCAGCGCCTCGACACGATCGCGCGGCAGGAGCTTGCCGCGCTCTGTGTGCTTGCGCCGCGCCTCATCGCCTCCACCGAGGGCTGCAATGGCGGTTCGTTGCTTCAACTCCTCGGCGAGGGCCCGCATGTAGGAGGCATTGGTGTGAAAGGCCTCCGAGTTCTGGTCCACGCGCGTCTGGATCATTGAGTCGTCGCCTCGAAAATTTCCCGGCCGATGAGCATGCGGCGGATCTCGTTGGTGCCGGCACCGATCTCGTACAGCTTCGCATCGCGAAGGAGTCGCCCGGTCGGATAATCGTTGATGTAGCCGTTGCCTCCAAGCGCCTGGATGGCATCGAGCGCCATGACGGTGGCGCGCTCGGACGCTTGCAGGATGCACCCGGCGGCATCGAAGCGGGTGATGCGGCCGCGATCGCAGGCGCTCGCGACCGAATAGACGTAGGCCCGGCACGCGTTCATGTTGGTGTACATGTCGGCGAGCTTGCCCTGCATGAGCTGGAACGTGCCGATGGGCCGGCCGAACTGCTTGCGCTCGTGCAAGTACGGCACGACGATGTCGAGGCAGGCGCGCATGATGCCGAGCGGTCCGCCGGCGAGCACGACGCGCTCGTAGTCGAGCCCGCTCATCAGCACTTCGGCGCCGCGCCCCTCCTGATGCAAAAGATTCTCGGCCGGCACCTCGCAGTCCTCGAACACGAGCTCGCAGGTGTCCGAGCCTCTCATGCCGAGCTTGTCCAGCTTCTGCGCGGTGCGGAAACCTTTCATGCCGCGCTCGATGATGAACGCGGTGACGCCACGGGCTCCAAGCTCCGGGTCCAGAGTTGCGTACACGACCAGCACGTCAGCGGTCGGCCCGTTGGTGATCCACATCTTGCTGCCGTTCAAGATGTACTTGTCGCCGCGTTTGACCGCGCGCGTGCGCATGCCGATCACGTCCGAGCCCGCTCCCGGCTCGCTCATCGCGAGCGCCCCGAGGTGCTCGCCCGAGATCAGTCTGGGCAGATAGCGCTGCTTCTGAGATGCTGTTCCCCAGCGACGAAGCTGGTTCACGCACAAATTCGAATGCGCCCCGTAGGACAGGCCGACAGAAGCCGACGCGCGGCTGATCTCTTCCATCGCCACCACGTGCGCGAGGTAGCCGAGCCCCGCGCCGCCGAACTCCTCTTCGACCGTGATGCCGAGGAGCCCCATCGCGCCGAACTCCGGCCACAGCTCGCGGGGGAAGCGGTTGGTGCGGTCGATCTCGTCGGCGAGCGGGGCAATCCGCTCGCTGGCGAACCTGGCTACGCTCTCGCGCAGCGCGTCGATCTCCGGCCCGAGTCCGAAATCGAAATCTTCCATCGCGAGCCTCCGGCGACTGGTCGGGGTGGGCTTGTACAGGTT
>DASVCI010000193.1:0-9288 GCA_036381695.1 Steroidobacteraceae bacterium
GCCGTACTGATCTTTCCACAACGCCATGACGACTCTCCTCGACTGTCGGCGGAAGTAATGCGGAGCGAGGGTAATTACATGAGCCTCCTCGCGAGTGTCAAACTTTCCGGCACGAGCGTCGCCGGGTTGAGACAGTGGGGCTCAAATCGTGGGGCAGACGCTGTTTCGCGCATGAGGTGAGCGCTCATTTGCGCAAGCGGCGCGAGCGTGCGAGCGCAACTTACGAGGCCGGCGGAGCGCAACATTCGCAGCCGACGGCCCGCCGCTTGCAACCCTGACACGGTTTGTTCGGATGCTCTTTGGGGCCTCGAGCGTAGATTGTTGCTTCCTGCCTGAGTCCCGTTCGTGCGAGGACCGGGCGAGCGGCCCGGCCGCCCCACGGACCGTGAGGGGCGTATAGTTCGATCCAAAACAAACCGGCCAAGCTGGCCCGAAGGGGGAATCATGGTCAAGCTCACTGTGAACGGTCAGTCACAGGAGGTGGACGTCGCCGGCGATACTCCGCTTCTGTGGGTTTTGAGAGACACCCTTGGCCTCACCGGCACCAAGTACGGATGCGGACAGGCGTTGTGCGGTGCATGCACGGTCCATGTCGACGGCGCGCCGATGCGCTCGTGCATCACACCCGTGGAGAGCGTAGCCGGCAAGTCGATCACCACTATCGAGGGGCTTTCACCCGACCGCAGCCACCCCGTCCAGCGGGCCTGGATCGAGCTCGACGTGCCCCAGTGCGGCTACTGCCAGTCGGGGCAGATCATGTCGGCGGTCGCGCTCCTGAACGGCAACCGCTCCCCTTCGGATGCGGACATCGACAGCGCCATGGCGGGCAATCTTTGCCGCTGCGGCACTTATTCGAGGATCCGCAAAGCGATTCATCGCGCGGCCGGGCTGATGGGCAAGGAGGGCGGCTGACATGGCACTTCAAGATTCCGGACTCCTCGAGAGCGCACGAAATTCGCTGTCCCGCCGGGCTTTTCTCAAGACCGCCGCCGCGGCCTCGGGGGGATTGGTCATCGCGATCTACCTGCCCGCGTGCAGCAAGCCGGAGCAAGCCGCCAGCAGCGGCCCGGCCAAGCTGGTGCAGGCCAATGCCTGGCTCAGGATCGGGACCGACAGCTCCATCTCCGTGCTGTGCGATCGTTCGGAGATGGGCCAGGGCGTCTACACGGCGCTCCCGACCTTGATTGCCGAAGAGCTGAACGTGGATCCGTCCACCATCAAGGTGGAGTTCGCTCCGGTCGGCTCCGAATACATCAACAGCTTGCTGGGTGGACAGGTCACCGGCGGCAGCACGAGCGTGCGGGATGCTTGGGAAAAGCTGCGGATGGCCGGCGCCGAAGCGCGCACCCGATTGATCATGGCCGCGGCCAAGGAGTGGCGGGCGCCCCCGCAATCCTGCTCGATCGCGGACGGATACGTGCTATTCACGAGCCGTCGCAAATCGTTCGGCGAGCTGGCGGAAGCGGCCGCCGCGTTGCCGAAGCCGGACAACATCGAGCTCAAGCCGCGCGACCAGTTCAAGTACATCGGCCAGTCGCGGCCGCGTCTCGATACTCCTTCCAAGGTCGACGGCAGCGCCCAGTTCGGCATCGACGTGCGCCTGCCGGGGATGCTTCATGCAGCACTGGCGCAGCCGCCTGAGCTGGGTGGCGGCGTAAAGAGCTTCAAGGCGGACAAAGCGCAGGCCATGCCGGGCGTGCGCCACGTCGTGCAGACGTCCTCGGGCGTCGCGGTCATCGCGGACTCGTGGTGGCAGGCAAAGAAAGCGCGCGATGCGCTCGAGATCGAGTGGAGCCCCGGTCCCGCTGCGAAGCTCTCGAATGCCTCGATCTACGCAGGGCTGAAAGCTGCGTCTTCGAAAGACGGGCAAGTCGTTCGTGATGATGGCGACGCGCGCAAGGCGCTGCGCTCGTCGAGTCGCAGGGTCGAGGCGGTTTACGAGCTGCCGATGCTCGCGCATGCGACGCTCGAACCGCAGAACTGCACCGTCGAGTTTCGCGAGGACGGTTGCCACATCTACGCACCGACGCAGGCGCAGCAGCTCGCGCAGAGCGTCGCGGCACAAGCGGCGGGACTGCCGCCCGAGAAGGTGTTCGTGCACACGACGTTTTTGGGCGGAGGGTTCGGTCGGCGGCTGGATGTCGACTTCATCCCGGCCGCCGTCGAATGCGCGAAAGCGGCGAACAAGCCGGTCAAGCTCCTCTGGACGAGAGAGGACGACACGACGCACGACAAATATCGTCCGCCCGCGCGCAACACTCTGGCCGCAGCATTCGACAGCGCGGGCCAGTTGAACGCCGTGCGGATTCACCTGGTCGCTCCCTCCATCACGGCTCGATGGGCTCCGGCCGCGGTGGAGAACGCGATCGATCCGTTCGCAATCGAGGCTGCTCACAACTTTCCTTACGACGTGCCGAACGTCCACGTGGACTACCTGCGGCACGAGATCGGCATCGACGTGGGCTACTGGCGCTCGGTCAGCCATGCGCTCAACTGCTACTCGATCGAGAGCTTCATGGACGAGCTCGCCGCCGAAGCGCAGCTCGATCCTTACGAGTTCCGTCGCGGGCTCCTGAACAAGCAGCCGCGCTGGCAGATGGTGCTCGATGTGGCGGCCAAGAAGGCCGGATGGGGCCGCGCGCGCGAAGGTCGCCATCACGGCATCGCCCTGATGTCGGGCTACGACACTTATCTTGCGCAGGTGGCTGAGATTTCCGTCGAAGGCAAGCGCCTGAAGATCCATCGCATCGTCTGCGCGGTCGACTGCGGGCAAGTGGTCAATCCCGACATCGTGCGCGCGCAGGCCGAGGGCGGCATCGTGTTCGGCCTCACTGCGGCGCTGTTCGGCGAGATCAACATCCGCAACGGTCGGGTTCAGGAGCAGAACTTCGACAACTATCGCCTGCTCAGGATCAACGAGATGCCTGAGATCGAAGTGCACGTCGTCGAGAGCGAGGAGAAGCCGGGCGGCATGGGAGAGCCGGCCGTCGCGCTCGTGGCGCCTGCAGTGTGTAACGCCATCTACGCAGCCACTCGCCGTCGCCTGCGTTCGCTACCTATCGTGCAGCAGGGATTCGAGGTGTAACCCCCTCCCTGCCCCTCCCCCGCAAGCGGGGGAGGGGACCTTCTTGTCCCGCCGCCCCGCAACTTCTTCCTCCCCCGCATGAACGAGCGTCCCCTCCCCCGCATGAATGAGCGTCTCCTCCCCCCGCATGAATGAGCATCCCCTCCCCCGTGAAACGGGGGAGGGACAGGGTGGGGGTAATCCGCCTCCCCCGTGAAACGGGGGAGAAACGGGGTGGGGGTAATCCGCGCTTCGCTCAGCAGCAGCGGGCCACGCCCGTCCACTTCCTTTCCTGCTCGATCAAGTAGAACGAGCGCCGATCGAGCGGAGCGCGATCCGGATGTGAGCGCGCATGATGCGCGAGATAGCGCTCGTACGCGTCGTCTCTCGCGAGCGCACGAATCAGATTCCACAGCGCGTGCCATCTTTCTTTCATGACCGCACCTCTGCGAGCTGCACCGCCGGTGCTTCGGAGCTCGGGGGAACTGGCAAGCCACGGATGGCGCGCCAGCTTACGCGCAGCATGTCGATGATGACGACCCAGAGGATCGCCGTCAGAAGCAGGGCGAGCGCGGCATCGAGCCGCTGATTGAAGATGAGCTGCGGGGCGACTGCGGCCTGCTGCGGCGTGAGCGCTCCCGCTGCGAGCTTGTCCGCAAGCTGCTCGGCGGCCGCAAGAAATCCTACGCGCACATCCGGCGAGACGATTTTTTGCCACGTCGCGGTCGTCGTGATGATCGCGAGCCATGCGAGCGGAAGCCCCGTGACCCAGGCGTAGCGAGCCTTGCCCTGCTTGACGAGGATGCCGGTCGCCACACACAGCGCGATGCCGGCCAGCAACTGGTTCGCGATGCCGAAGAGCGGCCAGAGGATGTTGATGCCTCCGTTCGGATCGACCACGCCGATGTAGAGGAAGTAGCCCCAACCGGCCACGACCAGCGCGCTCGTGATGAGCACCGATGGATACCAGGACGTGCGGCCGAGCGGTTTGATCACGTGACCGAGCGCATCCTGCAGCATGAAGCGCCCGACGCGCGTGCCGGCATCGAGCGTGGTGAGGATGAACACCGCTTCGAACATGATGGCGAAGTGGTACCAGACCGCCAGGAGCCCTTCGCCGAAGGCGCTGGCGAAGATGCTCGCCATGCCGACAGCGAGCGAAGGCGCTCCGCCAGTGCGCGCGAACAGCGTCGCTTCGCCCATCTCGTGCGCGAGCGCCCGCATCTGCTCGACAGTGACCGGGAAGCCCCAGCTCGAGATCGTCGCCACCGCCTCTTCAGCCGTCGCGCCGACGATGCCCGGAGCGCTGTTGATCGCGAAGTACACGCCGGGCTCGAGCAGCGTTGCCGCGATCATCGCCATCACGGCCACGCAGGATTCGAGCATCATGCTGCCGTAACCGATCAGTCGCACGTCGGACTCGTTCCCGATCAGCTTCGGCGTCGTGCCGCTCGAGACGAGCGCGTGGAATCCGGATATGGCTCCGCACGCGACAGTGATGAACACGAACGGAAACAGCGCGCCGCCGAAGATCGGACCGGTGCCGTCGATGAACTGGGTCACTGCCGGCATGCGGATTTCAGGGCGCATCACGATCACTGCGATGGCCAGCAGGAACACCGTGCCGAGCTTGAGGAAGGTGGAGAGATAGTCGCGCGGCGCGAGCAGAAGCCACACGGGCAGCACGGCTGCGAAAAATCCGTAGCCGATCACGAACCACGCGAGCGGAATGCCCTCCATGTCGAACAGCGAGGCCAGCCACGGGTGCGCGTTGACTGCGCCACCGCCGACCACGGCCAGAAGCAGCAGCGTCACTCCGATCGCCGAGGCTTCGAGCACCCGCCCCGGGCGGATGTTGCGCAGGTACAGGCCGATGAGGAGAGCGATCGGAATGGTCGCGAACACGGTCGAGGTCGCCCACGGGCTGTGCTTCATCGCGTTCACCACCACCAGGCCCAGGACCGCGATCAGGATGATCATGATGGTGAGCGTGCCGAGGATCGCTGCGACGCCGCCGATCGGCCCCAGCTCGTCCCGCGCCATCTGGCCAAGGCTCCGTCCGTCGCGGCGCGTGGACAGGAACAGGATCGTCATGTCCTGAACGCAGCCACCGAGCACCGCACCGATCAGGATCCACAACGTGCCGGGCAGATAGCCGAACTGCGCCGCCAGGGTCGGGCCGATCAAGGGCCCGGGCCCGGCGATCGCGGCGAAGTGATGTCCGAACACGATCCACCGGTGCGTAGGCACGAAGTCGCGCCCGTTGTTGAGGCGGATGGCCGGGGTGGCGCGCATGGGGTCGGCGCTCAGCACCTTGGCGGCGATCCACGCGCTGTAGAAGCGATAGCCGAGCGCGTAGATGCAGGCGGCCGCCACGACGATCCACATGGCGTTCAGGGTTTCGCCGCGATTCAAGGCGATGCCGCCGACTGCGAAGGCGCCGATCAGGGAGAGAAGGATCCAGAGCACTTTGCGCATGGGGACCTACCGGGCTCAAAGTCGTGGGCCGATTCTAACAATGCCGGCCCCCCCTTCAGGATCGAATGCCTGAGGCCTCGTGAGCGCAGCGTCTTCGGGCGGCTTCGCGCCGCGCGCGCGTCCGTCTCACTGGCGCGAGCGCGAACGGACCCGGGCGACCTATTCGCCGGCGGAAAACTCGGTGCTCGCGATTCCGGCCCACTCGGTGCAGTACAGCCGACTGTCGCGAAGCTCGGTCTTTATGATCCCGGCAGGGGGCAGTGGGTGTCGCATAGCGAATTCGGCCGACACGTTCGTCGTGAGCGCCGGCACCATGAGCTCGAGCGTCGGGCCATGGGAGACGATCACGACGATGCCGGTATCGAGCGCGTGCCGGTTCATCAGCTCGCGCACGAACGGGAGAAATCGCCGCTGCACCTCGGCGAAGCTCTCCCCTTGCCCGTAACGAGCGTCCCGATCCTTCTCGACGAGCCACTTGTGAGTGAGCTCGACATAGACCGCGCGCGCATCGAGCGGCGCCTCAGGAGCGATGCCGAGGTCGATCTCGCCCGCTTCGCGGGCGAGCGAGAAGGTCAATCGGTGCTGGAGCGCGAGCGCATCGGCGGTTTGCACGGCGCGCAAGTGAGTGCTCGTGTAGATCGCGCTCAAGGGCTCGTGAGCGAGCGCCTGCGCAAGCGCGCTCGCCTGCTCGAGGCCCTGACGAGTCAGGGGATAGCTCATCCCCCGGTCAGGGACCGGGCGGGAAGCGCCTTCCACATCGAGCTCGCTGTGCGCGGCGCGGATGAACCAGATCCTGAGCGTCTGGTCCGCCTGGGCGAAGGCCGGGGGAGCAAGCGTTGCGCCGGCAAGCAAGAGCGCACCGCCGAGGCTGACGAAAGCGCGACGTGAGAGCCGCGGGCCGCTGGTTCTTCTCATGATTATCGTTGACTGCGCCGAGCGTGATGCCGTTGTACCGCATCAGCGCGTTTTCGCAAGGGGTCGTGGCGGCGTCAACGGCCCCAGGGCGTCTCGATCGCGAGCACTCAGCGGCTCCCGGGGAGAGCCGCGAGCCTCGATGCCGCGCTCATGAGACGGCGAGCACTCATGAGCGCGGCGGAGCGTCAGTCAGGGAACTTCACGACGGGCGTCCGGGCTTCGACGCCCGGCGGCAGGTATTCGGGGGCGGGCGAGCCGGCTGCGCCGAGCGAGCGCACGTAGTAGTAGATGGCAAGCAAGTCCTCATCCGACATGTCGCGCAATGCGAACCAAGGCATCGGCGGCCGCGCGGGCTTTCGAGCAATCTGCAGCCACTGGTCGGCGCTCACGGTCTGCATGAAGAGGCGCAAGTTGATCGGATACGTCGTGCCCCAGGGCCCCGACCAGCCGATGGAATCCCCGGTGAGCCACTTGCTCTCTTCGACGTTGCCGGCGCTCGCCGCGTAGCCGGGCGTGTGGCAATCGTTACACCCGGCAGTGCGCATCAGATAGCGGCCCCGATCCACTGTCGCCCGATCGACGGCCTTGACCGGCGTAGCGTGGCGGCGCTCGAGACGCTGAGGCTCGGCCGAGACGAACAGGGTGGAGGACAGACCGGTGAGCAATACGGCGGCGGCAGCGCAGACGACGCGCCTGCGGAAACGGGGCGTACCCATGGGGAAGACTCCTCGAAGAACAAGGGGGAAAAGCGAAGGGCGCGATTGTGCGAGGGGGTTTGTCATAACGACATTGCCCGGAAGAGCCACGCGTCGGGGTCTCAGGAGCCATGCCCTTTCGGGCAGGGGGGCGCCGCGCTTTCAGGCGCGCGCCGTCTGTCGCCTGGCGGCGGCAGCACGGTCCAGTTTTCGATGCAGGTCTCGGTCGTGATCCGACCGTCTGTCAGCTCGAGAATGCGCAGGCGGTGCAATTCGACGAAATCGCCGGGTTCGATCGGGGCGCGACAGAGCCCTGCACCGCTATAGAAAAAGCGAACGGCGAACTCATCGAGAAGAAGGCGTTCGCCGGCGCTGCAACGCAGGCTCGTGAACTCCGGCTCCCGCATGCCCGAGGCCTCGCGCCGCAAATGGGCGAGGACGACCTCGCGCCCGTTGAGCTCTATGCCCCGTGCGGGCGCGAGCCATTTCACGTCCCATGCGTACGAAGCACGGCCGGACCAGAGAAGCCGGCTCATGCCCTCGCTCTGCGCGAGGGTCGGGTCTTCCATGCGCTCGTCGGTCCACGACATGCGAGTGCCCCTGACGCGGCCATTTCACCGCTGGATCGAGTCTCGGGCCGCCCGCTTGCCGCGGTCGATACGCCGGAAGAGCCATCGCGGCTCATCCGGGCTCATCGACCTTACCTTTGCGACAGCGCTCAGAGTATGCTCGACGGCCGTTGCTATCCCATACGCCTCATCGGGGAGATCGTGATGGCAGAGAACGCACTCCGAGGACGGTTCGTTTGGCACGAGCTCACCACGCCGAACGGCGAGGGGGCGCAGGCCTTCTATACGAAGGTGCTCAACTGGCGCGCGCAGACCTGGGAGGAGGATCCTTCCTACCTGCTGTTCGTCGGCCCGAGAGGCCCTTTGGCGGGCATCGTGGTCGAGCCTTCTACGACACCGCACTGGCTCCCGTACATCAGTGCCTCCGATATCGAGGCGTTGGTGGAGCAGGCGCGGGGCCTGGGCGCGAGCGTGATCAAGGACGTCACGAGCATGCCGAACGGCGGCAAGTACGCCCAGCTGCGCGACCCGCAGGGCGCCGCCTTCGGGGTCTACGCGAGCCCTGAGCCGTCTTCCGAAGAATCCCCGCCGGAAAGAGGCGAGGTGTCCTGGAACGAGCTCGCCACCACCGACGATCAGGCCGCCTTCGATTTCTATTCGGCTCTGTTCGGCTGGGAGTCGATGGACGAGCACCAGATGGGCGAGGGGTTCGTGTATCGCACCTTCGGCAGCAACGGCATGCAGCGTGGAGGCATCTACAAGCAAATGCCGCAGATGCAGGGCCCGCCCGCGTGGACCAGCTACGTCCGCGTGAAGGACATCGAGGGCACCGTGCGCAAGGCCAAGGCCGCCCGCGCCGTGCTCGTCAACGGTCCCATGGAAGTGCCGGGAGGCGACTGGATCGCGCAATTCCAGGACCCGTATGGCGCCATGTTCGCGATCCATGCTCTGGCCTCCGACGTGAAGGCCGCAGCGCCTTCATCCACCAAGGCGGCCTCATCGGCTCGAGCTGAATCGGCCGAACGCGCGGCAGCCAGCAAGCCCGCGGCGAAGCCCAAGCAGAAGGCGGCGAAAAAGAAGGCTCCTGCGAAAAAGGCGGCTGCCGGGCGCCCGGCCAGAAAAGCCGCCAAAAAGGCGGCGAAGCGGGCGGCGGCGAAATCGGCCAGGCGGCCGGCCAAGGCCGCGCGGTCCCAAACGAAGGCGAAGAAGGCGGCGCGCAAAACGGCGCGCGCGGCCGGAAGAAAACGCTCAGGGGGAAAGAAGAGAACGGCGCAAAAGCCGCGCAAGGGGAAGTAGCCCAGGGAGGGACGGGCCGCGGTGAGTGCCGCCGGCCCGCTGGCCGGGGCAGCCGTTTCCTCGCGCGAAACGGCTGCCTCGTCTTTCCCCTGATCCTGCGCCCGCGCGCCGCGGCGCTTCTTTCGCCGCGCCTGATCGTGTAGAACTGCGGGCCCCGAAGGCCTTCGAGTCGATTGGCGAGTTCAAGATGAAAGCAGTGCGTGGCAAGTCGTTCGTCGGGCAGCGAGTGGTTCTCGACGGCAAGTCGTTCGTCGAGTGTCACTTCAAGGAC
>DASVCI010000194.1:0-6790 GCA_036381695.1 Steroidobacteraceae bacterium
GCCTTGGGCGCGCTGATGCGCCGCCTGCTGCACATCGCATTTGGAATCTTGAAGTACCGCGTTCCGTACAACCCCTCGTTGGTCGCCTCTGGAGGTTGACGGGAAAGACGGTATCTTCCCCCGTTTCACGGGGGAAGGGACCACACAGTCGCGCGACTCTCTTCCCTCCCCCGCTTGCGGGGCGGGACAGGGTGGGGCCCGCTTGCGCGATTCTTTACTTCTTCTGCTTCCACGCGCCGGAGGCGTCCTGGTAGTACCAGCCGGCGGCCGCCTTGTCGATCCAGCGCTCGGCGAAGGTCGAGCGGATGTCCATTTCCCACTCCGGATGGCCGTTCGCCGAGGCGATCTCGCGATACAGGCTCGTGCGATCGGCGTTTTCCTCCGCGACGAGCTTGCGCACCCGGTTGCGCTCGGGAAGCGGGATCAAGTTCTGGTCGCGCACTTCGATCAGTCCGTCGCGGGTCAGGCCGACCGCACCGGAATCGTAGTAGGGCTCGAGCTGCGCGTGGCGCTGCTCCATCGAACGCGTGAGCTGGCGGACCGCAGGAGTATCGACGTTCAAATCGGCTTGCGCAGCGTGCGCGCTCGGCACGAGCAGCTCGAGTACCTTGCCGGCGGCCGCCAGCAAGACGCGCTCGTCGCGCCCCGTATGAAGCGAGCTGCGCTGATCTTTGCGATCGTCGGCCTCGGGCGGTCTGGCGCGCTCGCCCCAGACGTCCTCGATGATCCTGTCCGCGGCCTTCTCCGCCGCGGCGGCCGGGAAGTACACGTTGATCGTTACGCAAGCCGACAACGCCAGCGAGCAGGCGGCGAGCTTGAGCGGAAGAAAGCGCTGCATCGTCAACTCCTTCATCAAGAAAGCGCGACCAGCCGGTTCACGGCTGAGAGGATGCTACTACAGGGCAGCTCGCCGGCCGGACTGGTTCGCGTTCGTCCCATGGCCGCACTCACCAGGATCGCACCTCTTGGCGGGCTCAGCGGCCGATCGTCGGGCCGCCCGATTGCGTCGCTGCCACGAGCTGGCTGACCAGTCTCGGCCAGTCGACGCGGCGCGAGTTCCCGATGACGTCGATTCGCGGCAGGCCCTTTCCTTTTACGAGGTAGTAGCCGTCATTGGGGGCGGGTGCGATCCCGTCCATCACGCATACTTCGTTCTCGAGCCGGCACGACAGGCCCAGCCTGTCGTAATTGAAGTCCTCGAAGAATCGCAGAAACCCGCTCGACAGGGCTACCGTCACGCTCGCGCGGCTCCCGCCCAGGCTGCCGAGGGTCTCGACCGCCCGCTGGCTGATCCGATGGCGGGAGCGATCGCCCGGCGGTGTGTAGAGGCGCGCATCGAAGGCGACCGGCGTCCAGTTGAAGAGCTCGAGCCCCTCGATGGCGCCGGACAATCGCCCGGTGATGCGGCCGAACGAGAACGCGCTCGTGAGCAGCTCGAGGTCGAGCTGGTCGAACGCGATGTTCGAATAGAAGCGCGGCCATTGGCCGAACGGATCCTCCAGTCGCAGGTCGCTGATCGTCGCCGTGCCGTCGAACACCTGCGCATGCAGTACCGTGCCGAGAGTGAGTACGCCATCGCGATATCGCAGCTTCGAGATGTTTCCGCCGACGCGGCCACCGAATTCCGGCCAGCCGAACGCGCGACAAAGCTGCGAGACGCTGACGGGCTCGATGACCGCATCGATCATGAACGCGATGCTGGGCAAACCTGCGTTGCGGACGCGCAGGCTGTCGAGCCTGATCGCGCCGTCGAGGAGCACGATGCGCGCCGGCTCGAGGAGTCGGAATTGTCTGTCGCGGGTCATGAACTCGAGCGCTCCCGGTCCCAGGTCGAGCCCGAACAGGATTCCGCTCTCCCAGCGCAGGTCGGAGCGCAACGCGGTGCTGCCGTCCGTCGAACCGCTCGGCGCCGAGGTGCTCCAACGCCAGGTTCCGTTCAAGCCATGGAGCCCGACCGTGTCGCCCTCCTCGAAGGCGACGTTGTCGAAGACGAGCTCGAGGGCCTGCGGCACACCCTCTTCGATGCGGACCGAGCCGCTCAGCGTGCCGGCGGTGCTCGTCGAGTGAAAGCTCGTGTCGAGCAGGAAGGGCTGCAAGTAGGTCTCGTAGGCGCCAGGGAACTCGATCGACTGGATCGTGGCGGCCAACGCGCGCAGGGGTTGCTCCTCTTTGAGGTCCACGCTGGCCGTTCCGCTCGCAATCACAGCCCCCGAATGGCGCAGCGAGAATTGCTCGAAGTCGATCACGCGAGCGCTCGACCACGAGCCACGAGCCGAGGTCTCGAGAGGACGCGCGCCGAAGTCGAAAAAGATCGGATCGAAGTAGGCCTGACCGGATTCGGAGATGGCCTCGATGTCGAAACGCCAATCGGATGCCTCACTTCGGACCTTGGCACGCAACACGAGCGACAACTTGTCGCTTGCCAGGCTCCCGCTCTCATTGTTCATGGTCAGGCTGTCGAGCCGGCCGTCGAAGGCTGCCGTCTGCAATTGAGAACCCGAACCGCTGGCGCTGACGGACGCGGTGATCTCGCCGGAGCCCGAAAGCTGCGGGAGTGGCACGTACAGGGCCGCGATCTGAGCAAGCCGATCCAATGGCATTCGTTGCAGCCGAGCATCGAGGCTCCAAGCCTTCTCGCGCATCGAAGCCATCAGGCTCATCGTGCCCGGGCCCATGCCGAGCCCGTCGATCGACACCTCGAGTGAGTCGTCACGTCGGCCGTAAGCGATGCTCGCCCGCAGACTCTGACGACCGAAGCCCGGCCATTGCGCCGTCACGCTTGCGCCTTGGCAACCGAAGCGCGCGGCTGTGAGCTCGAGCCTCGGGCATTCGATGGTCACGCGTTGCAATTGTTGTCGAAAGATCGGAGCGTCGAGCCGGGCGATCTCGATGCGCACGCTCCCGTTCGTGAGCTGATGAGTCGCCTCGACTCCTTCGAGCGTCCAGCCCTCCCCTTCGATCCGATCGATGCTGAGCGTCGCGTTCTCGACTGCGTGCGCAACGACTGCCGCCGCCGCAACGGCTGGCAAGACGAGTCGGCTCACGCGCGCCCCTGCCGGGAGCGCCCGCTGTCGGAATCCGCGATGAAGCATCGCGCGATGATGAGGGGGAAGGGCGGGCTTCTCCAAGCCCGTCCAGGCAGATTACTCCTCCTCGACGCGCTTGAAGGCGTTCATCAGCTCCTGCTGTTTCTTCGGCGGGACCGGATCGTAATGGCTGAGCTCCATCGTGTACGTGCCCTCGCCTCCGGTCAGGGATTTCACCCGCGACTGATAGTCGTTCAATTCGGCGAGCGGCACGAGAGCGTCGATGCGCGTGCGCTGCCCGGGAAGCGAGTGGCTGCCGCTGACGCGTCCTCGCCGTGTGGCGAGATCGCCCGTGATGTCGCCTGTCGCCGCAACCGGTGAGGTGACCTCGATCCTGACGATCGGCTCGAGCACGATGGGCCCGGCATCGCGCACCGCATGCTGAAATGCGCGCCGGCCGGCCGCGACGAACGCCACTTCCTTCGAATCGACCGGGTGGTGCTTGCCGTCGTACACGATCACTCTTACATCTTGCAGCGGAAACCCTGCGATGACGCCCTCGGCCAGCACTTGCCGGACACCCTTCTCGACGGCCGGGATGAATTGCGAGGGAATCGCACCGCCGACCACCTCGTCGACGAATTCGAAGCCGCGCCCGCGCTCGAGCGGCTCGATTCTCAAATACACCTCGCCGAACTGCCCCGCGCCGCCGGTCTGCTTCTTGTGGCGATGATGCCCCTCGGCCGGCCGCGTGATCGTTTCCCGATACGGGATGCTCGGCGGGCGAGTCTTGCAACTCACGCCGTACTTTTCAGACATGCGCTCGAGCAGCACGCGCAGATGCAGATCGCCCATGCCGTAGAGCACGGTCTCGTTGAGGCTCGAGTGATGCTCGACCCGCACGCAGGGATCCTCGGCGATGAGCTTGTGCAGGGCATCCGACAGCTTCTGCTCCTCGCCGCGTCGCTCGGGCTCGATCGCGAGGCCCGCCATCGCCGGCGGAAAGGCGATCGACTTCAGGTGATAGTGATCTTCGTCGTGCGAGTCGTGCACGACTGCATCGAAGTGCAGTTCGTCGACTTTCGGGATTGCGCAGATGTCACCCGGAATGGCCTGCGCGATCTCGGTGTGGTCCTTGCCTTGCAGGCGATAGAGATGCGCGACCTTGAAGGGCTTGCGCGCATCGCCTACGAAGAGTTGCGCCCCCGTGCGCACCGTTCCCTGATGCACACGCACCACTCCCAGCTTGCCGACGAATGGATCGATGTTCACCTTGAATACGTGACCGATCACGTGGCGGTCGGGATCGGGCACGACTTCGACGCGCTTCGCCTGGGGACCCTCGCCTTTGAGGAAAGGCGGGGGATTGCCCTCGCGAGGGTTCGGCATCAGCCGGGCGAACACATCGAGCAGCTCCTTGACCCCCGCGCCAGTCTCTCCCGAGACGAAGCAGACGGGAATCAAATGCCCTTCGCGAAGCGCCTGCTCGAACGGATCGTGAAGCTGCTCCGGCGAGAGCTCCTCGCCCTGCTCGAGGTAGAGCGCCATGAGCTTCTCGTCCACCTCCACCACTTGATCGATGATCTCGGTGTGCGCGGCCTCGACGGAGGAGAAGTCCGGCGCGGCCGCGCCAGGTTGAAAAAAGCAATCGACGACCGAGCGGCCGCCTTCGGCCGGAAGGTTGAGCGGCAGGCACTCGCGGCCGAACGTCTCGCGCAGATCCTCGAGCAACTGCTCCGGACGGGCATCGCGGCTGTCGATCTTGTTCACGATCACGAGCCGACACAGTTCCCGCTCGCGCGCGAATTCCATCATCCTCAGGGTGACAGGCTCGATGCCGTTGACGGCGCTGACGACGACCGCAGCAGTCTCCACAGCTTCGAGCATGCTGAGCGCGCGGCCGGCGAAATCGGGATAGCCCGGCGTGTCGATCAGGTTCATGTGGCAGGCGCCGTGCTCCAAATGCACGATCGCCGCGTCGATGGAATGGCCGAGGGCGCGCTCGGCCGGATCGAAGTCGCTTACGGTGGTGCCGCGCTCCAGGCTCCCGCGCGCGCGGATCGCCCCGGCTTCGAACAACAGCGCTTCCAGGAGGAGGGTCTTGCCGGCGCCGGCCTGCCCGACCAGTGCGATGTTGCGAATGTCTTCGGTCGAGTAGGCCATCGGAGCGTCCTCCCTCGTCGAGGCATGAGCCCGTCGAGCATACTCTCGCCCGCGCCCGCTGGCGGATAGCGGATATCACAGAGGAGCCGGCTGCGGGATCGGGTCCCGGCGAGGCTCGGCAGGCGTCGCGCACGCGAGCGGCGTCTGAGGGGCTGGTCAGCAAGGCACTTACGCAGCTATGTTACGCGCGCAAGGCCGCGACCTTCGGCCAGAAGATCACTCAAAACGGCGTCCGAACGGCTTCCATGAAGCGAGCCCTCATCGTCGATGATTCGCGCTCCGCCCGGGTCATCCTCGGGCGCATGCTCGAGAGCTACGGGCTCGGCGTCGATGCGGCCGAATCCGCCGAGCAGGCGCTCGAAATGCTGCGCCAAAGCCGCCCGGACGTGATCTTCATGGACCACCTGATGCCCGGGATGGACGGATTCCAGGCCGTGCAAGCCATCAAGGGCAATCCCGAAACCGCGATGATTCCGGTGGTCATGTACACCTCCCAGGAAGGCGAGCTGTACGTCAGCCAGGCGCGCGCGCTCGGGGCGGTGGGCGTTCTGCCCAAAACAGTCAAGCAAGTCGATGTGTCCCGGGTGCTCTACCAGTTGCGACTGCTCCCGGAGCGCCGGGAGGCGCGCACGGTCGTCGTGCACGAGGGCGGTCAGGCCGCAGCGCGAGTCACGAGCGACGGTGGATCCTCGCAGGGCGATCTCGAGCGAATGCTCCGCGCCACCTTTGCTTCGATGCTGAAGGAGCACAGCTCGGAGATGCGACGCTTCGTGCTCGCCAGTTTCGAAGCTTTCGCCCGAAGGCTGACGAGCGAGCTCAAACCCGCAGCAGCGGCAGCGACGGCTCAACCGGCGCCAATCACGCCCGAGCCGGTCGAGTCGCCGGAACCGGCGCCGAGCCGCTGGTCGCTTGCAGCCGGGATCGCAGCGCTGGCCCTGCTGCCGACGCTCGTTCTCGCGGCCCTGTACATGCGCCTGCTCGACAACAGTCGCGAGCTGATGCAATCGAACACCAGGCTGGCCGCAGTGGTCGAGGAGCAGCAGGCGCAGCTCGCAACGCTTCAGCAAACGGTGCAGCTCAGGGCAAGCACTCAACCCGTCGCACCCCCGCCGCCCGAGCACAGTGTGGAAATCGAAACTGTGCCGTATGGGGAGGCGCCGCTCTCGGGCTCGCGCCTCGAGCGTTTGCGCGAGCTGGTCGAGCGACTCAAAGCAAGCGATTTCAAGGGAACGCTCAAAGTCTCGACGTTCGTCGGCGAGTTCTGCCTGGTCGGCAACGGAGTGGAGGGCTATTCGCTCGCCGCCGACGAGCTGCCGATGCGACGTTGTGACCGCGTCGGCAATCCCTTCGACGACGGCCTGAGCCCGGCGCAACGCCAATCGCTCGCGTTCGCGAATCTCGTGGCATCGCTGCGCCAGGCCGCAGGCTCGGGCCTGAGCATCGAGATCGAGCACGCCGGGCGCCGTCCGCTCGTGCCTTATCCCACCGGCGAGCAGCTCGCCAACCTCACCGCCGGTGAGTGGAACAAGATCGCTGCCCGCAACAATCGCGTCGAATTCGCGCCCACGCCGAGCCCCGCCGGATCATGACGGAACGCTGGC
>DASVCI010000195.1:0-6899 GCA_036381695.1 Steroidobacteraceae bacterium
CGAGATCGTTTTCCTGGTCCATCCGGACCAGAGTGAGCAGGTTCCGGCCATGCTGGAACGCTACAAGGGCATGATCGCGGCCGGCAACGGCACGGTGCATCGCCTCGAGGACTGGGGCCGGCGCCAGCTCGCCTACCCGATAGCCAAGGTGCACAAGGCGCACTACGTGTTGATGAACATCGAGTGCGACGCCAAAACGCTGAACGAGCTGACCGGCGCGTTCCGCTTCAGCGACGCCGTCCTGCGTCACCTGGTGATCAAGATGGACCGCGCAGTGACCGAGCCCTCGCCGATGGCCAAGGGCGACGAGGACGCGCGCGATGAGCGCTTCGCCGAGGACGGCGAGGAAGAGTCCAGCTCCGCCACCGCCTGATCGCACTCGAGGAACACGCCATGGCCCGTTTTTTCCGTCGCCGCAAGTTCTGCCGCTTCACCGCCGAAGGCATCGAGCAGATCGACTACAAGGATCTCGGGATCCTGAAGAGCTACATCACCGAGACCGGCAAGATCGTGCCGAGCCGCATCACCGGCACGAAGTCGCACTACCAGCGCCAGCTCGCGACCGCGATCAAGCGCGCCCGCTATCTGGCCTTGCTGCCGTACACAGACCAACACTGAGTCTTCCATCGAGGCACGCGCCCCGCGATTCGCGCGGGCGCGTGTAAGCGCATGCATCGTGCTATCGCCGCTTGGCTCACTTCGCGCCCTTGGCGCGCTGCCGTGGCGATCGCGTTTTGCGCGCTGGTGCTGCCGTTGATGCAGCAGCTCATGCCGCCGTTCGTCGTTCTGGTGGTCGCCATCCCCGTTTTGGCGGCACTGCGGTTCGATACAGCCACGGCGGTAGGCACTGCCGCAACGGGAGCCGTGGTTGCAGGATGGGTCGTGTACTCATTCAGCAGCGAGCCCGTGATGTGGGTGCTCGTGGGGCTTGCGGTGCTGTTCTTCAGCCCTGTCGCCCTCGCGGTGCTGCTGAGGCGGACGGGCTCGTTGAACCTGTGCTTTCAGGTCGCGGTGCTCGGGGCGGGGCTGATGCTCTTGATCATTCACGCCGCGCTCGAGGATCCAGTGGCGGTCTGGACCCGGCTCCTCAACCAGCTCCTCGACTCGATGGAGAGCGCGGGGTTTCAGTTCGAAGGCGACCGCGACAAGCTCGTGCTCGCCTGGGCGCGCTCGATGTGGGGCGCGCTCGCGGCGCTCGCGCTTGGGATCGTCTTCGGGGGCTTGCTGCTCGGGCGCTGGTGGGCCACGCTCCTCGAGGCGCCGGGGGCGTTCGGGCGTGAGTTCCAGCGCCTGAAGCTCGGGCTTGCCCTGGGGGTGACGATCACGGCGCTGATCGTGACGATGTTCGTGAGCGAGAGCGCGCTGATCGCCTCGCTCATGTGGGTGGCGTTGCTCGCGCTCGCGTTTCAGGGGCTCGCGGCCGCGCACCGAAGCAAGGCGGGTGGGCGGCTGAACAAGGGCTGGCTCGCCGCGATCTACGTGCTTCTGATCGTGCCGCTGTCGACCTCGATCACGGTCTTCGGGCTGGCCATCTGGGGCTTTGCGGACAATTGGCTGCGGCCGCGCGCATCGGCCGGCACTTGAGCCGGCCCGGCGGGGGCTCGCTGAAAATCAAGGACTCGGGCCTGTATCGGGAAAGGTTCGGAAGTCTTGGCTTAACGAGGTAGGTGTTCGATGGAAGTCATACTGCTGCAGAAAGTCGCCAATCTCGGCAACATCGGCGACCGTGTGAAGGTGCGGCCCGGCTACGGCCGCAACTACTTGCTGCCACAGGGAAAGGCGACGCTCGCCACGCCCGAGAACATCGCCAGGTTCGAGGCTCGCCGGGCCGAGCTCGAGAAGGCGGCGCGTGAGGAGCTCGAGGCCGCGCAGGCGCGGGCCGCCAAGCTCGAAGGGTTCAAGCTCACGATCACGGCCAAGGCGGGCGGCGAGGGGAAGCTCTTCGGCTCCATCGGCACGGCCGATATCGCCGAGGCCTGTCGCAATGCCGGCTACGAGGTCGAGCGCTCCGAAGTGCGCCTGCCGCACGGCCCGATCCGCCAGGCGGGCGAGCACATCGTCCACCTGCACCTGCATACGGATGTGACGGTCGACCTGACTGTCAACGTGCTGCCGGAAGAATAAAACCGTCGTTTCAGGCGAGGCCGCTCTGGTCGAAGCCGGGGCGTTGTCGGATCATGCGCTCTGGCGGTCGACTGGCGGCCGGTTTTCGTTCCTTTCCCGAATGCCTGACATCGAGCCCAAGGTTTCGGTCGCCGGCGCGCGGCGCTCGCGCGACAAGGCCATGCTGGAGGAGATCCGCACTCCTCCACACTCGATCGAAGCCGAGCAGGCCGTCCTCGGCGGCCTGCTGCTCGACAACCGCACCTGGGACGCGATAGCCGACAGGCTCGCGGCCGACGACTTCTACCGTCGGGATCACCAGCTCATCTTCGAAGCCATCGCCGAGCTCTCAGGGCGCGGCGAGCCGGCGGACGCGGTGACCGTTTCCGAATGGCTGGAGCGCAAGGGCCTGTCCGATGAGACCGGCGGGCTGACCTATCTGGCGACGCTGGTGCGGGACACGCCGAGCGCGGCGAACGTTCGCGCGTATGCCGAAGCCGTACGCGAGCGCTCGATGCTTCGGAAGCTCATCCACGTCGGCGGCGAAATCGCTGCGAGCGCCTACAACCCCGAGGGTCGCGCCGCTTCGGACATCGTCGATGAAGCGGAGCGGCGCGTTTTCGAGATCGCCGAGAGCGGCAACAAGGCGCGCTCGGGATTCGTCCCGTTGCGGGACGAGCTCGGCGCGGTCATCGACAGACTCGACATCCTGCATCAGACGAGCGGCCAGCTCACCGGCGTGAGCACCGGCTTCACCAAGCTCGACGAAATGACGGCCGGGCTCCAGAAGGGCGACCTGATCGTCATCGCCGGTCGCCCCTCCATGGGCAAGACCACGTTCGCGCTCAACATCGCCGAGAACGCCGCCTTTGGCCCGCAGAAGGCGAAAGTGGGCGTGTTCAGCATGGAAATGTCGCGCGAGCAGCTCGCCTTCCGCATGATCTCCTCGCTCGGCCGCGTCGATCAGAGCCACCTGCGCACGGGCATGTTCGGCGACGAGGAGTGGTCGCGCATCAACACCGCGATCAACATGATGAAGTCGGCGCACATCTACATCGACGACACCGGCGCGCTCACGCCGACCGAAGTGCGCGCTCGCGCGCGCCGGCTGAAGCGCGAGCACGGCCTCGATCTCATCGTTCTCGATTACTTGCAGCTCATGCAGGTGCCGGGCACCAAGGAGAACCGCGCGACGGAGATCTCCGAGATCTCGCGCTCGCTCAAAGCGCTGGCCAAGGAGCTGGCGGTACCGGTGATCGCGCTCTCGCAGCTCAACCGCAGCGTCGAGCAGCGCACCGACAAGAAGCCCGTGATGTCGGACCTGCGCGAGTCGGGAGCGATCGAGCAGGATGCCGACGTCATCATGATGATCTACCGCGAAGAGGTGTACGACCCGAACACCACGCGCAAGGGCATCGCGGACATCATCATCGCCAAGCAACGTAACGGCCCGATCGGCGACGTGCAGCTCACGTTCCTGGGCAAGTACACGAAGTTCGAGAACTACGCGCCCGAGCTCGCTTACGGCGATTACGGCGGTTGACGCGACGGGCGTATGCGGCTGTGACCTTTCCGACCGTCACCCTTTCGGCAGGTGCGCTCAAGAACAACCTTGCCGTCGTGCGCCGTCTCGCGCCCGACTCCCGGGTGGTGGCGGCAGTGAAGGCCAATGCATATGGCCACGGGTTGGTCCCCGCTGCGCGTGCGTTGGCCGATGCGGATGCATTTGGCGTCGCGCGCCTCGGCGAGGCGATCGTGCTGCGCGATGCGGGGATCACTCATCCAATCCTGTTGCTCGAGGGCGTGTTGGGAGGGGAGGAGCTTCAAGCTGCCGCGCAGCTGCGCTGCGAGATCGTCGTGCACTGCTTCGAGCAGATCTCCACCCTCGAGGCCTCGACTGCCAAGCGCGCGTTCAAGGTGTGGCTCAAGGTCGATAGCGGCATGAGCCGGCTCGGCTTCCGTCTCGAAGAGTTCCAGGCTGCGCTCGAGCGCCTGCGCCGCTGCGAGGCGGTCGCGGGTATTTGCCTGATGTCGCATCTCGCTTCGGCCGACGCCCCCGGAGATCCGGCGACGAAGCAACAGATCGACCGGTTCGAGTCGCTGGCTGGACCGCTTGGTCTCGAGCGCAGCATCGCCAATTCGGCCGGTATCATCGCCTGGCCCCGGACGCGGCTCGAGTGGGTGCGGCCGGGGATCATGCTGTACGGAATCTCGCCTTTTGCCGGACGGAGCGCGGCCTCGCTCGGGCTGAAGCCGGCCATGACCCTGCGTACTCGGGTGATCGCGGTTCGGGACATTCCGGTGGGAGAAAGGATCGGCTATGGCGGGATCTGGTCGGCGCAGCGTCCGTCACGCATCGCGGTGATCGCGATTGGTTACGGTGATGGCTATCCGCGCTGCATGCGCACAGGTGCGCCCGTCCTCATCAATGGCCGCGAAGCTCCCGTCGTCGGGCGCGTGTCGATGGACATGACGATGGTTGACGTGACGGAGTTGCAGGACACCCGTGTGGGCGACACGGTGACGTTGTGGGGTGAAGAGCTTCCTGTCGAGCGCGTCGCGCCCTTTGCGGACACGATTGCGTACGAGCTCGTCTGCCGGGTGGCCCCCAGAGTGAGGCCGGAGTGGACGTGAAGTCTGCGTAGCCCGAGGGCGCGCGCCCCCGGAAACGCCTCGCGCCTCAGCCTTCGAAGAACCCCATCTTCACGCCGGCAAGCAGGATGACGTCGTTATCCCGGAGCTTGCGGGCCTGCTCGCCGATGGCGGCTCCGTTGACCTGGGGATAGTCGTTCGGCCTGCCACTGTCGACGTGGACGATGAAGAAACCGTCGGCACGGCGCGTGATGGCCGCGACCTGCACGCCCGGTCGGCCGAGCGTCGTCAGTGCTTTGTTCAGCTCGAGCTCACGCCCGGCGAATGCGCCGCTCAACACTTGCAACTTCGCTTTAGGCAAGGCGACCGGATGCTCGCCGGTTGCGCTCGTCGGCGCCGGGCGCACGCCTGAGGCGCTGGTCGAGGCTTTCGCGTTGGCGCCGGAACTGATCGCCGACGCCTTCTTCGCCGCGGCGGCCGCAACGGCAGACCCCGGCGTGATGACCATCGTTTTCTCGAACTCGTCGGGCTCGGTGTCGATGCTCTGGGTATCGACGAACCTCAGCTGATGATGGCCGACGGTGACCACGTCCCCGTGCTGAAGCGCGTGCTTCTTGATCAGCTTGCCGTTGACGTAGGTGCCGTTGGTGCTGTTCAGGTCCTCCAGGAACGAGTCGTTCAGGATGTTGATGATCAGGGAGTGGTGACCGCTCACCGCCGGATTGTCGATGCGGATGTCGTTGTCGGGCAGGCGGCCGATCGTGTACCGCTCCTTGTTCATGTTGTATTCGGCCAGGACCTGACCGTCCAGGCTTAGGATCAACCGTGCCATTTGTCGTCCCCAGTGTGACGCTACCCGAGGCGGGCGTTAGCCAAACCAGCGCAAGATTCTGTCAACCACACCGCTTCTGGCTGCGAACGAGTCGACAACTTGAGCAAGAATGATCGAGACGTTGTCCCGGCCGCCGTTGTCGTTCGACAGCTGAATCAATTGCTTAGCAATGGTTTCAAGGCTAGCACTAAAGGTGTTGAGAGTTAAGTGAATATCCTCGTCCTCGACCATGTCCGACAGCCCGTCGGAGCACAGGACGAAGAAATCCCCCTTCTGCACGGGCTGCTCGTGGACCTCCACCTCCACGGTCGGCTCTACCCCCAGGGCCCGGGTGACGTAGTTCTTGTTGGTGGCGCGCTGGGCCTCGGCCTGGGAATAGAACCCCCGGTCCACCAGCTCCTGCAGGAGCGAGTGGTCCATGGTCATGCGCTCGAACCGGTTGCCCCGCAACCGGTACAGCCGCGAGTCCCCGACATGGGCGATGGAGACCCGGTTGTCGAAGAACAGGCACGCCACGATCGTCGTGCCCATGCCCTCGCACTGCGGCTGGGTCTTCGCGGTCTGGTAGATGATCTTGTTGGCCCGGGCGATGGCGTCGCGCAGCACGATGCTGGGGCGGGTGAGGCCGGTCTCAGGGTCGTCGCTGAACATGTCCTGGTGCTCGACCGCCTCCTTGACCAGGCTCATCACGGTCTTTACCGCAATGCCGCTTGCGACCTCCCCGGCGTTGTAGCCGCCCATCCCGTCGGCCAGGACGAACAGGCCGATGTCTGCATCGACGCCGATCGTGTCCTCGTTGTGCTCGCGCACACGACCGACATCGCTGACCCCGACTGAACGAATCTTGCCGCGCACTAGCGGATCTCCTCATGCAGCCGTGCGCGTGGAATAAATCGGATCACCGGGGCGGACCTCAGGGCAGGAGCCATTCGTGGGCGGGCTCGCTCGCCCGCGAAGGTTGGGCCGAACGGGCGCAGGCACGCAGCGCCTGGGCCAGCTCGCCGCAGTTCGGATAACGCTTGTCGGCCGACTTCGCGAGCACGCGGTCGAAGATCGCATCGAGTCCTTCGGGCAGCTCGGGACGGATCGAGCGGATAGGCGCGTGCGGCTCCGTGGCGATCTTGTGCATCAGGCGCGGCATCGTATCGGCCCGGAAAGGGAGCTGCCCGCACAGGAGCTGATACAAGCTCACGCCCAGCGCGAACTGGTCGGAGCGTCCATCGAGAGGGCGACCTTCCAGCTGTTCCGGCGACATGAATGAAGGAGTACCCAGGACGATTCCGGTCTTGGTTCGGCTCGTATCGGTGAGGCGCGCGATCCCGAAGTCGGTGATCTTCAACTCATCCGTGTCGGGATTGAACATTATATTAGC
>DASVCI010000196.1:0-7468 GCA_036381695.1 Steroidobacteraceae bacterium
CACGCTTCCTTGAACTGCGCCTCGATGCGCTTGGCGTCCTCCATCTTCCCTTGCGCTCGCAACGCCTGCGCGAGGCCATACAGCGCCCAGCCGTTCTTCGGATGAATGCGCAGATCATCCCAGTAGACGATCTCCGCTTCCGCCGCACGCCCGGCTTGCAGCAGCACCGCTCCCAGGTTGTGACGGACAGGCTGGTGCCAATCATCGGGCTCCGTATAGATGAGCGCGTCTTCGTAGCGCACCGCGCGATCGAGATGGGCGATCGCGGCGTCGAAGTTGCCCTTTGCAGCCGCCAGCTCTCCTTCGAGCACCGCCACCGCGACGCGCAGCACTGCATCAGCCAGGTTCAGCGACATCGAAGTGGGCTTCTCGATCAGCTTGGGGTCCGCGGCGATCCGGCGAACGGCGGCGAGCTCCTTCTCGGCGTTCGCCAGATCCTTCTTGCGAATGAATGCCATGCTGCGCGCGTAATGCCGGACGCCCCGCGTAAAGAGCGAGTCGACGCGCGGCGCGGGAGCGGAGAGGATCTCGTCCCACTTGCCGAAGCGCACCAGCGCGAAATCCGGTGCCAGGAGGAAGGTCTCGAGGATCGGCAGCTCCTCGACCGCTTCGGTCGGGATCGAATCGGCCGTCTTCTTCGCCGCATCGATCGCGAGCTTGCTTTGCCCGTCCATGGTCGCGGCGAACCACAGGAAGTGCACGTTGTGCGGGTAGTAGCCGAGCGGATAGATGCCCTGTGCGCGGCACTGGGTGATGTAATCCTCATCGGCGAGGATGGCGAGCTGGTTCGCCTTCACCGCATCGGCATAGCGGCCGACGCGCTGATAGATGTGCCCCGGCATGTGCACGAGATGGCCGGCGGCCGGAGCGAGCGGCAGCAGGCGATCCGATTCGGCCTCGGCGCGCTCGGGCGTCTTGCTGCCTTCCCAGAGATGGATCCAGTAGTGCAGCGCGCCCGGGTGCTCGGGATTGCGCTCGATCACTCCGGCGAGCGCCTTTTCGATCTCGGGCTCCTGGCCGTACGGCATGCCGGCCTTGGTCCAGTAATTCCAGGGCTGCAAGTCCATGAGCGCCTCGGCGTACAGGGTTGCCGCGTCGAGGTCGTCCGGATACTGCTCGTGCAGCGTCCGCATCGCGCCGGCGTAGGCCTGGTCGGCCGCCGCGCGATCCTTGGCATCGCCGGTATACCGGGTAGCGAGGGCGTCGATGTAAGCGCGCTCGCGGGGAGTTGCCTTGGACTTGAGCGACTGCGCCTTGCGGATCAGAGCCAGCGCTTTCGGCTCGTCCGCCGGATCCATCGGCGCATTGATGTTCGGGCCAAGCACCAGCGCTTGTCCCCAGTACGCCATCGCCAGGTCCGGATCGAGGCGCGCGGCCTCGGCGAAGGCGCGGCCGGCCTCCGCATGGTTGAAGCCATACGTGAGGTTCAGCCCCTGGTTCATGAAACGCTGTGCGAGCTCGGACTTCGTCGACACCGGGAACGTATGCTTGCCGACGTTCTGCAGCCGGGGGGCGATCGCGCCGGAGGGCGACTTGGTGTCGAACGACTCGTGCTCCTGGTAGTGCTTGTGGACCGGCGCCTGCGCGGCCGCACCCGCCGCCAGAAGCAAAGCGAGCGCGCCCGCGACCACGCCAGTGACCGCAGCGGCCCTCGGGCGTCTAACCCCGGAAGCGAAAAACAAATATGAGCGGCGCATGTGACCTCTCCCAGCGCTGAAACCGTCGGGCTGAAACGGTTGATGTATGCGCAATAAGCGCGGACTCTAAGCCCGGGTGTATACAGGGCTCAAGCTGCGACGCGTCGAAGCCGGCGCAGGCCGGCAGCGTCGGGGCGCGAAGTTTGCAGGGATGCCCGCCGCGCCGCATCGCCCGGAAGTACGGTTTCGTTCCATGACTTTAGTCAGGAGCCGGCGATTGGTATCTTGCAGCGATGCAACACGATCCCGAGCCCATCGTCATCGTGACCACTGGCGGCACGATCGACAAAACCTACTTCGACGCCTTGAGCACGTACCAGATCGGCGAGCCGATGATCCAGAAGGTGCTCGCGATGGCTAACGTGACGCACCCGTATCGGATCGTGGAGTTGTTGCGCAAGGACAGCCTGGAGATGACCGATGACGACAGGGCGCGCTTGCAGGGGACGGTCGCGTCGATCGAATCGCGGCGCATCGTCATTACGCATGGCACGGACACGATGACCGCATCGGCCAAGGTGCTCGCGTCCATTGCCGGCAAGACGATCGTGCTGACCGGCGCTTTGTCGCCCGCCCGCTTCAGCGAGAGCGATGCAACATTCAACGTCGGTATGGCGTTCGCGGCGGTGCAAACGTTGCCGCCGGGCGTCTATATCGCGATGAACGGTCAGGTCTTCCGCGGTGATCGCGTGCGCAAGGATCGCGCTCAGGGACGATTTATTCCGACAGATTGAGAGCGCCTGCTCCGCTTTCGATGCGGCCTTATCAGAAGGCCGGTGGCTGGCTGCGCTGAGCCTGACCGAAGGCAACCGGCCCGATTTTTAGGAGGCGCGCTTGAGGAGCTGGTTGCGTACCGTGGCCGGAGTGACGCCAAGGATCTTGCGCATGTGCCGCGCCAGGTGACTTTGATGCGCGAAGCCCGTTGCGAAGGCGACTTGTGCGATGGACAAACTGGTATCGCCAAGCAGGAGCTTTGCGCGCTCGACGCGCCGACGCAGCACGTACTGATGGACAGGCGTGCCGGTCGATTGTCTGAACAACGTCTTCAGGTGCGAGACGCTGACGCCAGCCACACGCGCGATTTCGGCGAGCGACAGGTCGCTCTCGAGATTGTCCTCGATGTGCGAGATCACCTGCTTCAGTCGCCACGCGCTCATTCCGCCCTGGACTTCGCGCATCGGGAGCGAGCGCTGGTTGTGACGCTGCAGGAGCCGCGTCGCGAGCGCCGTTCCCAGGCTGTCACGAAACACGCGCCCTCCTGTGCAGCCCGCGTCGAGGTCCGCTTTGAAGGCCCAGCCGATGTGCTCGATCACCGGATCGCGAAGCTGAAAGCGATCGGCGATCTCGATGCAGCCCGGGTTGATGTCGAGCTCGGTGGCCACCCGCCGCAGCAACCCGTCCGGCACCCGCATGATGAGTGTCGTGCCGCTACCCTTGGTTTCCCAGGCCGAAGGCGTGTGCGCCGGAATGATGTCGAGATCGCCGGCCACCTCGCGCCCGTGTCGTTGCCGTCCGCCCCGGTTGCAAATCACTTCGACCGAAGGCCCGAGGTGCATGCACACGATGACATAAGGCCGCGCGGGCATCTGCGTAAGGCCGGCTTGGAAGGCATTCACGCTGACGCTGACCGAGTGCTCCGGGTCGTGCCTGGAAGTCGTCCGGATGGAATGTGATTCACCTGCGGCGTTCATGTCGTGGGCCCCACGCATCAACTCTTGATGTGCCGAGAATACAACGAGTGCGAGCCGAGGGTGACTCCCGCAGCAACGGGCAGTTCGTCCATTCGTGCTGGTCACGGCCATTTGTGTGAGCCATTCTGACAATTGCAGGCAACATACTTTCGACGCGATCAACACCTGCATGCGCGCCCGCAGTGCGGAGTCCGAATGTTTCCAATCTGAACGGGTGCTCGTCCGTCCGTTCCGGCGCGCAACGGCTCGAGCACCAGCTTTAACTATTTCGCAACATTTTGGCCGGGGGACTCGTGATGCCGATTTCCAACACCACGATCGAAACAGGGGTCGATTCGGTGAGCCTGTCGAAGCAGCCACTGTGGCGCACGGTTCTCGGGGGAACGCTGCTCGCCGGAACACTCGACATCAGTGCGGCGATCATCACCTGGATGTCGAGAGACGTTCCGGCGATGCGAGTGCTGCAGGGAGTGGCAGCCGGTCTCCTTGGTCGCGAAGCGCGTAACGGCGGGTGGGCGACAGCAATGCTCGGGCTCGCTCTGCATTACCTCATCATGAGCGTGATCGTCGCGACTTTCTTCTTCGCGAGCAGACGCCTGCCGAAGCTCGTTCAGCGCTGGCTCCCCGCCGGCATGGCTTATGGCGTCGCCGTCTACATCGTGATGACCTTCATTGTCGTGCCGCTCTCCGCTTTTCCGGGCAATCCCATTCCGCCCTGGTCGCAGATCGTCCAGGGCGTCATCGTTCATATGTTCTGCGTCGGTGTTCCCATCGCATGGGTCACGAGCCGCCTCGCACGCGGCGGCTATTCGACTCCGGGCTGAGCGGGCCGGCGCGGCTGAGCCACCGGATCCGGCTTTGCCGTTGTGCGGCGGTTGACAGGCCCCCGGGGCGGTGTGATGTTGGCTCCATGCTCACCCCGCAGGACCTCGCCCGTTACAGCCGCCATCTCGCTTTGCGCGAGATCGGCATGGCGGGCCAGGAAAAGCTCAAGGCGGCCCGGGTGCTGGTCATCGGCGCCGGCGGGTTGGGCTCTCCTTCGACCTTGTACCTGGCCGCGGCCGGCGTCGGTACGCTCGGCATCATCGACTGCGACCGCGTCGATGTGTCGAACCTCCAGCGACAGGTTCTCTACGATTCCGCGAGCGTAGGCGTCGCCAAGACCGAAGCGGCGATGCAGCGCCTCGAGGCGCTCAACCCCGACCTCGATGTCATCACTCATGATGTCGAGCTGCGGGCTCATAACGTGCTCGACATTTTTCGAAACTACGATGTCGTGCTCGACGGCACCGATCGCTTCCCGACGCGCTACCTCGCGAACGATGCCTGCGTGATTCTCGGCAAGCCGCTGGTGTCAGCTGCCATTCACCGCTTCGAAGGGCAGGCGATGACGTACGCGCCGGGGCGCGCGCCGTGCTATCGCTGCCTTTTCCCGGAGCCACCGCAGGACGGCTTGGTACCCAGCTGCGCGGAAGCCGGCGTGCTCGGCGTCTTGCCAGGAGTGATGGGCACGATCCAGGCGACCGAGGCGATCAAGCTGATCGTGGGGGTGGGAGAGCCTTTGTTTGGAAGGCTTCTGACTTATGACGCGCTGTCGATGCGCTTCGCGGAGTTTGCCTTCAAGCGCCGGCCTGATTGTCCGGTGTGCGGTGAGGCTCCGACGATCACGGTGCCGAAGGATCTGGAAGAGTTGTGCAGCACTGAAGCGCTCGCGAACGTGCGTCGTCTGAATCCGGCTGAGCTCAAGTCGTTGCTGCAGGATTCCACCATCGCGCTCGTGGACGTCCGCGAGCCACATGAGTTCTCGGTCGCGCACCTGCCGGGCTCCATCAACATTCCCGTGCGCGAGCTGGCTCAACGGCTCGGCGAGCTGCCTTCGTCGAAAGTGGCCGTTTTTCTCTGCCGGAGCGGTGCCCGAAGTCTGACTGCTTCGGCCATTGCAGCGCGTGCCGGTGCCGGTTCAGTCGCGCATCTCGAAGGCGGGCTGCTCGCCTGGGCGCGGGAAGTCGATCCGTCGTTCGAAGTCGCGCCCGTGTGAGCGGCGGGCAGGGCGGGGGACTCTGGGTCGATCAGCTTTGGAGCGACCAGGTTTCGCTCGGGAGCTCAGCTCTCCTGGCGCCAGGACTCCATCGCGTTCGAGCCGGGGCCCGGCACGCGCGGATCGATGAGCCACCCGCCGGAGGGCTGCCATCCGGCAAGCTCCTGGCGGCGGCGCTGCCAGGCCTGCTCGAGTGTCTTCGCCGCTTCCGGCAGCGCGATCCGGACCGAAGGCGGGATGCGAACGACGTAGCGTGACAATTTCACCATGACCTCTCCTCGAGGGCCGGCAAGATTTACGACCAGGCCAGCTCCTCGTTGTTCCGCGGTCTGTGTGTCTGCTGGCGGCGACGCGAGCTCATGCTCATCGCATCGACTGCGAGCGCGATCATCATCGCGACCACGAACAACAATGCGAGCACGGCGGCGAGGCTCGTTTTTGCCAGCAATCCGAACATGGTTCTCTCACCTTCGCAAAAGCCCGCGCCATTCTCGATACGACGATCCCCGAATGACGGCGTCTCAGTCTCGGTACGCTGCGAGCTTCCTCTCGATCACGGGTCACAGCGTACTCGCGCGAGCAGCAACGATCATCGGGGCCGCCAGCACAAGACCGATTCCTTTACGGCAACAGTCGTGCGCTCGAATCGCACCCGCGAGTCTGCGCGGACGGGCAGCTGCGCGCCATCGTCCCAAGGAGCGAGCTGCGCTGCGCCAGTGAACAGCGGTTTTTTGCCGGTGAAAGCGGTTGAGCCGGGTGAGCCAGGTTGGGGACAATGAGCCTGTCGCTCGGGGAGGCCTCGATGAACGAAGTCGCCAGCACAGCACCCAAAGCCAGCACCGACATCGCCAAGATCGTCTACGTGCTCTACCTGATCGGGCTCTTCACAGCGGTGACCGCGGTCATCGGCGTCGTGATCGCCTACATCTATCGGGACGACGCGCCCGATTGGCTCAAGACCCACTACGAGTTCCAGATCCGGACGTTCTGGATCGGGCTCCTTTACTTCGTCATCGCCGGCATCCTGTGTGCGATTCTCATCGGCTTCCTGCTGCTCGCCGCGGTCGCCGTGTGGTGGATCGTGCGTTGCGCGAAGGGGCTCAAGTACGTCGATCAACGGGCGGCTTACCCGAATTACACGACCTGGACGGTTTGACGAGCCTTGCGGACGTCGGCCCATTCCCACGGGAGATCGTGACCGGCGTCACGGTCTAACCGGGAAGCGGCGAGGTCGGAAATTCTCTGGCCAACCGACTATTATTCCGCTCCCTGAAGTCGAGTCCGCCAGGCTACGGAGTCCCTTTGCACGTCAGCGTCTTCGACCTGTTCAAGATCGGAATCGGCCCGTCGAGCTCCCACACGATGGGGCCCATGACGGCGGCTTGCCGTTTCGTCCGCGAAGTCGAGCGTCGCGGCCGGCTCCCTGCCGTTGCCCGGGCGACCGTCGATCTCTACGGATCACTCGCCCTGACCGGAAAAGGGCACGCGACGGACACGGCCGTGACCCTGGGCCTCTCGGGCTGGCTTCCGGCCGAAGTCGATCCCGATGCGGCCCAAAGACTCGTCGAGACGGTGCAGCGTGAAGGAGCTTTGAAGCTCGCGGGCTCGCACCCGGTCGACTTTCGGCCCGAACGGGATATCCAGTGGCACTACAAGGAGAGTCTGCCGTTCCACCCCAACGGGCTCACCCTGCGCGTGTTCGATGCCGCCGGCGCGATGTTGGAGGAGGGTACGTTCTACTCGATTGGCGGTGGATTCGTCGTCACCGAAGCCGAGGCGCGTGCCGGCGGGGCTCAGGAAGAGCGCGCGGTTCCGCTGCCGTTCTCCAATGCCGTCGAGCTCCTCGAGGTCGCCGGACGTGAAGGCATTCGGATTGCCGACGTCATGTTGCGCAACGAGTGCGCGTTCCGGAGCGAAGAGGAAGTGCGCGCCGGTCTCGATCGCATCTGGCAGGCGATGAGCGACTGCATCGATCGCGGCCTCACACAGGAAGGCGTGCTGCCTGGAGGACTGAACGTACGACGCCGCGCGGCCAAGCTGCG
>DASVCI010000197.1:0-9481 GCA_036381695.1 Steroidobacteraceae bacterium
AAGCTGGCCCTGACTGCCTGCATGCGCAAGCTGTTGACCATCCTCAATGCGATGGCCCGCGACCGCTCGGCTTGGGACGAGAGCCGCCACGTCATCGCTTGACCGTCAACACAGTTGCTCCCCCGTAAACGGGGGAGGGGACGCTACGCTAAACGGAGGAGCGACGTTCTTCTTTCACCTCCCCCGCTCAGCGGGGGAGGTGGCGAGCGAAGCGCGCCGGTGGGGGCTGCTTCATCAACGCGCCCCCACCCTTTCCCTTCCCCGCAAGCGGGTCAGGGGCCCTTACTTGCCCCCACCTGTCCGTCCCCCGCACGCGGGTCGGGGGCCCTTACTCGCCCCCACCCTGTCCCTCCCCCGCACGCGGGGGAGGGGATGAAACGAGTCGCGGGGCGGGGAGAAAGCTCAGAATGGAAGGCCGGCCATCGCGCCGTGCCCGGCCGCGGCCATGCACATGAGCATCGGCACCGACAGTACGAAATTCGTTCGGGAGGCGAGGAGCGCGACCTTGCGCGCCTGGGCCTTCTGCTCGTCGGTGGCCGAGACGATGCCAAGAATCTTTTTCTGATTCGGCCAGATCAGCACCCAGACGTTGAACAGCATGATCGTGCCGAGCCAGGCACCGATGCCTATGACGAACTGGTAGGCGTTGAATTCGGACCCGTGCAGACCGAGTGCAAACGCGCCGATGAAATTGCCGCTGCGCGCGAGATACCAGGCGCCCGTCAGCCAGGTAGCTACCGCAGCCCATCGGAACCAGAGCAGGGCGAGCGGGGCGATGTATTTCGTGACGCCTGCGCCGCCCGGGCCGCCCTTGTCCGCAGCCGCCACGGCCAGCGCCGGAATTTGCACGACATTGAAGTAGTAGAGCAGGCCGATCCACATCACCCCCGAAAGGATGTGGATCCACCGCGCGAGCTGCACCTCGTTGAAGAAGGTCGGGCTGACGGCGAGCGCCAGGATGAGGGCGAGGACGATGCCGGTCGTGGTGGCGCCCTTGACGCTGTTGAGAGGATTCATGGCCAGTGCTCCCCCTGTTGGTTCTTGTCGCTTGTACGGATACGGCCGCCAGGCGGGATTTCGGCGCGGAAAATCGTTCTAAGCGCTTGGATCCGCCTCGAAAAAGCGTTTGAAGAATAGGGGAGGGACCGCCATAATTCAACGCTGCCCTCCGGACCGCCATGCGGGCGAACCGGCTTCTCTCCCGCCTGTCGAATCCCCTGCATCGAGGTCCGCGCGCCCGACCCGGCGCAGTCACCTTCGAGGAGCGTCGCGCCGGGAGCGCTGCAACCAGCGTCGAGGGCGCGGGAGTTGCCCAGGTTTCACACTGATTTTTCTGCCGAGGTTACCGTGGACGTCATCGAGCGCATCAAGTCGCAACTGGCATCGAGCCCGGTCGTGCTCTACATGAAAGGCACGCCCGATTTCCCCCAGTGCGGATTTTCGGCGGCCGCCGTGCGCGCTCTGAATGCCGTCGGCGCCCAGTACAAGCACGTGAACATCTTCGAGGATCCGGAGCTGCGCGAGGCGCTCAAGCAGTATTCGAACTGGCCGACGTATCCGCAGCTTTACGTGAACGGAGAGCTGATCGGCGGCTCGGACATCATTCTCGAGATGTACAACTCGGGCGAGCTGCAGCGCCTGATTCAGAGCGCCCAGAGCGCCGCGTAACTCCAAGTTCGAGAACCGGCTCTGTTTGCGGTCATCCGGGCTGGCCGCTGACGTCCGTCGTCAGCGAGGCCACCCGGTTGCATATTGCGCAAAACAGCTCAGCAGTTCGTTGCGCATCGTAAGCGGCCGAATGCGCTTCCGCTGAATCCCACGCGATTCCTGCAGCCTGCAGCGCTTTGCCCAGCACAGTCTGTCCATAGATCACGCCCGCGAGCGTCGCCGTATCGAAGCTCGAGAACGGGTGGAACGGATTGCGCTTGACACCGGCGCGCTCGACGGCCGCATTCAGGAAGTTCAGGTCGAAATACGCGTTGTGCCCGACCAGGATGGCGCGCGTGCAGTCGTGCTCCTTCATCGCGCGTCGCACCTCTTTGAACACGCGCGTGAGCGCCTCCTTCTCCGGCACTGCCGGCCTGAGCGGATGGAACGGATCGATCCCGGTGACGGCGAGCGAGGCGGCCTCGATGTTCGCGCCTTCGAACGGCTGCACGTGATAGCGCCAGCTTTCACCCGGTGCGAGCGTGCCGTCGTCCCTCATCTCGATGAGCACCGCTGCGATCTCGAGGAGCGCGTCGGTGTTCGGGTTGAAGCCTCCGCATTCGACGTCGATCACCACGGGCAGGAAGCCGCGAAAGCGGCTTGCGATGGACGATTTGCCCGTCAACTGGCTTGCTCCTCGACCAATCGCCACGCAATGGATTCGCCGGCACGGAACGGCACGAGCTCATCTGCGCCGAAATGGTAACTGGGCGGGACCGTCCACGCCGTGCGCTCGAGCGTGATCCAATCCCGGTTGCGCGGCAACCCATAAAAATCCGCACCCCGCTCGGACGCGAACGCCTGTAGCTTGTCGAGCCTGCCCGCTTGCTCGAATGCTTCGGCGTAAAGCTCGATCGCCGCGTGTGCAGAGAAGATTCCGGCGCAGCCACACGCCGCTTCCTTCGTCTGCCTGGAGTGGGGAGCACTGTCGGTTCCGAGGAAGAAGCGGGCGTCATCGCTCGTTGCTGCTTGCACGAGCGCTTCCCTGTCGTGCTCACGCTTGAGGACAGGCAGGCAGTAATGATGCGGTCTCAAGCCGCCCTGAAAAATCGCGTTTCGGTTCAGCAGCAGGTGTTGCGGCGTAATCGTGGCGGCCACTCCCTCGCGCGCACTTCTGACGAACTGCACCGCTTCGCGCGTCGTCACGTGCTCGAACACGACGCGAAGCGTCGGAAAGCGCTCGACCACTGGAGCCAGCACCCGGTCGATGAACACTCGCTCGCGATCGAAGACGTCGACATCGGGCTGAGTCACTTCGCCGTGGACCTGGAGCACGAGCCCGCAATCGGCCATCGCTTCCAGCACGCGATAGATTTTTTCGATCGCTGTCACGCCAGCATCCGAGTGCGTCGTAGCGCCGGCAGGGTAGAGCTTGGCGCCGACGATGAAGCCACTTTTGTGAGCCGCGCGAATCTCTTCGGGTGATGTGTTGTCGGTCAAGTAAAGAGTCATCAGGGGCTCGAACCGCGAGGACTTCGGCAGCGCGCGCAGGATTCGCTCGCGATACTGGGCGGCGAGTGGGACTGTGGTCACCGGCGGTTTGAGGTTCGGCATGATCACTGCGCGAGCGAACTGACGCGCGGTGAATGGCAAGACGCTCGCGAGGTGCTCTCCATCGCGCACGTGCAGGTGCCAGTCGTCAGGGCGAAGGATGCGGAGTGTAGTCATCGCTTTTTGTCACTTGTCCCCTCCCCCGCGTGGGAGGGTTTATGGTGGGGGCATTTGAAACGTAGCGTTCCTCGCCATGCCCCCTCCCTGTACCTCCCCCACAAGTGGGGGAGGGGACTGAGCACGGAGGATTTGTCCCTCCCCCACAAGTGGGGGAGGGGACTGAGCGCGAAGGACCTGTCCCTCCCCCGCAAGTGGAGAAGGGGACGGAGCACGGAGGACCTGTCCCTCCCCCGCAAATGGGGGAGGGGACTGAGCGCGAAGGACCTGTCCCTCCCCCGCAAGTGGGGAGGGGACGGAGTACGGAGGAGTGAAGCGCTCATGGATCTCGCGCTCACTTGGGCAGCACATCATAGTCGAGCAGCAAATGCGTCGCGTAGCGGACGCCGAAGCCCGTGAAATCGGTCGGAATGTGCCCCAGGCCGCCGCTGCGGTTGCTCGCGGCCAGGTCGATGTGAATCCACGGCTTGCGCTCGGGGACGAACCGGCTCAAGAAGCGCGCGGCGATGATGTGATCACCCTTGCTGTCGAGCGTGCATTGCATGATGTCCGCGACGGGTGATTCCAGGTCGGTGTCGTAATCCTCGTCCATCGGGAACGGCCAGACGCGCTCGCCGCTCGATCGCCCGGCCTGCTGCAGCCGCTCGTGCCACTCGGGCCGGTTGGTGAAGATGCCGCTGTAACGCTCCGTCAAAGCATTGACGCAGGCTCCGGTGAGGGTCGCGAAGTCGAGGATGAGATCGGGGTCCTCGCGGGCAGCGAGGGCCAGCGTGTCCGCAAGCACCATGCGCCCTTCCGCATCGCTGTGCACGACCTGGATCGTCATGCCGTTGGCCGCGCGGACAATTTCCTGCGGGCGGTAGGCGCGGGCACCGATCTGATTTTCCGTAATCGCAAGCCAGCACTCGACGTCGAAGGGCGCATCGAGCTCGCTCAACGCGAGGAGCGTTCCCACCGCGACCGCGCTGCCCTGCATGTCCTCGTGCATCTGGTACATGCTCTTGTGCGGCTTGAGGTTGATGCCGCCCGTGTCGAAGCAGATGCCCTTGCCGACTAAAGCGACGCGTTTGCGTCCTCGTCCAGTGCCCTGGTAGCGAATCCGTACGATGCCCGCCTCGCGATGATCATTCGCGCGCGAGACGGCTAGAAAAGCGCCAGCGCCTTTGCGCCGCAGGGCCGCTTCGTCGAGGAATGAGAACTCCCACCCATGGCGGCGCGCGAGAGTGCGCAGCGCACGCTTGTATGCGGCGCTGTTCAGGACATTCGGCGGCAGGCTGGCGAGCCAGCGCGCGAGGTGATTGCCGCGATCGATGGCGACCGGCCGGCTTGTATCCAGCGCAGCGCCCTCGTGCAGCAGAGTGAGCGCGGCGGGCGTCGCGTCCGGCGCCGGCTTAGATTTCGAAGAGGGCATGGGCGCCGTCGCGGCCAGGGCCGCGGCCACGAGCGACTCGAGCACTCGAGCGCGCTCGCCCGGCTCGAAGCCGGCAGTGCCCAGCAGAACCTTGGCCTTCGGTGGAGCATTCAGCTCTTTCCAGGCTCGGGCGGCGAGCTGGAGTCGTGCAAATGCCGACGCGGCCTTTTTCCCGAAGGCGACCACCATGGGCTTGCCCGCCGGACCAACCCTTGCGGCAAGCACTGATACCGGCCCGTGTGCGCTTGCTTCGCGATACAGGCGCCGCCACAAACCCGCGAAGGGGAGCTCCGAAAGGAGCTGCTCCCCGCGCTCTTGCTGGCACACGAGGATGGCCGAGTCGTGCTTGCCGAAGGTGCTCTCATCGAAGCGGGCGCGCTGTGTGACGATGCGCACGTCGCGCTCTGCGGGAAGCAGTTCCACCAGTTGACGTTCCTTGACCCGAAATTTTTAAACTCCGATGATACGCGGCCTATCTCTCAAGCACACGCTCATGTCCCAAGCCTCCAAGTTCGACGACGTAGATCCACAGGAAACCCGGGAATGGCTCGAGTCGATGGACTCGGTGCTGAAGACGCACGGCGCACAGCGTGCGCATTTCCTGCTCGAGCAACTGGTCGATTTCACCCGCCGCTCCGGCGCGTACCTGCCGTTCAAACCGAACACGGCGTATCTCAATACGATCTCCCCGGGCCAGGAAAAGGAATACCCGGGCGATCGTACGATCGAACGACGCATCGAGGCGTACTTGCGCTGGAACGCGATGGCGATGGTCGTGCAGGCCAATCGCCAGAGCTCCGAGTACGGCGGCCACATCGCGAGCTACGCCTCGGCGGCCACGCTCTACGAAGTCGGCTTCAATCATTTCTGGCGCGCTCCGAGTGAGAACCATCCGGGCGACATGGTGTTCTTCCAGGGCCATGCCTCGCCGGGCATCTACGCGCGCGCTTACCTCGAAGGGCGGCTCACCGAGGAGCACTTGCGTCACTTCCGGCAGGAGGTGAAGAGCCGCAATGGCTTGAGCTCCTATCCGCACCCGTGGCTCATGCCGGAGTTCTGGCAGTTCCCGACCGTGTCCATGGGCCTCGGGCCCATGATGGCGATCTACCAGGCGCGCTTTCAGCGCTATCTCGAGAATCGCGGCATCGTGCCGGTCACCGACCGAAAGGTTTGGGCGTTCCTCGGCGACGGCGAGATGGACGAGCCGGAGTCGATGGGCGCGATCACGATGCCGGTGCGCGAAGGGCTCGACAACCTCATCTTCGTCATCAACTGCAACCTGCAGCGGCTCGACGGGCCGGTGCGCGGCAACGGCAAGATCATCCAGGAGCTCGAGGCTGCGTTCCTCGGCGCCGGCTGGAATGTCATCAAGGTGATCTGGGGCTCGCGCTGGGATCCGCTCCTCGCGCGCGACACCAAGGGGCTGCTGCGCCGCGTGATGGAGGAGTGCGTCGACGGCGAGTACCAGAATTTCAAGGCCAGGGGCGGCGCGTATACCCGCGAGCATTTCTTCGGGAAGTACCCGGAGCTGAAGGAAATGGTCGCGCACATGTCGGACGACGACATCTGGCGGCTGAACCGCGGCGGCCACGATTACAAGAAGGTGTGGAACGCGTATCACGCGGCCGTCAACCACAAAGGCCAGCCGACGGTGATTCTGGCCAAGACGGTCAAGGGCTTCTTGATGGGTCGCTGGGGCGAGAGCCAGAACATCACCCACCAGCAGAAGAAGCTCGACGACGAGGCGCTCAAGGAGTTCCGCAACCGCATCTTCATCGACATCTCCGATGAGGAGATCGCGAAGGCGCCGTTCAAGAAGCCGCCCGAGGACAGCGAAGAGATGAAATACCTGCGCGAGCGTCGCCAGCGCCTGGGCGGGTATCTGCCGCAGCGTCGCGCGAGCGCGCCGCCTCTTCAGGTGCCCGGGCTCGAGGCGTTCGAGTCGCTCCTGCAATCCTCGGGCGATCGCGAGTTCTCGACCACCATGGCGCTGGTGCGGATCCTGCAGATGCTCGTCAAGGACAAGAACATCGGTCGGCACGTGGTGCCGATCGTGCCCGACGAGGCGCGCACCTTCGGCATGGAGGGCATGTTCCGGCAGATCGGCATCTACTCCTCGATGGGGCAGCTCTATACGCCGCAGGACGCCGAGCAGCTCGCGTTCTACAAGGAGGACAAGAAGGGCCAGATTCTCGAGGAGGGCATCAACGAGGCGGGCGCAATGTGCTCGTTCATCGCCGCCGGCACCGCCTACTCGAATCACAACGTGAACATGGTGCCGTTCTACATCTACTACTCGATGTTCGGCTTCCAGCGCGTGGGCGACTTCGCGTGGGCGGCCGGCGACAGCCAGGCGCGCGGGTTCCTGGTCGGCGGAACGTCGGGGCGCACGACGCTCGCCGGCGAAGGCTTGCAGCATCAGGACGGGCACAGCCAGCTCCTCGCGACGACGATCCCGAATTGCGTTGCGTACGATCCGTGCTTCGCCTATGAGCTCGCGGTGATCGTGCAGGACGGCCTGCGCCGCATGTTTGCGGAGCAGGAGAATGTCTTCTACTACGTCACCGTGATGAACGAGAACTACGCTCATCCGGCGCTGCCCAAGGGCGCCGAGAAGGGCATTCTCAAGGGCATGTACCTGCTTCAGAGCGGTGGGCGCGGCAAGGTGCGCGTGAACTTGTTCGGGTCGGGCACGATCCTGCGTGAAGTGCTGGCCGCCGCGAACGTGCTCGAACAGGACTATGGCGTGCCGGCTGACGTGTTCAGCGTGACGAGCTATTCCGAATTGCGGCGCGAAGCGCTGGACGTCGAGCGGCGCAATCTTCTCGATTTGGACAAGCCGCCCGAGCAGCCGTACGTGCGCCAGTGCATCGGCGATCGTACAGGCCCGTTCATCGCCGCCAGCGATTACATGAAGATCGTGCCGGATCAGATCCGTCAGTGGGTGCCGGGGCGGTACATCGTCCTCGGTACCGACGGCTTTGGTCGCAGCGATTCCCGCGCCCAGCTTCGCCGCCATTTCGAGGTGGACAGGGGGCACATCGTCGTAGCTTCGCTTCGCGCGCTCGCCGACGAAGGCAAGCTCGACATGGCCACTGTGCGCTCGGCCATGGAGAAGTTCGGCATCGATCCCAAGCGGCCGAACCCCGTTACGCAATGAATCGTTTCGCCAGGAAGCGCGCGGCCGGAAGCGGCTGACCGAAGTCGTCCGCGTCCGCCCGCGCCCGTACACGCCATGCCCAAAGACCTTCTCATTCCCGATCTCGGCGACTTCAAGGATGTCGAAGTCATCGACGTGCTGGTCAAGCCCGGCGACAAGATCGAAGTCGATACGCCACTCGTCACGCTCGAAACCGAAAAGGCCACGATGGATGTGCCTTCGACCGAAGCTGGCGTGCTCACCTCAGTCGTCTTGAAGAAAGGCGATCGCGTCTCGAAGGGTAGCTTGATCGGGCAGGTGGAACCGGCCGGGGCGGGCGCAGCCGCTCAGCCGGCGGCGAAAGCCGAGACGAAACAACCGGCGACAGAGGAGAAGGCGCTGGCCAAGGCTCCCGAGCCGCCCAAGGCTCCGCCTGTGCGTGAAGAGCCGGCACCGGGCAATCGCCCGCCGGCGGCAGAAGCGCCTCGCGAGCCGGCTCCCGCTCGAGTGGCGGCGCCCCCGGGGCTTCCGCCCATCGACGAGGCTTCCTTCGCCAAAGCGCATGCGAGCCCCGGTGTGCGCAAGTTTGCGCGGGAGCTTGGAGTCGATCTCGGGCGCGTGAAGGGCACTGGCGTGAAAGGCCGCATCACGCCCGAGGATGTGAAGGCGTGGGTGAAGCAGACTTTGTCGGCTGGTGTTGCACCAGCCGCCGGTGCCGCCGCGCTGCCGAAGGTCCCGGAAGTGGATTTCTCCAAGTTCGGCGCGATCGAGGTGAAGCCTCTCGGGCGCATCCAGAAGATTTCCGGTCCGCGTCTGCAAGCGAGCTGGCTCAACGTGCCGCACGTGTGGCAGATGGATGAGGCCGATATCACCGAGCTCGAGGAAACGCGCAATGAGCTCAAGGCGAAAGCGCAGGAAGCGGGCATCAAGCTCACGCCGCTCGCGTTCATCCTGCGCGCATGTGTGCTGGCGTTGCAGGAGTTTCCGTTCGTCAACAGCTCGCTCGATGCGAGCGGGCAGAACCTCGTCTACAAGAAGTACATTCACCTCGGCTTCGCGGCCGACACGCCGAACGGGTTGGTCGTGCCGGTGATTCGCGATGCGGACAAGAAAGACGTCTACGAGCTTGCGCGCGAGCTCGGCACGCTTTCGGAGAAGGCACGCGCCGGCAAGCTGTCCGCAGCGGAGATGCAGGGCGCGAGCTTCACTGTCTCGAGCCTCGGTGGAATCGGAGGCACTTCGTTCACGCCGATCATCAACGCGCCGGAGGTGGCGATTCTCGGCGTTGCGCGCGCGAGCATGAAGCCGGTCTATAAGGACGGCCAGTTCGTGCCCCGCCTGATTCTGCCGTTTACGTTCGCGTACGATCACCGGGTGATCGACGGCGCGGCGGGCGTGCGATTCACGACGTTCCTGGCTTCGAAGCTGGCTGATGTGAAGGGGCTTCTGGAAGCGGTGCCTTGAGCTTTGTTTTCTGCCCGCGGTGCCTCACCCCCACCCTGACCCTCCCCCGCAAGCGGGGGAGGGGATGAAAGGCCGTGAGCCTCCGCCGCAAG
>DASVCI010000198.1:0-21050 GCA_036381695.1 Steroidobacteraceae bacterium
GCCGAGGCCAATGCCCGGCTCGACGTGCCGACCGGTGCCGTCCGGCCCCCGATGGTGGATCGCCGAAACCATGCGGCTCACCCGCTCGGGGTCGGGAGCTTGGCCCGAGGCCGTCGCAAGACCGGCGATTCCGCACATAAAGGCTCTTTCGATCGGCAAATGAGCGTAAAACGGTGGCGTATTCTGTCAGACGGACGCGCAGCCTGCCTGTGATCCGTTCCCGGTCTGACGCCCCGGATGCAAAACAAACAAGGCGGTCCGCCCCTCAGGACTCGCCGGCGCGCCCGCGCGCTGCTCTGCGCAGCACGCCGATCCCCCGCCGCCCTACCCGCAGCGCCGCGTCCCGGGCGAAAGCGCCGATTCCGCGGGCATTGAAAGGATAGAAGAGGACGCTTCGGTGGTCGTGCACTCGGTCCGTCCAGTCCCGGATCCAGCGCTCCTCAACGCCCATGAACTCGTAAGTCTCGAGCTTCTGCTCGAGGGCCCAGCGCAGGCTCGCGCGGAGAAGTTGCAGCCCGGGGCGGTACTTCGCCTGACGCTCGTCATAGGCGATCTTGAGCAGGCGGTATGAGCGCCTGGCCGTGTTCGCCACGTGCGCCGCGATGACCTGGCCATCGAGGCGAAGCGTCGCAATCACGAGATCCCCCGCGGCTGCACAATCCTGCCCGTAGTGAAAAAAGAACTCGCGCAGGTCGGCGCGCTGCAAGACTGCTGAGCCGGCCCGCCCTTTCCAGCTCTGAAGCTCCACCTCGAACGCCTCGGTGAGCATCCCCGCGACCTCCGAGGGAGCAGGCCTTGCAAAACGGACATCGACTTCGCCGAGTTTTGCAAGCGCGCGCTCGGCGCGTCGGACGATGTCGCGGGTGCGTGACGACAAAGGCTCGTAGTTGGACGCCGAGCACTCGCTCAGGGCCACGTAGAGAGACCCCGACGATCCCGGCGAAAGCAGGATGCCAGATCGATGCGCCCTGGCTTTGAATGCACTCAAGAACGCACTGTCCGCGGCGAGCCTGCCCAACCACACGGGCCGGTCGAGCCGCATGATGGCTTCAGCCATCGAGGCCGCCGCCTCGATGTCGCGCGTGGGAATCTCTGCTGGCTCGCACAGGACACGCGAACCTGCGATCTCATAGCGAAGGCTGCCGGAGCTGCGCGAGAGGATCAGCGGCGCGAATCCGACCAGCTGCCGATCCCGCCAGAGCGCGATTGCGTGAAGCTGATCATCCGGCCCGTGAACGAAACGAGCCGCGTTGAGGCACCACGCTGGCTCGCACAACGCATGGCCCGACATCGACACCAGCTCCGCCCATGCGGGAGCGAGCTGCTCGAGCTCTGTGATGGACCTCAGAACCTCGATGCGATCCATGGTCCCTCGACGAGCAATCACGCTGCTGGCCCGGTCGCCACGCGCTTGAGGCTTCGCAGTGCACCCGCGAGACTCGAGGCGAAAGGCAGGTGTGCAAGCATCGCAAGCATGTAGTCGGTGGCGCGGCGCTCGCTGGGACCTAGCGCCCGAAGCTCCCGCAGCGCAGTGCGAGCTTGCGCAGCATCACCATTCACCAGAAGCCGCTTCGCAAGACTGCGCAGGATCTGCGCTTCAGTGCAATCGACCTCCCGGGCATGCATCCGCATGAACTCCGGGTCGCTCCGCCAGCGACGGCGGATGAACGCGAGCCGGCGACGCAACTGGATCGCCCCGTCGATCCTGGTCAGCCGCCAGGGATCCTCGTGACTGCGATTGAGCGTCGTTTCGATCGGAACGAACACCCCGTCGGAGCGGTGCGAAAGCTGGGCGAAGAAGTCCCAGTCGCCGCAAGTCGAGTCGAACTCGGGAAACCTGAGGTCCGCGATCGCGTCGCGCCGGATGATGGCGGCGCTCGGCAGAACCATGGGGGCGAACAACGCCCAGTAGTACGTGTCGCCGCACCAGATCTTCAGGCGCGAGATCTTCAAAGCCTCAGCCGCGGCGGCATCGAGCTCGAGCTCCGCCGAGTGCTCGTACAACTCTTCCCAGGAGAACGGCCGCGGATACCAGGTTCGTATACCGTCAGGGCGGCGGACATCGACGTGCGGCTTCCAAATGAAGAAATCGCTGTGGACGAACGCTGCGCGAGGAAACTTCTCGAGCGCAGCTAGCTCGAGCGAAGTCTTGAACGGGAGCCACACATCGTCGTCGTCCAGCAAAGCGATGTACTCGCCCGTCGCAAGCTCGAGCCCGTGATTTCTGGCCGCGTTGAGACCCGCGTTCTCCTGGCGCACATAACGGATGACGTCGCGAAATTTTTGAAGCGCCTCCTCCGTGTCATCGGACGAGCCGTCATTTATCACGATGATCTCGAATCGTGCGTCCGTCCGCTGCTTCAGGATGCTCTCGATCGCCTCCTGCACGAGCTGCGAACGATTGAACGTGGGAAGCAGAACGCTGATCGTGGGGCTCATACGCGAGGCGAGGTCAGTCATGCTTCCCTGGTCGGCTCATGCGGCAACGCTGCAGGCTCCCGCGCTGCCTCCTTGCCGCTGCGACCTCGCAAACGACGCCATGTTCTTCCGGCCCATCGGCGCGCCTCACCAATCGCGAGCGCTGCCTTGTGCGCTGCCCGCGAGTGATACACCCCGACATATACGTTGCGGCGCTGATGGTTGGTGAAGCGCTGCTTGAACGATTCCTCGCCGACGGTGAAATCGAGCTCGCGTTTGCCGCGGCTCACGGCATCCTCGATGAGCTGCCCGATGAGCAGGAGCCCTGGAGAGCGCTCCGCATGCCGAACCTCGAACGAGGGCTTGTACCAGATCAGGGCACCGTCGTAGTCGAAGCCGTAGTGGAACGCGAGCGGCTCGCCCGACAGCTCGACGGCAGAAAAGTGCAGCCAGCCGGTTCCCTGGAGGTTGTGCGCGAGCCGCAGATAGAACGCGCGCTGCCGCGGATCCTCGAACAAGCTGTGTCTGCCGACCGAATGCCAACGCCGGATGTGCTGATCGAAAAAGCGCGGCAGCGCCTCCTCGATTTCGCTCAGCGTCTCGAGGCGCCGGAACCGCACCGCCCCTTGGCGCGTGAACCAGTTGAGCGGCCTGCGCATGCTGTACTTCTGAGTGAGGCGCCGCGCCTCCTCCTCGTGCCCCTCGATCCTGAGCGAGGGACAAGAAGCGGACGCCTCCTCCGTCCAATACAGGCCCAGGCTCGGCCCGTGCTCGCGCAGAAACTGCCACGTGCTCGAGGTGACAGGGAGATTGACCAGCTTCACTCGCACCCATCGGTGCGCCCGGGCGCGCAGGAAGGCGAACACGGCCCGCAAGGCTTCGAGGCGATCCGCCGCCAACACCAGATCCAGGTAGTCGGCGTTTCCCGTGCCGATGAGCTCGAGCTGCCTCAGGCCCGGCCCGATGCGACGAAGCATGAAGGGCGCAAAGCCGATGATGTCTCCCCGGTTTCTCAGGATGAGGAAGAAGAGATCGTTGCGGCCGCCGAAGACGCTCCACCACGCGTCGAACCATTCGTAGGTCTGGAAAATCGTGTGGGTCTCGCTGCGGGCGCTCAGCGCGTTCCACTCCCGGGCCGAAAAGGGAATGCGCTGCCTGTCCTCTATCAGCTCAACCTCGATGCCGTCCCTCTGCATGGGCGCGACTCGATACTGCAATCACGCGCTTGCTGGGGCAAAATGCGCGGCCGCGGCGGCGGGCATGTACTGAGAGAGCACGTCTCGCACCGGCGCGAACCTGAAGTCCGCCATCAGCCGGCACAAGCGCTCTTCACAGACGTCGAGATTCGTGTAGTGGCGGAAGCGCGAGAGCCAGCTCGCGGCAAAGCGCGGCTGTTCAGGATCGATCTCCCATGGGTGCAAATAGAAAATGAACGGCAGATCGTCGCGGCGGTTGATCGTACTCAACGCCCAGCGCGTGAACGAATAAGGAAGCAACCGGAAGTAGCCGCCGCCCGCGACCGGAACGCGCAGGCCGAGCACCTTAGCCGTCGAGAGCGGAAACTCGATGATGGTGCGGCCGTTGGACGCGGCGAGCGGCCCCGGACGCGGCGAGGCGCCGGGAATGCCATAGCGATCGTGCGCGATGGGGAAGATGCTCGAGTCGTATTTGAAGCCGAGCTCGCAGAGGATGTCGATCGCCCAGAGCGAGGCCGAAGTGATCGAATAGCTGGCGGCCCGATAGCCGAGCACGGGCGCGCCGATGAGATCCTCCAGCATGGCCTTGGAGCGCGCCGTCTCCTCACGGAAGACTTCAGGCGTCTGTCGATAGACGAGCTCGTGCGTCAGGCCGTGGCAGGCAATCTCGTGCCCAGCTTCATGGATGCGTCGTACCAGCGCCGGCGAGCGTTGCGTCACCCAACCTAGAATGAAAAACGTCGCGCGCACGCCGCGCTCGCCGAACAACTCCAGCAACCGTTCCGTGCTGCGCTCGGCCCGATATTCCATCCGGTTCCAGTCCTGGCGCGAGATGACCTCCGACAACGCGGAGACGTGGAAGTAATCTTCCACGTCGACGGTCATCGCATTGACGCGCTCCGGAATCATGGGGTGCCGATCGTGGTCGCACCAGGCTCGCGCTCGGAGCGATAGGTGAGCATCAGGAATGCGCGGTTCTCCGAGTACTCCCGGCCCAGACCGACCTCGTCGTCGCGGTTCGTGCCCCTGTCGAACCGCTCGATCGTGAGCGCGAGACCGAACGAGCGCCCCAATCGCCAATCGAGTCGCGCCTGGATGCTGAGCTCGTCCGACCTGAGCCCGTTGGTGTCGAACTCTTCCTGGTTCAGGATGGCGAGCAGAACGAAATCGGTGTTCGAGCCGACCTGGCGTGTCAGGCTCGCCTCGTACGCGAGGCGGGTCCGGTCGAACTCGGTGCGCTCCTCGTAGCGATCCTCGCTCCAGGAGGTGCCCAGCTCGAAACCGGTGCGGTGGCGGAAGAATCTGTAGCGGACCGAGGCGTAGCGGTTCTCGAACAAATCAGTGGTGGCCGTGATGTCGGCGCCGCCCACCAGTCCGCCTTCGAGCGCGGTGCGCAGCGCCTCGCCCGCATCACTGAAGTTCGTTCCGACATCGAAGAAGAGCGTGGAGGACGGCGAGATCGTACGAACGAGGGAAAGCGATGCGAGCAGGCCCCCGCTCTCCTCGCCGCCCGCGCCCGGCCTCGGCTTCACCCAGGTGTAGCCAGTCTCACCGGTGATGTCGGTCCGGGCGCCATCGAACTCGTAGCTCAGGAATGCATTTTCCCGGTCGTAGTCGCTCGGCGCATCGTCGAACTCGACGCGCTCGGAGACGCCGTTCAAGGCGATGCGGCTGCGTGCCGAGAGGTCGCGTTGCAACGCGACGCCGCCCGAGCGTCTGTGGGAATCCAGCAAGCTCTCCTCGTAGGTCGTAACCGAATAGCGTCCGAACAGGCGTACGCTGGTTGCGCCTCCAAGCCTCATGATGAAATCGGGGCCGGTGGTGAAGAAGTTCAGGTCCTCGCGGTTCTCCGGCGTACCGGGCGAGAACGGGTCGGTGTGGGCCTGACCGAACGCGTCGCTGATGAACCAGGTGAACCGCTCCGGCACGAGCCCGAGGACGGCGGTCGCGTTGGCGTTGCCGAGCACTTCACTCTCGAACGTCTCGTCCATGTACTCGTAATACGAGAGGTCGACCAGGGCGCTGCCCTCGATCCTGCGGGTCTGCGCATCCCACTGGAGGTCGAGACCGAGCGCGCCTATCGTCTCGTCGATCTCGTCCGAGGACGCCCTCGTGATGTTGTCGGAATAGCCGACCCCGGTTTCGAGCCCATACGAGAGCTCCGCCCAGGCGCCCGGAGCGGCGAGCAACGCCACCATGCCGAGCCCTGCGACCCGGCGAGACAATCGCAACTTCATGCTTTTCCCCATTCTTGCGCGCGCCACAGAATGCCCTGTGACGCTCACGTGCCCCTCATGAAGCCGCAGCGCCGTTCCCTTCGACGCGCTGGCCGTAGTACTCGTAATACCCTGCGTGAACCTCGTCGCTCTGATTCAGGATGAACGCGACGTGCCGGCCCTCGCCCAGCAGATCGAGCGCATCGAGCACGGCTCGCTGCGGCGTCTCGCCCGCTCTCACCACGATCGCCACTTGCCCGGTCAGGCTCGCGACGACCCGCGACTCGCTCGTCAGCAGAAGCGGTGGCGAGTCGAACAGCACGATGCGGTTGGAGTGAGTGGCCGCAAGGTGCTCGGCGATGCGCTGCATGCGCACGCTCGCAAGAAGCTCCGTCGCGGTGCTGGAAGGCTTGCCGGCCGGCAGGAAGGAAAGCCTCGGGATGTCCGTCGGCAGAACGACTGATTCGAGAGCGAGCGACTCATCGCGCAGCAGATCGAGCAGACCTGGCTCCTGGGCCGCGCCCAGAAGCTCGCTGATATGGGGCTTCGCCACATCGGCATCCACGAGCAGCACCGAAACGTCGGGCTCGAGCGCCATCGACAGCGCGAGATTCAGGCTGGTGAAGGTCTTGCCCTCGCCAGGCAACGCACTCGCGATCATGATGAGCTGCCCGCGCTCGATGCGCTCGGCGCCCCGGCCGAAAGCGCTCGCGATGAGCGGTCGCTTGATCTGGCGATACTGATCCGCGATCAGGCGCTCTTGATTCGGAGGTGGCAGCAATCGCTTTGCACGCAGCCCCTCACGATCGATGTGCAGCACACGGGCCGGAGTGGGAGCCGCCTCTCGCGCCGCAGCGGCAGGCGGTTCTTCGAACCGGGGCAGCGGCGCCATGGGTGCAGGAGCCATCACGCCCTGGCCGGGCGTCGTGGCGCGCGACTCCTGGAATTTCTTCAGCGCCCGCTCTACAAGACTCATGCAATCGACTCCGGCTCGTGACTGAAGCTGTCAGCTCAGGGCCGCGCTCATGAGGCGCGATACAGGCCCCTGCGTCGCCACTGCGGCGACGTACAGGACGAAAAGCAATCCGCCGGCCGCGGAATAACGCAGCAGGCCGCGACGAATCTCCCTCTTCTGCAGCTCGATCCACGTGCGAGCGACGGTGCCGAGTACCGGCACTCCCGTCACATCGGCCAGCGTTCTGCTGGTGACGAACACCGGCTTCAGCAGATGCAGGAGATAGGCCACGCCGCCGCCGAACCCGAGGCCCAGAACGAAGACGGCAGTGAGCAGCAGCGGACGATTGGGGAAAATGGGGCTGAAGCTCGCGGACGGCGGATCGACGATGTTGAATTGTGCGACGCCGCTCTGCTCCGCTCCGCCCGAGACCCTCGCCTGCTCGAGGCGTTGCAGGAGCTCATTGTATTGGGTCTTGGTCACGTCGTAGTCGCGCGTCAACCGCGCGAACTCGGCCTCAACTTCCGGAACGGTATCGATGAGCTTGCGCAAGTCGGCCTCGTTCTTGCGGTGTTCGGCCAGCTCGCCGCGCAACGAGGCGATCTGCACGTCCGTTTCGTTCAGCTGAAGCTGAATGGTCTGGTAAACAGGATTGGCCGCTGCGCCCACCAGCGTGGCCGCCCCGAGATCGCCGCGTTTGAGCGCCTCCAGCTCCTGCTGCTGCTGCTTCTTGAGCTGCTCCAGCGTCTCGCGTGTCGCGACCACATCCGGATGCTTGTCGGTGAAGCGCAGCAACAAGTCATCGAGGCGAGCCTGCGTTTCGAGAATCCTCGTGGCGGTATCCCGCGGGCCGTCCTGTGAACCTGCGCGCGGCGCTCCTGCAACGGGTTCTGTCGGCGGTACAAAAGGTGTCTCACCCCGGAGCTGACGCTCGAGCTCCGCGCGCCGGCTCGCAGCGACCGTCAGAGCGGCCTCGATCCGGTTGATTTCCTGCAGCTCGTTCTGCAGTCGCGTGAAATAATCGCCCTGCTCCCCGGGCACCAGGCCGACATTCTTTTTCTTGAACTCGGCGAGCCTCGCTTCCGCCTCGGCGAGACGCCGGTCGTACTCCACGAGTTGCTCTCTCAGAAACTTCTGCGCATTCGCCGTGCCGGAGCGCTCCGACCCCATCGTGCCTTCCACGAAGGAATTGAGCAGCACATCCACGACCTTGAGAGCCTGCTCGCGATTGCCGTCCCGATAGGTGATCCGATACAGCGTGTTCGGAATGCGCGGATCACGGATGGTCGGCGGCTCGAGCGCGATCTCGATGCGCTCGCTCAGATCGGCGAGGAGCTTCGCGCGCTCGGCCGGGGTCTTGGCCGTCACGTCGAGCCCGACTTGCCGCGCGACTCTTTCGAGATTCGCCGTGCCGAGCAAAGTCTGGCGGACCAGGTTGAGCTGACTTTCGAGATCCGGATCGACCGCGATGCCCTGCAGCAGCGGACGTAGCGCCGTGCGAGTATCGACGTTCATGCGGGCGCGCGCTTCGTAGGTGTCGGGCAACGCCAGCACGACGATCCAGCCCAGAACGCAGACGACCCAAGCCGTCAGGAGCGCATAGCGCCGGAAGCGCCACGCGCCGCGCAGCTCACCGCGTATTTTTTCCAAAAGCTCTTGCATCAGAAGAACGTCTCAGGGACGACCAGCACGTCACCGGGCTTCAGCTCCAGGTTGTGCTTCATGTCGCCCTTGTTGATCAAGTCATCGAGCCTGACCCTGATTTCGGTCTGCTTGCCATTGTCCGTACGGACGATCTTTGCACGGTTGCCCGCAGCGAACTGGCCGAGACCGCCTGCGGCCAGCACGGCATCGAGCACACGCATGCCTTCCCGATACGGGATCGATTGAGGCGTCGTCACCTGCCCGATCACCTTCACCTGGCTGAACGCGCTGACCGGGTTGCTCACGATCACGTTCACTTGCGGCGAACGGATGTACTCGGCCAGCACGGTTTCGATGTCGCGGGAAAGCTGGGAAGGCGTCTTGCCCACCGCCACCATGTCCTGCACGAGCGGAGTAGTGATCTTTCCATCCGGCCTCACAGGCACGGTCGTCGTGAGCTCAGGATTGCGCCAGACGAAAATCTGCAGCGTGTCCCCCGGGCCGATCAGATAGCTCGGGCTCACTTCCTGTGAAGCAGGCGTTCCGGCCCGGGCGGCAGACGAGGCGCTCGCGCGCTGAGGACCTGCGGACGTAGACGCACAGGAAGCTGCCACGAGAGCTGCCAGGGAGATCGCGAGAATGCGCATCGAGGAACCGCCTGAAACGGGAGCAGCCCGCGCGGCCGAGACTGCCGCCCGGACTGTGGCCCACCGGAAATGGAGCGAACGCAAGCCTAGCATAAACGTGGTTAAGCCCATGGAATTGCTCCGCAAACCGTGACTCAGTTTCACAACGAAGCGCTCTCGCCCCCGCGTAGCAGGCGTTCCGCCGCGGCGCGGCTCGGGAAGACCGGGTGATCTTTCAACAACTGCTGCAACTGCGCCATGCCCTTTTCCCGCGAGCCCGCGCGCAGCAAGGCGACGCCGTAATGGAACGCGATCTCGGGATCATCGGATTGCGCGGCCGCCCGCTCGAGGATCGGCACAGCCTCGGCCGCCTGACCTGACTCCGCGAGGATCCAGCCTAGCGTGTCGCTCACTGTCGCGGCGTTCGGCGCTGCCGCACTGGCCCTGCGGGCCGTGGCGAGAGCGCGGGGGTCTTTCGTTTCATAATACAGCCACGCCAGATTGTTCAGCGCCCGGGCGCTTTGGGGTTGCTCGTGCAGAATCTGCTCGTACTGCTCGATTGCCTGCTTCCGCTCGCCGGCCCGCGTGTAGGCTTCTGCCAGCAGCCCCCGGTATGCAATGTCCCCTGGATTCTGCGCCACCCAACGCTCGAGCAGCTCCGTCGGCCTGGGCGCGTTCGCGGCCAATCTCGCCCAGTAGGAACTGGCGGCCACCCCACCGCTCGGCCGGATCTGGTAGGCACGGTCGAAAGCGGCGACGGCGTCCTGCTGGCGGCGCATTGCAACGAGCGCCTGCCCTTCGAGAGCGGCCACCGCAGCGTCCTGTGGCCGCGCGCGCTTCAAGGCCTCGAGTCGGGCAAGCGCTGCATCATTGTCGCGCAGCTGCAATTCGAGAAAGACGAGCGCTCCTTCCGCCGCGATCCAATTGGGCTTGAGGCTCAGCGCTCGCTCGAAAGATTCGCGCGCGAGCGCGTGTTGATTGAGAGCGAGCTGGGCGCGGCCGAGATCGAGCCACCACGGGGCAGATGTCGAGTCGATGTCGAGCGCCGCGCGCAGGTGCTGGATCGCTTGATCGTACCGGCCCGTATCGAGATACATGCGGCCGGCTTGCGCGTGCACAGGTGCGTCGGCGGTCGCGACCTGCAGCGCTTGGTCGATAAACGCTTTGGCGTCGGATGCGTTCTCATCGCGCAGAGCCAGTCGCGCGAGCATGAGGCGCGGCACGGGTGCATCCGGCAGGAGCTTGCTGGCTTCCTGCAACTGCTGCTTCGCTTCGGTCATCCGACCGCCGGCCAACTCGACCTCGGCGAGCGCGAGCCGCCCGGGGGCGAACGTCGGATTCCGGTCGACCACCTGACGCAATGCATTGCGCGCCGCCTGCGGCTGTCGCGCTGCCCACTCGAACTGAGCGAGCGCGAGGCCAAGCTCCGGCGAGCCGGGCGCCTTGGCCAGCTCCGCCTGCAAAAGTTTCCTGCCTCGATCGACTTCGCCGAAGCGCGCCAGAAACGTGGCCGCAGTGCCTAACGTGCGCGGATCGGTCGGATGGCTCGCAAGCAACCGATCGAGCTCGGCACGCGTCGCTTGCGGCCCTTCGGCTCGCAGGATCGCCTCCAGCAGCAACGCCACGCGGCGAGGGTCCGACCCCTTGGTTTGGCGAAGCGTCGCAATCGCCTTGGCCGGCTGATCGGCTTGCAGATAAGCCGCGGCAAGTTGCACCGCGATGGAAATGTTGTCCGGCGCGTCGCGCCAGGCCCGCTCGAGAATGTCGATCGACTTCGCATCGCCTCCGGCCTGAGCGCGCGCCGCCTCGATGAGGCTCCCGAGCTGCCCGGAGGCCGCTTCGCTCTCGAGGCCCGGGACCAGCACCTGCAAGGCGCCATCGGGGTCGTCGAGCCGCATCCTGACCTGCCCGAGGAGCTGTCTCGCCTCGAGAAACTCCGGCGCCTCCTCGACCACTTGCGCGAGCTCCTGGCTCGCCTGCTCGAGGTTGCCCTGGGCGGCCAGCGCCACGCCCAGCATGAATCGGGCTTGATGGAAAGTCGGCGCAGAATTCACGAGGCGCCTGAGATCAGCCGTGGCTGTTACATAATCGTTCGAAGCCATCGCCACGCGGCTCGCCATGAGTTGCGCGAGGGGCGAGCCGGGATTGAGTCGCGCGAGCTGACCGTTCGTCACCTTCGCCTCCTCGAGCCTGCCGCTCGCGAGCTGCATCTCGATGAGCTGCGAAAGCAGGAGCGAGCCCTTGAGCACGTCGAGCTGCTTCGGGGCCAGGTCCCTCGCGCGCTCGAGCGCAGCTATCGCGGCGTCGTGATCGGTGCGCGCAAGGAGGAGCCCATGGGCATACCAGAGCTCCGCCGAATCGGGATGGGCCTGCGTGAATTTTCTGGATGTCTCGAGCGCGCGCTCGACTTCTCCCGCCATCGCCAGCGCCTGGATGAGACCGGCTTTGGCGGTCACGAGCGCAGGATCCTGCCGGATAGCGCTCTCGAGCTTCTCTCGCGCCTGCGCGGGCTCACGGCTCGATTGCAACAACGCCAGCCCTTCATACATTTCCCGGCGCGCGGGAGGCATGGCGTCCTGCGCGTTCGACAGGTGATCGAGCAACGCCTCGCCGCGACCGCGCATGAGCTCGGCCCGGGCGCGCACGTCCGCCGCGAACGCCGGATCGAGATCGGAGGGAATTTTTTGCAACTCCGCCTCGGCCGAGACCGGATCTCCCAACCAGACGGCGACGTCGGCGAGCAGGAGCCGCGCCTCGTGCAGCTCGGGCTCCTCCTCCAGGGCGTTCTTGAGCTCGACCAGCGCCGCCCGGCGATTTCCCTGCTCGATGTGGGCGCGCGCCCTCTCCAGCCGGGCCTCGGGCGACAGAAAAAAATCGCACGCACTGAGGGCGAGAAGAGCGAGCGCCGCAAGAGCGAGTCGCGCGAGCATGTCAGGTCCGTTCGATCGCACCGGGTGCCTCGTAGTCTGGGGCGCCAGGCCACCCTGCCGCGGCGACGAATCGCAGGAGGCCGTCGAGCGCTTGCGTGCAATCCGGTTTACACGGGCTGCGCAACGCGATCATCGACGACAACGGGGCCTGGAACAATGAACGAAAGCCGTAAGCGAGCTGCGCTTCGATCGCAGACGCATACCAACGATCATCTATGCGCAGCGTATGCAGCACGAGCCACTCCTCCCCTTGCGCATCACGCGCGCGCGTGACTCTCCAGGGCGCCGGCGCTTCAGTGCGCTCTCTCAACGCCGTCATATCGCCGAGCACGGAGTTGCCGTAACCCACGAATTCTTTGCCCTGCTGCTGCCATAAATAAGTAGCGACGAAAGCATCGACGGTGACGTCCTGCGCGCGATACGCGACATGCTGTTTTATATCCGCGCCCTTCAACACCGGATTCCAGGTCAGCTCGCCCTCCTGCACGCTCCACCCAGCGATGCTATGGCTCAATGCGTGCGGCGAAGCGCTCGTCGCGCGATTTCCGTCCAGCAAGTTCCAGACAGGCGCGATAGCGAGCGCCAACACCGCGAGCCCGATCGCCGCGGGGGCGGGAGTGCTCTGAGCGGACGATTCAGTCGTCGCCTCGGTTGGCGTCAAAGGCCAACGCCTCACGACGAGGAAGAACAGCAACATCGCTCCAGCGAACACATACCAACCAAAGCTGTAATGCTCACCGCGGATCAGGCGGTGCTGCATGTCTGTCAGGTGCCCGGCGAGCACGATCACGTAGATGCGCAACCAGTTCGTCAGCATCGCCAGCGCGAGCGCGAACGCGACGAGCTTCAGCCGCATCGTCCAGCGGTCGCGGTTGATCGCGCCATAGAGCACGGACACTGACAGCGCAACGATGAAAAAGTGCAGCCCACTGCAACCGTCTGCGATCTCGAAGGAGCCCGCCGGAATCTGAAATCGGTTGCCCGAGAAGTACGCGGGGATGCCGGAAATGCGCAACAGCATGCGCACTGCGAACACCGAGACGCTCTGGAGAATCGGATTCAGCGCATCCCAGATCGGGATGGCGCAATAAAGGTATCCGATGGGAACCGCGAGCTGACGGGTGACACGCCCGCCGCAACAGGTCAGCACGGCGGCCAGGATCATCGCCGGAAGCAGCGCCTGGTGCACGATCTGCAGACCCGCGCGCCACGCGATCAACCAGAGTATCGCCGCCAGGACGAGCGCCCCGGCGGCAGGTGCGAACGTGTGCGCGGGGGCGAGCCACTTCCGCTCGCGCCAGATGAGCCAGATCGACAGCAGGGCGACCAGATAGCCGTGGGTGTAGGTGCGATGGACGGTGTCTTCCCATCGCGTCATCAGCGAGGCCGTCGTAGGCCAGAGCAGCGCGAACCCCACGAGGACCAGGAGGGCAGCGACCAGAGCCGTGCGGCGCTGCTCGACCGATGCGACATCGGCGAGACGAGCGGCCGCATGTGCGTCTGAGTCGTGTGCGCTCAATTCGTGATCCCGTACTTTTCCATCAAGTCGTACAGCGTCGGCCGGCTGACGCCCAGGAGCTCCGAAGTCCGGGACACGTTGCCGTCGGTGATCGCGAGCGCCTGGCAGATCGCTTGTCGCTCGGCGCGCGTGCGCACTTCCTTGAGGTTGAAGAGGAGCCCGGTCTCCACGGCTTCCTTCAATCCCAGGTCCTCGGCCGTAATGAGCGGGCCTTCGGCCATGATCATGGCCGTCTTCACCTTGTTCTCGAGCTCACGCACGTTGCCCGGCCACGAATAGGCCTCGAGCGCAGCGATCGCCTCTTCGGTGAAGCCTCGCTTCGGGCGGCCGTGCGTGCCGCCGAACTTGCGCAGGAACGAATAAGCCAGAACCGTCGCGCCGCCTCGTCGATCCCGCAACGGCGGAACCGAGATCGAGACTTCGCTGATGCGGAAGTACAGGTCCTGCCTGAATCGCTGCTCGGCGATGAGCGCTTGCAGATTCTTGTTGGTCGCGCATACCACGCGCACGTTGACCGGGATCTCTTGACGACCGCCGACGCGCTCGATCACGCGGTTCTGAAGGAACCTGAGGAGCTTCGCCTGCAAGGCGAGCGGCATGTCGCCGATCTCATCCAGGAACAGCGTGCCGCCGTCGGCCAGCTCCACCTTGCCGAGCGTCTGCTTGATTGCGCCGGTGAACGCGCCCTTCTCGTGCCCGAAAAGCTCGCTCTCGAGCAGCTGCTCCGGGATCGCCGCGCAGTTGATGGCGACGAAGCGCCCGTTCTTGCGTCCGCTCAGATTGTGGACGGCGCGCGCCAGCAAGTCCTTGCCCGTGCCGCTCTCGCCCAGGATCAGCACCGAGACATCGGTCGGCGCGACCTTCTCGACCATGCGGCACACCTTGATCATCGACTCGTCGGTGGCGATGAGCCCTTCGATGGGCGCGAGGAACTGCGAGGCGCGAAGCTGCCGGTTCTGTTCCTCGAGCGCATGAATGTGAAAGGCGCGCTGCACGATGAGACGCAGCACGTCGGTGTCCACCGGCTTCTGATAGAAGTCATACGCGCCGAGTGAAACCGCGCGCACGGCATTGTCCCTGTCGTTGTTGCCGGTGACGACGATGACCTTGGTCTCGGGCGCGAGACTCAGGATCTCCTTGAGCGTCGCCATGCCCTCGCTCACGCCCTCCGCGTCCGGCGGCAAGCCGAGGTCCTGCAGCACGACCGGTGGCTCGAAACGACGCAGTTGCGCGAGCGCTTCGTTCCGGGTCGCCGCAACCAGCACTTCGTGCTCGTCGAAGCACCACTTGAGCTGCTTCTGCAGCCCCAGGTCGTCTTCCACGATCAGTAATTTCGGCTTGTCATCCGCCACGGGTGAATTGCCTCGTTGAACTGGTGGCCGCCGCGCCCCTCATACGGTCTCGGCCACGGCCGCCCGAGGGGCCGTTTGAGTGAGGGGCAAGTTAATCGCAAAGCGCGTGCCCTGTCCGGGACTGCTCTGCACTTCCACGTTTCCGCCGAGTTGGCGCACGTACTCGCGCACTTGATACGCGCCTATCCCCATGCCCTTGGCACCCTTGGTGCTGTCGAAGGGACGGAACAGGCGATCGCGCAGGAACTCAGGAGCCATGCCGGAGCCGGTGTCCTCGACGATGACCTGCGCCTGCCCGCCGGCTGTGGCTACGCTGACCCGGATCGACCCCTTCTCCGGCGTCGCATCCTGAGCGTTTCTGATCACGTGCTCCACGATCGAGGTGAGGCGCTCAGGATCGGCTTGCACGCAGACCTGGCCGCTCGCCTCCAGCACCGGGCAAGGCTGGCGCTGACTGCAACGCGAGACCGCCTCGCGAGCGATCGCAGCGACATCGACGGGCACCAGGCGATCCGGTGAAGCCGAGCCCCTGAGCTGCTCGATGAGCCGGGTCATCCGCTCGGCCGTGTTGGCAATCGTGCCGATCGCATCGTCGATGAACTCGGGATTTCTCTTGTGGCGCTCGGCATTGGCCACGATGAGCTTGAGCTGGGCGATCGAGTTCTTGAGGTCGTGCATCATGAACGCGGTGAGGCGGTTGTACGCCTCGAACTGCCGGCTCTCGGCGAGCTTTCGGTCCGCATCGTGCTGGGCGAGCTGAGTCGCCACGTGCCGGCCGAGCGTTTTCATGAGGTCGCGATCCTCGTACGTGAGCTCGAACGGCGGCGGCGGATCATACAAGACGACGAAGCCGATCAGTTGATCGAGGTGCAGCAGCGGGCAGACGATCCTGAGCTTCTCGCTCTCGCGCAGCCATTGCGGCAGCTCGATGTTACCGTAGACATCGGGCGTGGCCCGGTACTCCCGCGTGTCGACGATCCAGCCCGTACGCTCGAGGAAGCGCGGCAGATCCTCATCGCCGGTCACACTGGCCACGCCCGGCACGGCTTCCACACGCATCGGCCAGCCGGCATGAGGCACGTAGCGCCCGTTCGAGTCGTCGCGAAGGAGCAGCAGGCCTCCCGGGCTGGAGAACACCTGGGCGATCGCCCGAACCGCCGTGCAACGCACATCGCCCTCCTCCTTCGAGGACAATGTCTTGATGAAGCGCAGCCATTCGACGCGATAATCGTACTTGTTCCGATAGAAGTGCTTGCTGATGAAGACGCGCGCATATCTTCGCAGCGTGGACGAGGCGAGGAGCGTTGCAAGCACCACGATGGCGCCGGCAAAGAAAATGATCTGCCCGAGGTCGCCCCACGAGCCGCCTATCTGCCGCACGTAGTAGCCGCCTATTGCCATCACGACCAGGTACACGCCGACCGCGATGAAGGTCGTGCTGTAGAACACGACCTGGCGTGAAACGAAGATTTCCAGGGCCCAGTGCGGATTGCGTCGCGCGGCGATGGCGATCATGGGCACGGCCATGGCGTTCAGGATGCCCCGCGCGTTCCAGGCATCGATGGACACGCCTCGCAACAGCTCGGTCTGCGAGTACAGAAACAAGTCGTACGCGAACAGCATACCGACGCCGATCGTGAAGTACTTGAGCGTGCGCCGCGCGGCCAGGGGCGAGTTCCGATAGATCTGCTCGAGCAGGACCAGGGCCACGAGCGACAGCGCCAGCCCCGCACGCGACAAGAGCAGCGCAGGCTCGATGTCGAGAACGTTGCGCCCGATGAGGAGAAAGAACGGTAAAGGCGCCAGCAGCAGGATGTAGGCCAGCGCACGCGCGCTCTTGACGAGCAGACGAGGGGCGGCGACGCCCGCCACCGCGATCAGCGCGAACAGCCAGGCGACGTCGCGTGCGATCTCGAGCAGGTACAGGAGAAGGAACGGCATTCCGCCGAAATAGCTTTCGGTTGCGAGCACGCCCGCCCACGCGGCCGTGACGCCACTCGCCACGATCAGGTGCACGCCGGGGCCGCGGCCGCGCCAGCTCGTCCCGAGCAGGATCGTCAGCAGCAGAAACCCGAGCGCCGCAGCGGCATAGCTCAGGATGCCGAATCCCGTCATGACGCAGTTCCCCTGGCGATGCGCACGCCGCCCGATCCCCTTCCGGCTAGCGTGCCCCCTTTCTCCACAGAATCACTTCGACTGTCTGCACCAGGATCGCGAGATAGAAGAGCAGACTGTGGTTTTTCACGTAGAACAGGTCGTACTGAAGTTTCTCGACTGCGTCCTGTTCCGACGAGCCATATGGATAGCACAGCTGCGCCCATCCGGTAATCCCCGGCTTGATGCTGTGGCGCTCGCGATAATAGGGAATGCGCTCGTTCAGCTGCTCGACGAACTGCGGCCGCTCCGGGCGGGGCCCGACGAAACTCATCTCTCCACGCAGCACGTTGATGATCTGAGGCAGCTCGTCGATGCGGGTAGTGCGTATGAAGGAGCCGACGCGGGTGACGCGGCTGTCGTTCTTCTGCGCCCACTGCGCCTGGCCGTCGGCTTCAGCATCCTCGCGCATGCTTCGGAACTTCAGAAGCTCGAACGGACGGCCGTACTGCCCGACGCGCTCCTGCCGATAGAAGACAGTCGCGCGCGGCCCCTCGGTCAGCTTGATGGCGATCGCGGTGGCCAGCATGATCGGCGAGGCCACGATCAGCAGGATCAGGCTGGCGAGGATGTCGAATGCGCGCTCGAGCGTGCTGTGGATGCGGCCCTGGCGAAACCCCTCCGAGAAGATCATCCAGCTTGGATTCAGGACATCGAGGCGCACCTTGCCGGTCTCGCGCTCGAGGAAGCTCACCAGGTCGATGATCTCGACGCCCTCGAGCCGGCACTCGAGGAGCTGCTCCATCGGAAAGCTCAACCGCCGGTCGTCCATCGCGACGACGATTTCGTCGACCCGTTGTTGAGTGCACAAAGTGAGCAGATCCGCTGTGACCGTCAGCCGCTGCTCGGCGGGCACTCCTCCAACGGGGTCATCGCCTTCCGCGGGGATGTAGCCGACCACCACGAAGCCTCGTCGATCGGCGCGGCGGCGCAGGCTCGAAATGCTGGCGGCGCGCTTGCCCGCGCCATACACCAGAACACGGCGCTTGAAGAGATCCTCATCGACGAGCACGTCGAACGCCGTTCGAACGATGACCACTCCGCTGAATGCGATCGCGGCTGCGAGCAGCAGCGCGCCTCGTCCGAAGTGGAGCTGCGGCGCGAGGTAGAACACGACCGCGACCACGAGCGAGCCGCTGACGATGCTGGCTGCGACGCGGGCGATCAGGCCGGCCAGCCTCGAGCGCTGGCGCGCGTTGTACAGCCCCATCGCCGCCATCGTGATGAAGAAGACGGCGGTGAAGAGGATGCCCCGGGGGAGCATCGGTCCGATGATGCCCTGCACCTCAGGCAGGCTGGCGTCGAACCTCAGGACGCCGGCCGCGTACGGCGCACAGAAGAAAATGGCGGCCTCGATCAGCGCCAAGGTCGCCATCGGACGTTGCCAGTAATGCTGGAAAATTCGGATCGCCACGCAGGTCGTTCTCGGAAGGCTGAAGCAGGAGCTCGGGAGCGAACCGGCGAACAGGGCGCTCGCCGATCGCGGAAAACGAGCCGCGGGCTGGCCCATTCCATCGCCGCACGTCTTGCCGCGGGTCCGCAATGCACCAGCGGCCGTAAGTCTAGTCGGATCCCCGGAACGGTCGCGTGAAAACAATCACACCGATTACTGTCAAATCGCGCATCGAAGTAGGATGCGGACCTAATTGACAATCATTCGCATTTGTATTCAGATAGGGTCGTCTTCAGGCTCCGGGCGAGCGAGCGATGTACATCTGTATTTGCCACGCCATCAGTGACCGCCAGATCCGCGAGGTGGTCGAGCGCGGCGCCGATTCGCTCCCCGAAGTGCAAAGGCACCTGCCCGTGGCGAGCTGCTGCGGTTGCTGCGAAGACTCCGCTCGCGAGCTGATCGAATCGCAGCGCGTGCGCGTCCGCGAATCCGTCGCCGCCTGAGAAACCTCCACTCTTCATTTTTCTCTCCCGCACGCAATAGCGGGCGGTGCTGGCGCGCGAGGTTCAAGGCCCCACCCTGTCGCTCTCGCGGTGTGAGCTTCAAGGCCCCCACCCTATCCCTCCCCCGCAAGCGGGGGAGGGGACGCTCTCGCGGTGTGAGTTTCAAGGCCCCCACCCTGTCGCTCTCGCGGTGTGAGTTTCAAAGGCCCCCACCCTATCCCTCCCCCGCAAGCGGGGAGGGGACACTCTCGCGGCGTGAGTTTCAAGGCCCCCACCCTGTCACTCTCGCGGTGTGAGTTTCAAAGGCCCCCACCCTATCCCTCCCCCGCAAGCGGGGGAGGGGACGCTCTCGCGGTGTGAGTTTCAAAGGCCCCACCCTGTCGCTCTCGCGGAGTGAGCTTCAAAGGCCCCCACTCTATCCCTCCCCCGCAAGCGGGGGAGGGGAACTCACACCGCAAGCGAGGAGGGATAAACGTCCCCTCCCCCGCTTGCGGGGGAGGGACAGGGTGGGGGCATCTTCTCAACCCAGATTTCTTGTTGCCTCACGACGCGCGCATCACCCAAGATCGCCTTTTCGCGCTCTGGAGGGGCTCATGCAAGGCAACGCCACGGTCCTGCGCCATCTGAACTCGGTGCTGAAGAACGAGCTGACGGCGATCAACCAGTACTTCCTGCACGCACGCATGTTCGACAACTGGGGGCTGAAGGCGCTCGGCAAGCACACCTACGAGGAATCGATCGACGAGATGAAGCACGCCGATCGGTTGATCCAGCGCATCCTTTTTTTAGAGGGGCTGCCGAACCTGCAGGACCTGGGCAAGCTCCTGATCGGTGAGAACGTGCGCGAAGCGCTCGAATGCGATCTCAAGCTCGAGATGCAGGCGCATCCCGAGCTCAAGAAGGCGATTGCCGATTGCGAGCTCGCCGGTGATTACGTCTCGCGCGAGCTTCTCGAGGACATTCTCGAGTCCGAGGAAGAGCACATCGACTGGCTCGAGACGCAGCTCGATCTGATCGACCGCATCGGCCTCGAGAACTATTGCCAGTCGCAGATGCGCAAGGACGAAGATTGAAGAAGGCGCCGGATAGCCGGGCGGCCACCCGCGCCCGGCCCGAGCCGCGGTCCGTTAGCTGATAGTCTTCGAGCCGACGTTCGAGAGCGGACCGGCGATCCCTTCGCTATTCACGGCCGAAACGGCGAAATACCACGTACCCGAGGTGAGATTCTCGATCACGTACCTGTTCACCGAGGGATTGTCGATTTCGACCATCCTGCTCAGGTCGAACTCGGTGCGCCCGTATCTCACTTGATAGCCGGACAAGTCAGTGAGCGCGCTGCCGTCCGTATTGGTCGTGGGCGGAGTCCAGCTCACCGTCGCCGTTCCCGTGCCCATTTCCGTTACCGTGATCGCGAACGGGCCCAGCGTGGCACTCGCGGACCCGTCAGAGACCGTGATCGTGATGCCTTCATACGTACCGATATCCTCGGTCGCGGGAGTGCCCGACAAGCGACCGCTCGACGCATCGAACGACGTCCAGGATGGAGCATTCGCGACCGAGAACGTGAGGGGATCGCCGTTAGGATCCTCCGCCGAAGGCGTAAACGCATACATCTCACCCACTGCCACGGTAGAGCCGGGCTGACCAGAAATTGTGGGCGCGCCATCTCCTCCGTCCCCTGGCGATGGCATGGCCGGCGCTGCTGTCTTCGAGCCGCCGCCGCCACCCCCGCAGGCGGTGATCGCCAGAGCGATGAGGAGCGGGGCTAAGGTGCGTACATGGATCAGCGAAAAGGCCTGCATGGGGCTCCAGCTCGTTCGGTCGTCTGCCCACCTCGCCGATCGCCCCATGAGGCGCCTCAGCAACGTGGCGTAAGTTCCTGAAATCCAAGGTGCGGCAGGATGAGCGCGCACCCGACCCAGGTACTACAAACAACTTCCGTACCACCTCCGTATTTCGTCTGAGAATCAATGACTTACGGTACACCCGAGCCAGTGAGGGCCGGCTCCGGGAGAGACAAACGTCGCGGATCGGTAACAGCTACAGGGGGGTGCGTGTGAGGGGTGTCACTCAAATCGTTGATTGATCAAGGTCCCGCGTCCAGTCGCGAATTTCAGACAATGTGACACGGTTCGACCTACCGC
>DASVCI010000199.1:0-26255 GCA_036381695.1 Steroidobacteraceae bacterium
CGTGATCATCGCCGGCAAGGCCGCGCCCGGGTATCACATGGCGAAGGCCGTCATCAAGCTCATCAACAATGTCGCGCGCGTCATCAACAACGATCCGCGCGTGGGCGAGAAGCTGAAGCTCCTGTTCCTGCCGGACTACGATGTCTCGCTGGCGCAGGAGATCATGCCCGCCGCGGATCTCTCCGAGCAGATCTCGACCGCCGGCATGGAGGCTTCAGGCACCGGAAACATGAAGCTCGCGCTGAACGGCGCGCTCACCATAGGCACGCTCGACGGCGCGAACATCGAAATCCGGGACGCCGTGGGCGAGGAGAACATCTTCATCTTCGGGCTCACCGCCGAGGAAGTCATCGCCTGCCGCGCGCAGGGCTACTCGCCCGCATCGGTCGTCGCGGGCAATCCGGAGCTGCGCCGCGCGATCGAGACTCTGGACTCCGGGCTCTTCACGCCGGGGAACCTCTTCGACTCCAAGGTCGTGACCGACCGGCTCATGAGCGACGGGGAACATTTTCTCGTGCTGAAGGATTTCGACGCCTACGCGGCGGCGCAGGCGCGTGTCGATGAGCTCTACCTCAACCCCGAGGAGTGGACGCGCAAGGCCGTCATCAACGCGCTCAGCATGGGCCCCTTCTCGAGCGATCGCAGCATCAGGGAGTACGCGGACAACATCTGGGGAATCAAGCCGGTGCTGTGAGCGCGGCGCCAGAGCGCGGCCGAAGGAAGATTCGCTTCCCGACCGTGGCGGTGCCGATCCGAGCTCGAAGCCCGCTTGCGAGCCCGGTGCCTCAAGGCCATGCCTTCAGCCATGAGCGAAATCACCGAGTTCGATCTGCACCTCTTCGGTGAGGGCAATCACCACAACATTTACGAAAAGCTCGGCGCACATCGCTCGGTCCGCGACGGTCAGGAGGGCACTCGCTTTGCGGTGTGGGCGCCGAACGCGCGCCGCGTGAGCGTGGTTGGTGACTTCAATCACTGGAACAGCGAAACCCACGTGATGTACCCGCGTGGCAACTCGGGTGTGTGGGAGACGTTTGTGCCAGGCGTCGGCGACGGGGCGCTCTACAAGTACGCCATCGTCACACCGCAGAGGAACCTGGTGCTCAAGTCCGACCCGTATGGCTTCCAGATGCAGTTGCGGCCCGAGAGTGCCTCGATCGTGGCCAACATCGACGGATACGCCTGGCACGACGAGCAGTGGATGGCCCGCCGGCGCGAGTGGAATCCGCTCACCTCGCCGATCTCGATCTACGAGATCCATCCCGGCTCCTGGCGCCGCTCCTGGCATCGCAAGCCGGCGTTCCTCACCTGGGACGAGCTCGCTGACCAGTTGATCCCCTATGTCGAGGACATGGGCTACACGCACATCGAGCTCATCGGCGTTGCCGAGCATCCGTTCGACGGCTCATGGGGCTATCAAGTGCTGGGCCACTACGCGCCGACCGCGAGGCACGGCTCACCCCGGGAATTCATGCATTTCGTGGATCGGATGCATCAGGCCGGGATCGGCGTGTTCATGGATTGGGTGCCGGCGCATTTCCCAAAGGATGCGCACGGCCTCGCCGAGTTCGACGGCACCTGCTTGTACGAGCACGCCGATCCGCGTCTCGGCGAGCACACCGAGTGGGGCACGAAGATTTTCAACTACGGCCGTCACGAGGTGCGCAACTTCCTCATCGCCAACGCGCTGTTCTGGCTCGATCGCTATCACATCGACGGCCTGAGGGTCGATGCGGTCGCCTCGATGCTCTACCTCGACTACGCGCGTCGCCCGGGAGAATGGCTCCCGAACCGCTACGGGGGCCGCGAGAATCTCGAGGCGATCGACTTCCTGAAGCAGCTCAACTGGACGGTCGGGCACTACTTCCCCGGCGCGCTCACCATGGCGGAGGAGTCGACTTCGTTTCCGGGCGTGAGCCGCCCGGTGCATCTCGGCGGGCTCGGCTTTCATTTCAAGTGGAACATGGGGTGGATGAACGACACGCTCAGGTACATGGCGCTCGATCCGCTCTATCGCCGCGACCATCACAACCTCATCACGTTCTCCTTCGTGTACGCCTTCTCCGAGCATTTCATCCTGCCGCTCTCGCACGACGAGGTCGTGCACGGCAAGCGCTCGCTGCTCGACAAGATGCCCGGGGATGAGTGGCGCAAGCTCGCGAACTACCGTTTGCTGACCGGCTACATGACCGCGCATCCCGGCAAGAAGCTCATGTTCATGGGGGGGGAGTTCGGCCAGGGGCACGAGTGGCGCGATTACGAGGACCTGGCGTGGGCGGCGCTCCAGCACCCGCATCATCAGCAACTGCAAGCCTGGAACCGCACGCTCAATCGGCTCTACCGCGAGTACCCCGAGCTGCACGCGAGCGAGCACAGTTGGGAAGGCTTCCGTTGGCTCGAGCCGGACAACGCCGACGAAAGCGTCTTCGCGTTCGCGCGTCAGGGCCTGGAAGGGCAGGGCGGGACGCACCTGGTGTTCGCCTTCAATTGCACCCCGGTGCCGCGCGATCGCTACATGCTCGGGGTCCCGCGCGCGGGCATGTATCGCAAGCTCTTGGACAGCGATTCGCCCGAGTTCGGCGGCTCGGGTTATTCGCACGAGCTCGAAGCCGAAGCCGTGCCGGAACCCTGGCGCGATCTGCCGGCGCGCATGCAGGTCACGCTGCCGCCGTTGGCGATGGTGGTGTTCGAAAGAGTGCCCGATCAGGCATGATGCTCGCGGCGCGTCCGCCGGCGCGTCGGCTGCATACGACGAACCCTGAGACGTCTCACGCGCTTCTCCGGGCGGTCTTTCCTCCTTCGCCTCTTCTCATCGCGCCCCGGAATCGGTCACCATCCGCGATTCGATGAACGCTCTGGTCAACGATTTCAGCAACGCCGTCCTGCTGCCGGGCTTGGCGGAGCCGCTCGGCGCCACATGGACGGGTGACGGGGTGAACTTCTCGGTGTACGCGGGCGGCGCGTCATCGGTCGAGCTGTGTCTGTTCGACGAAACCGGCCAGCACGAGCTCAGGCGGCTGCCTCTCCCCGAGCGCACGGAGAATGTGTGGCACGGGTTTCTGCCCGCTCCGCATGGCGCGCCCGGCCTCGTGTATGGCCTGCGCGCTCACGGGCCGTACGATCCGGAGCACGGCCTGCGCTACAACGGCAACAAGCTTCTGCTCGATCCCTACGCGCGCTCGCTGGTGGGGCAGTTCAACTGGCATCCCTCGTTGCACGGCTACTCGGGCGACCCGAACGGCCCGACGCCCGATCCGGCCGACAGCGCGCCACACACGTACAAGGCCCGCGTGATCGACGGTGCATTCGATTGGGGCGAGGATCGTCCGCCTTCCGTCCCGTGGCGCGACACTGTGATTTACGAGCTTCACGTAAAGGGCTTTACCAAGCTGCATCCTCGCGTGCCCGGGGTCCAGCGCGGCACTTATCTCGGGCTCGCGCACCCGGACGTGGTGCGTTATCTGAGGCAGCTCGGCGTGACGGCGGTCGAGCTCATGCCCGTGCAGGCCTTCGTTCCGGAGAAGTTCCTGGTCGACAAGGGGCTAGTGAACTACTGGGGTTACAGCACGCTCGCCTGGTTTGCCCCGGCGCCGCAATACGCGATCCGCGATGCAGTGTCCGAGTTCAAAGCGATGGTCAAGGCGCTGCACGCGGCCGGCATCGAGGTGATCCTCGATGTGGTGTTCAACCATACGGTGGAAGGAAACGAGGCGGGTCCGACGCTGAGCCTGCGTGGGCTCGACAATGCGACGTACTACAAGCTCGATCCCAACGCGCCGGCGCATTACGTCGATCGCACCGGCTGTGGCAACACCCTCGCGTGCGGCAATCAAGTCGTGCGTCGGCTCATCATCGACTGCATGCGGTACTGGGTCGAGGAGATGCACGTCGACGGCTTCCGCTTCGACCTGGGGGCCGCGCTCGGGCGCGAGAACGGCCGATTCCGAACCGACGCCGCGTTCTTCAAAGCCGTGGCCCAGGAGCCTTCGCTTCGATACGTCAAGCTGATCGCCGAGCCGTGGGATATCGGTGCGGAGGGCTACCAGCTCGGCCGCTTCCCGGCAGGCTGGGCGGAATGGAACGATTTGTACCGCGATACGATGCGCGGCTTCTGGCGCGGGAATCCAGGAATTCTCGGCAATTTCGCCGAGCGATTCGCCGGCTCGAGCGACCTGTTTCGCGCAAGTGGCCGCCGGCCTACGGCGAGCATCAACTACGTCGCGTGTCACGACGGGTTCACGCTCTACGACACGACCGCCTACAACGAGAAGCACAACGAGGCGAACCTCGAGGACAACAACGACGGCCACAATCACAATCTGAGCTGGAATGCGGGCGTCGAAGGGCCGAGCGATGATCCCGAGGTGATCGAGCGGCGCGAGCGCCAGATGCGCAACTTCCTCGCGACGCTCCTGCTCTCGCAGGGCGTGCCGATGCTGCTCGCGGGCGATGAGTTCGGGCGCACGCAGCGAGGCAACAACAATGCCTACTGCCAGGACAATGAGCTCAGCTGGATCGACTGGACGCTCGCCGAGCAGCGCGGCTTGCTGACGGCCTTCGTCCGGCAATTGCTCACTTTGCGCAAACAAGCCCCGGGCTTGAGGCGCGACACCTTCCTGAAGGGCGCCCGCCAGATCGACAGAGAGCACAAGGACGTGAGCTGGCGCCATCCGCTCGGCCACGAGATGACGGCGGCGGACTGGCACGATCCGAACGCGAAAGCGCTGGGCGTGCTCATAGGCCATGCGTTTTCCGATCCCTATGGAACACCCAACGGACATCTTCTGTTTCTATGCAACGCCGGGGACGAGCCGGTCGACTTCCGTCTGCCCGAGCCCACGACGGGCGCGTTCTGGCAGATCGTGTTCGATACCGCGCGCTGGCGTGGAAATGATTTCGGCAAGCGTATTGCTGCCGGTGGAAGCTGCGTCGTGTCGTTCCGCTCCTGCATGCTGCTCGCCGATGGCGATGCGCCACTCAGCGTGCGTAGCGGCTTCTCGGTGCAGGTCTGACCGCGGCTCGGGGACGCGCGTTCAGCGCGACTGACGGCCGCGCCACGAGATGAGTGCGTCGGCTCCATGAACGCGATCCTCGAGCTCGCCCGTTTGAACGGCATTGCCGGGTCCTATCTCGACTACCGCGGTCGCCCGCGCGAGGTCTCGCTTGAATCGCAGGCCGCCATCCTCGAAGCGCTCGGCATAGAGGCGCGCGATGCCGAAGCGGCCGGCAAAGCCCTGCATCAATACGAGACAATGCGCTGGACGCGCTTCGTCCCTCCCGTCTGCGTAGCCACCCTGGGATCACCGATTCGCATGGAGCTGTCCGTGCCGCTCGAGCTGGCGGCGCAATCGGTGGAATGGACGGTGTTTCTCGAGAGCGGCGAGGAGCGCCGTGACACCGTCGCGCTCGATCAGCTCGAGCGGATCGAGGAGGGCTCGGCCGAAAACCGCCGGTACCGCCGCCTGGCGCTGACTCTGTCCGACCTGCCGCTCGGCTATCACCGCGCTTCGATCGCCCTCAACACGGGGCTGGCGGGCGAGCTCGCCGTCATCGTCGCTCCGCCTGCGTGCTACGAATCTTCGACCATCGCCGCTGGCGAGCGGCTCTGGGGCGTCGCGGTGCAGCTCTACGCCCTGAAGTCGGATGACAACTGGGGAATCGGCGATTTTCGCGACTTGCGCGAGCTGATCCGGCTCGTGGCCCCTTCTGGCTGCGCGCTCATCGGGCTCAATCCGCTGCATGCGCTGATGCCCGCCAATCCCGCGCACATCAGCCCGTACAGCCCGTCGAACCGGCAGTTCCTGAATGTGCTCTATATCGCCGTCGAGGACGTGCCGGACTTCGCCGAGTGCGAGGAAGCCCGGGCTCGGGTGGCTGAGCCGCAGTTCCAGACCATGCTCGCCGAGCTGCGCGCCACGCCCAACGTCGATTACGTGCGCGTCGCAGGCGTCAAGTTCGAGATTCTGAAGCTTCTCTACGCGAGCTTTCGCCGCAATCACCTGGATCGGAGCAGCGAGCGCGCCGAGGCGTTCCGGCAGTTCTGCGAGTCACAGGGAGAGACGCTGCGCCTGCACGCGATCTATGACGCGCTCGATGCGCACCTGCGTTTGCAGGGGCCGCAATATTGGGGCTGGCCGAGCTGGCCGGAGGATTATCGCGATCCGTCGAGTCCGCTCGTGCATCGCTTCGCTCGGGAGCGGGCCGAAGATGTCGAGTACTTCCTGTATCTGCAGTGGCTCGCGGCCGCTCAGCTTCACGCCGCGCAGTCGCTTGCGCGCGAGCTCGGGATGGCGATCGGGCTGTACGGCGATCTCGCCGTAGGCGCGAACAGCGCGGGCTCGGAGACCTGGTCGAACCGGCACTTGTATCGGCAAGGCGCTTCGGTCGGCGCTCCGCCCGATGCGCTCGCGCTCAAGGGGCAGGACTGGGGCATTCCTCCGCAGGATCCGAACGAGCTTCGCGCGCAGCAATACCAGCCGTTCGTCGGCCTGGTGCGCAACAACATGCGCTACGTTGCCGCGCTCAGGCTCGATCACGTGATGTCGTTGTATCGCCTGTGGTGGGTGCCGCGGGGCCTGCAATCGAAGGACGGATCGTACGTCCACTATCCACTCGAGGACCTGATCGCGATCCTCGCGCTCGAAAGCGAGCGCAACCGTTGCCTCGTCATCGGAGAGGACCTGGGCACGGTGCCGGAGCAAGTGACGCGCGCGATGGAGCGCTATCGCGCCTATCACTACAAGGTCCTGCTGTTCGAGCAGGAGCCGGACGGGAGCTTCAAGCCACCGTCAGCCTATGTGCGCACCGCCATGGCGGTAGTCACCACGCACGATCTGCCAACGCTGCGAGGCTGGTGGGAAGAGCACGATCTGAAACTGCGTGATCGGCTCGACCTGTATCCCAGCGAGGACCTGAAAGTGCAGGCACATGCGGTGCGTGCCAGCGAGCGTGTCGAGCTGATCAAAGCGCTGGTTCGCGCCGGGCTCTGGCATTGGCAGCCGGAAGAGCCGCTTCCGCCGTTTTCGACTGCGTTGTCTCGCGCCGTTCATGCGTTCCTGGGATTGTCGAACGCGAACATCGCGATGGTCCAGATCGAGGATCTCATCGGCATGGGCGATCCGGTGAACGTGCCGGGCACCGATACCGAGCACCCGAACTGGCAGCGCAAAGTCGCAGGCACGCTGCGCGAAATCTTTGCGCGCGAGGACGTCAAGGATATCCTGCAAGCCATGGATCGCGCCCGGCGGGGTCTCGATCCGAACGCTTCCGAGCGTGACCGATAAGTGAGCCGCCCGTTCACGCGCCGACCTTCAGGCGCGATGCAGCGGGCGGCTCCTGGCTCGAAGTGCTCGCCTCAGGAGCTGCCTTCCATGCATCGAAGCCGTCTGGCAGGGTTCATCATCGATTGCCGAACGAGCGATCTGGAGCGCGCGGCCGAGTTCTGGAGCGCGGCGCTCGGACTTCCTTTGCGGCCGCGCGAGCGGGAGGGCAGCCCGGCTTACCGCCACCTCGAGACTGCGCCGGAGGAGATCCAGATCGAGGTTCAACGTGTAGAGCACGAGAGCCGTGTGCACCTCGACATCGAGACGGACGACGTCGAAGCGGAAGTCGCGCGTCTCGAGGCGCTGGGCGCGAAACAGGTTGCCCGCGTGAACACCTGGTGCGTCATGGAGGCGCCGACCGGGCAGCGCTTTTGCGTGGTGCGTCCGCAGCGAGCGGACTTCAAAGAGCGTGCGAACGTCTGGAAGTAGCGCCCGGTTCCCTGTTTTCCTCTATCCAGGGGATACGGATTGCGGACATCCGATGTCCCCGGATCCAATCCCGCCAGACCAGGCGTTAGAAGTCGCCATTACCGGGATATTCCCGACCCGGCCGCTTGATTCGGCCGGCCTGGCTGCGAGCCCCTTCGCATGCTGCACGAGCGGCTTCGGTCTATGAGTCGCTGAGCGGCGCTCTCGAATCGGTACAGCGAGCGCGGCGGTGCGGCAGGGCTTCCCTGGCAAGAAGGAGGGAGAACGCCATGATCCTGAAGCTGAAGGACTTCCCCACCCACGTCGTGCGACCCCGGGTGACGCCGGATCCAGAACGGGCAGCGGAGCTGGAGCGGCGCATGAGCTCACTGAGCTACTGTCCCGAGAACGGCTTTCACCGCGATCGTCGACAGCCGCGCCTGGACCACTTCGCTTACTCGCGTCTGGCCTTGCAGAGATAAGAGGCTGTCGGCGGCGTGAGTGAAGCGACATCCGAGGCGATGTGCAGGCGAAAAAAAACCGCGGCAGTAACAGCACTGCCGCGGTCTCTCGTCCTCTAGTTTTGCGAATCGAAGCTCTAGTTTCCGGTCTGCGTGAACTTCAACCGCACCAGGGCGCGTTGCGGGACACGCTCACCATTGCGCTCGACCGGTTCGAAACGCCAGCCGCGCACGGCGCGGACAGCCGCATCGTCAAAGACGTCCGCCGGGCTCGAGTTGCGCACTTCGACGTCGGTGACCGAGCCATTCGGCGTGACGGTGAAGGCAAGCTCCACCCAACCTTCGATGCCGCGTCTGCGAGCGGACTCTGGATACTCAGGCTGCACCATCCGCACGCGTTTCAGCGCCGACGCCGAGACGACGTTGGTCTCGAGAGCGTGCGCTTCTCGCGCTGAGGCCAGATCACGTTCGGCCTGGGCGATGGTCGCTTCCTCGTAACGGGCGCCCACTTCGCGCGCAGCGGCAATCAGCTGCGCAGCGCGATCAAAGGCCTTGGCCGCGGTCGCCTGCCTGCCCGAATCCAACAACCGTTCGGTGAGCGATCTCGAAAGCTCTTCCACGGCCGGGTGATTCGGTGCCGTTGCGCGCAGCTGCGCGATACCGTCCTTGGCACTGCCGCCGGGGGGATCGATGAGCTTGCCTTGCGTAATGCGCTGGCGAATATCGGCCACCATCGCGTCCGTATTCGGTCCCGTCGGGGCGGGTTGTGCCGGACGGCGCGCCGGCGCCGGAGCAGCCGTCTCGGCACGCGAGGCTTCCGCCAATGCGCGCTCGACGGCGGAGAGGGTCGCTCCTGCGGAGCCGAGCTGGCGAGCGGCATTCACATACGTTTGCGCTTCATCCAGGTTGCGGGCGTCCAGGGCCTTGCGCGCTTCCTGCGCCAGCCGCCCGCTCAGCTCGCGGGTCGCCTGCACCAGGCCCGGATCGGTGGGATCGAGCCGACGCGCTTCGATGAGCGCATCTCGCGCGCTGCCGCCGGAAGGCGTGATCAAGCGGCCGTTCTGCATGCGGTCGTTGGCTTGCGCCACGAGGTAACGCACACGCTGACCGACTTCCTGAGCCTGGGTGAGCTTGAGCCGCTCACGCTCACGAGCCATTTGCGTATCGAGGAACGCCAGGCGCGAATGCGTCGGATCGATGTCGCGGGCGAGCTCGATGTTGCGGCTGGCTTCTTCGAGCCGTTCGGCGGTGAGAGCGGCTTCGGCGCGCTCGAGGATCTTGTCCTGCACATCACGGATGCCGTCTTTCGCCGCCTGGTTGTTCGGGTCGAGAGCGAGCGCGCTCCGGAAGAGATCGAGCGCGCTTTCGCCGGCGGGCTCCAGGTACTTGCCCTGGTTGAAGGCTTCTCTGGCGAGCGCCAGTTCGGCCTGCACCGGGTCCGGGCGCTCGGGAACGCCGCTGGGTTCAGCCACGGGAGCAGGTTGCTGCACCACCGGCGGCGCAGGCGGCTCCTTCGTAAACTGGCTCACGCCGAACCAGATTCCGCCCACCACGATGAGCAGGCCGGCCGCGAGCGCGCCATAAGTGACCGCGTAATTCTTACCACCTCCGGCCGAAGAGCCACCGCCCGCAGCCAGGCGCTCGCCCGCCGCGCACAGATCGAGGTGCTGTGTGACCGCCGCTTCCAGCGCCAGCCGGGTTTGGCCGTGTGACAGCGGCGTGAGAAGGAATCGGAAGATGCGGCCAGTAGCGGTGAGCTGCATCAGCGCCGAGCTGTCCTCGCGCTTGCCCGCCACCACGACCACCAGCTCGGGGAAATGCTGGGTGAGCTGCGCCACCATGCCAGTGACATCGTTCGTGCTCGCCGTATCGGCGACCAGGACGCCGGGCTTCAGGTTGGGAAGCCGCTCGGCCACATGATCGAGATCCGGGGCATGCGCCACCGAGGCGCCGCGGGGGGCCGCCTTCCTGACCGTCTCGACCAGCGCGGCGTCCCTGCTCAGGACGAGGATGGGCGGATGGTGGCCCTCCTCGGGTCGCCCGCCCTGGCTGTCATCGAGCTCAAGATTGACCTCGTCCGCGCCCCCCTGGGCCGGACGAACCTGGTGCGCATTGGCCATGAGCCCTCCTCAAAGGGGGATTCGTGTTTGTCTCGTATACTACTTATGCAACATGCAGCGACTGAGAACTGCTTCTGGCTTTTGCCCAGAACGCTCGTGATCTGCGGCGCAAAATGCCGGCTGGTGCCCCGTTCCCGGGGCGCACGACGAGCCAGCCTGGCCAGCTTCCCATCAGGTCCCCTGACGGGCCGCCAAATGTCCGTGTCGGAGGCCTTTGCTGCGGTCGAACACCCGGCCGATCTTGCAGGGCCTCACGGATTTACGGGGCCTGCGGGCGCGGGCTATAAGCTGCCCCTCCCCGAACAAGAAGCCCGCCCGCGGAACGATCAGTGCCGACTCCCCCCAGACCTGCCGTGCGGCCCCACCGGGTCGAAAGTCCGCACGGAGCGCGTGAGGATCCGTTCTACTGGCTGCGGGACGACTCACGCCAGGACCCCGAGGTGCTCGAGCACTTGCGGGCCGAAGCGGGCTATTCGGAGGCGATGCTCGCACCCCTGAAGCCTCTGATCGAGTCACTGTTTCACGAAATCGTCGCGCGGGTGCCACCGGATGACTCGAGCGTGCCCGTGCGGTACCGGGGCTACTGGTATCGGACGAAGTTCATCGAAGGCGGAGAGTACCCGATCGTCCTGCGCCGGGCGGACTCGCCGGGGGCGGAGGAAGTCGTGCTGCTCGATTGCAACGCGCTCGCCGCGGGGCATGCGTTCTTCCAGCTCGGTGGCTACGAGGTTAGCCCCGACAACAGGTGGCTCGCGTACGCCGAGGACACGGTAGGCCGGCGTCAGTACCGGCTCAGGATCAAGGACCTCACGACCGGGGAGCTTCTGCCGGATGTGCTCGAGAACGTCGAGCCGGGGATCGCCTGGGCCGACGACAACGAGACTTTCCTGTACGTCGAGAAGGACCCTGTGACGTTGCTGGGGCGGCAAGTGCGTGCACACGTGCTCGGAACCGCTCAGGCCAGCGACCGCCTCATCTACGAAGAGCCGGACGAAAGCTTCGACCTCGAGGTCGTGCGCAGCAAGTCCGAGCGTTATCTCTACATCGCCTCGCAAAGCACGACCTCCGCCGAGTGGCGCTATGCGCGCGCCGACGACCCGGCGCTCAGGTTCGAGCTCGTGCTGCCGCGTGAGCCGAACCACGAGTACGAAGTCGAGCACGTCGGCGACCGGTTCATCATTCACACGAATTTCGAAGCGAAGAACTTCCGCATCGTGAGCGTGCCGGTGAGCCAGTGCAGAGATCGCACCCATTGGCGCGACGAAGTGCCGCACGACGAGCACGTCCTGATCCAGGGCTTCGAAGTATTCCGCGATTTCCTGGCTGCCAGCGTGCGCAGCGGCGGCTTGCTGAAGATCCGCATTCAGCGCTGGGGCGGGGCGCCTTTCCATCTCGAGGCCGACGATCCGACCTACGCCATGCAGATCGGCTCCAATCCCGAGCTCGACACGACGAAGCTCAGGTACGTGTACACCTCGCTCACGACGCCCGCGTGCACATACGAGTACGACGTCGCCACCGGCGGATACGAGTTGCTCAAGCGCGAGCCCGTGATGGGCAGCTTCGATCGAGCGGACTACACGAGCGAGTTCGTATGGGCGACGGCGCGCGATGGTGAACGAGTCCCCGTGTCGATCGTGCGTCGTAAGTCCGTCCAGCTCGACGGCAGTGCGCCGCTCTACATCACTGCGTACGGCGCGTATGGACTTTGCTCCGATCCGGCGTTCAGCTCAGCGCGCCTGTCGCTGCTCGACCGGGGATTCGTGTACGCCATCGCCCACGTGCGCGGAGGGCAGGAGCTGGGTCGGCGCTGGTACGACGCGGGGCGCCTGCTCGAGAAGCGGAACACTTTCAACGACTTCATCGATGTGACCGACTATCTCGTGGCGCACGGGTACGGATCCCCCGCGAAAGTCTTCGCCGCAGGAGGCAGCGCAGGAGGGCTCCTCATGGGCGTGATCGCCAACGAGGCTGCGAGCAAGTACGCGGGAGTCGTCGCGCATGTCCCCTTTGTCGATATCGTCACGACGATGCTCGACGAGACGATTCCGCTCACGACGCTCGAATACGAGGAGTGGGGCGATCCGCGACGTCGCGAGTTCTACGATTACATGCTGTCGTATTCACCATACGACAACGTGCGTACGCAAAAGTACCCGCCGATCCTCGTGACCACCGGTCTTTGGGACAGCCAAGTGCAGTACTACGAGCCCGCCAAATGGGTGGCGAAGCTGCGGCTGACGAAAAGCGGCGACGATCCGGTGCTGCTGCGCGTCAACCTCGAAGCGGGTCATGGCGGCCGCTCCGGAAGGTATGAGCGCTTGAAGGAAGTCGCCGAGGAGTACGGATTCGTGATCGCCCTCGCCGAGGGCCTGTGGCCTCGAACGGTAGACCCCGCATGACCAGCTCTGGATACGTGCTGCTCGCCGACGACAATGCCACCGACGCGGAGCTCACGATCCGCGCGCTCGAGATCGGCGGCGTCAAACAGGAGATCGTCTGGGTTCAGGACGGCGAGGCGGCGCTGCACTTCGTGTTCCGCAAGGGCGTGTATGCGCAGCGCCCCGCCGGCAATCCCCGGCTCATGCTGCTCGATCTCAACATGCCGAAAGTGGATGGGCTCGACGTGCTCGCGCAGATCAAGGCGGATCCGCGCACGCGCTGTACGCCCGTGGTCATCATGTCCTCCTCCGATCAGCAATCGGACATGCTCCGGAGCTACGAGGCGCACGCGAACAGCTACATCGTAAAGCCCGTCGATTTCCGCCAGTTCACCGAGCAGGTCTCCCTGCTCGGCCAGTACTGGACCCGGATCAACCGGGCCGGGGACTGAGTTCGGCGCCGATCGCCTCCCCATGCCGGCTTGTGGACTGCGTCTCAATTTGCGGGCCGCGGCCTTCGCGCCGAGGGTGCCAACCAGCCGGCCAGTCGGCATACTCCCGACGCTCTCATGTTGCGAGCAGGTGCTCGAACCGGCGTGGCCGCCGACTGCCCGCGCGGCCGGCAGGCTCGACCAGCTGATTCAGGGATTCAGCGCAGGCCGTCGACGGCTGCGCCGGATCGATCCAGCACAGCCTCCAAGACTTGAAGAAGCTGCAGCCGGGTATCGAGACAGGTCCGGGGAGAGGAGAATGGGTGTCGTCCTGATCGCTTTCGAGCGCGAGTCGGAGCAGAGCGCTCTCGAGCAGTTGCTGGCCAGTCGCGGTCATCGGGTCATGAGGTCGAGCAACGGCCTCGCCGCGCTCGATGCCGCCAGGCGCGAGCCGCCCCACGCGATCGTCTCGGATATCGTGCTGCCGCGCATGGACGGCTTCGCCTTGTGCCGCAAATGGAAGCAGGACGAGCGGCTGCAATCGATTCCTTTCATCTTCTACACCCGCCGCCACGACGATCCGAAGTACGAGCGCTTCGCCCTCGAGCTCGGCGCCGAGCGGTTCCTGGCGCGCTCGGTAGCACCGGAGGCGCTCCTCGAAGCGCTCGATGAGCTGCTGCCGAACGTGCCCAAGTCCGATGGCAAAACGGCGCCCGCGCCTGATGAGCCCAGCTCGCAACGCTCAGCCGCTTTGGAGCGCGCGCAGCAACAAGCACGAGCGCAGTTGGAAAAGGCGCAGCAGGCTCAGGCGGCGTTGCGCGCCCAGATCGAGCAGCTCGAGGCCACCAACGAGCGTCTTGCCGCGAGCGAAGCGCGCTTCCGGCGCGTGTTCGAGAGCAACCCGCTGCCCATGTGGATCGCCGATCGGGCGACGGGCGGGTTCATCGCGGTCAACGACGCAGCGCTGGCTTTGTTCGGCTACAGCCGCGCGGAGTTTCTGGCGCTGAAGGCTTCGGCGCTGCAAGCGCCCGGCCCCGGCGAGCCCGATCTCGATCTCCGTCCCCATCTGCGCCAGGACGGTTCGACACGCCTGCTCGCGGTCAGCACGATGCAGATCGAGTTCGATGGGCGGAGCGCCGAGCTCGTGTGTGCGCAAGACTTGAGTGAGTACGCCGAGCTCGAGCGCAAGCGTCGCACCGAAGCGGTCACTCCGCAGGCCGTGCTCGAGTCGCTGGCCGATGGTTGCTGGATCCTCGATGCGGACGGGCGGATCAAAGCGGTGAACGCCGCGTACCTGCGCATGTCCGGGTACAGCCGCGAAGCGCTGCTCGCCATGAACGCCTCCCAGATCGAGGATTCGAGCTCAGGCGAGACGACCATGCGGCTTGCGCTCGGCCGCGTGCGCGGCGGCGGCCAGTACGAATCCAAGCATCGGCGCGCCGACGGGACCTTCATGGAAGTGGAAGTCAGCGTCGGCTTGCTCGAAGGCGGCCAGGGCGAGAGCGTGCTGCTGATTCGCGACGTCTCGCGGCGCCGGCAGGCTGCGATCGCGCAGCGCACGTTACAACGCCAGCTAGAGTTCCTCGTCGAGCTGTTCAAGCACTCCGACTCGCTCGATGAGCCCTCGATCCTGCGCCGCATCGTCGATCATGCAGCCGAAGCGACGGGCAGCCCTCTTGCGTGTTTGTATTTCGTCCAGCCGGCGGCCAGGACGATGTCGCTCGCGGCCTGGCGGGGACGCAGCCAGAGCCAGGCGATGATCGTCGAGGCCGAGCCACATTTGATATCGAGCGGCGGGCCATTCGTCGAATGCGTGCGAGCCAGACGCGCGACCGTCAGCAACGATGTGACCCCGAAGCCACAGCGGGACGGCTTGCCGGAGATCCAGCGGTATCTCGCGGTGCCGATGCTGGCTGGCGAAGAGGTCGTCGCGGTGCTCGCCGTCGCCAATCGCGAGTCGTGCTATGGCGAGGAAGACAGCCAAGCGCTCGAAACGCTCGCGGACGGCGCCTGGCGCGCGATCGACGCGAAGCGCACGCGAGTGCATACGTTGAGCGCGCTCCAGCGTACTGATGTGGCGCTGCACGCGTTGATCGACAGCATGGTGCGCATGGTCGAGCGACACGACCCGTATACGGCCGGCTCTTCCCGCCGCCTGGCCGCTCTGGCCGTGGCCATCGGTCGCGAGGCTGGGCTCGACGGCGAGCGTCAGCACGCTCTGAGGATCGCGGCGCTCTTGCACGATGTGGGCAATCTCGTGGTGCCCGCGTCGATCCTCTCCAAGCCGGCGCCGCTCACTGAGGCGGAGCAGGCGGTAATGCGTACGCACGTGGAGGAAGGTTGCCAGCTTCTCGCCGACATCGACTTCGGCGCGCCGGTGGCCGACATCGTTTATCAGAGTCACGAGCGGTACAACGGAAGCGGCTATCCACGCGGTCTCAAAGGAGAGGAGATTCTTCTCGAAGCGCGCATCCTCGGGATCGCCGACACAATCGAAGCGATGTGCTCGCCGCGACCCTACCGCCCTGCCGTGGGAATGGATGCAGCCCTCGATGAAATCAATCGGGCGTCCGGTCGCCTGTACGATCCTGCGCTCGTGAATGCTTGTACGCGGCTCATCCGCGAGCGCGGCTTCCAGCTTCCGGAGTGAACGGACTGTCGCCGCTCATCGACAGCGCACGCCGCTTGGCGGCTCGAGCCGGCCCGATACCGTGCTCGATGACGCTTCGTGGCGACGCCGTTGCATCTTCATCCTGAGCAAAGCTTAAGCGCTTTCCGGGGCAACGCTCCGGTTTCCACCGTAAGCGCGTTGCCTCCATCTCCGTCGTGCGGATGCGGGCGCGCCCGATATGTCACATCGCGCGCGCCATTCACACTGCGAGCGTCGAACAAGGGCAAAACCGTCGAAAGACGGTGACGCAAAGCCTCCGGTCCCGATCTTGTTTCCAACGTACAAGTGATCCGGGATAGCGGGGTTGCCGCGAGCCGCTCTTCGTAGCGGCCGCGTGAAAGCATCACGTCACCGTCCCGGAACGCACGGCCTCCCTTGCCCGACAAAGGTGCCCGCTTCGCCTTGCGCGATTCGCGGGCTCGGCACTGGACGTTTGCACGCTCGCGCGGAGTGGGGTCATGCATCGCTCGTCTGTCGCCCGGCTCGGTCTTGCGGCCTGGGTCTCGTCGCTGGTTGTCGTTCTGGTCCCCTTTACCTACGCCGGTGCCGCGACACGCAATCGCCCGCCTACGATCTCGGGCACGCCGCCCAGCACTGTGAACGTGGGCTCGCTCTACTCGTTCACGCCCACGGCCTCCGATCCTGAAGGCGCCAGGCTCCGCTTCTACATCACCAACAAGCCGTACTGGGCGAAGTTCAGCTCGAGCACAGGCGCCTTGCAGGGCCGTCCGCGCTATGCGGGCCGCTGGGGCAACATCCAGATCCGCGTCAGCGACGGACGCAACTTCGTCTCGCTCCCTGCGTTCTCGATCACTGCTACGACCGCTTCGTCGAACACCGCACCCACGATCTCGGGCACACCACCGACTTCGGCGAGCGTGGGCACTCTCTACACGTTCCGCCCCAGCGCTTCGGATGCGAACGGCGATCCTCTGACTTTCTCGATCGCCAATCGACCCGCGTGGGCGACGTTCAACACGTCCACCGGGCAGCTTTCCGGCACGCCGACGGCTTCGCATGCCGGAACGTATTCGAACATCACGATCCGCGTGAGCGATGGGCGGGCAAGCGCTTCACTCGCGCCGTTCTCGATTACCGTGCGCGAGCCTTCGCTCGGTAGCGCGACTCTCTCCTGGACCGCGCCGACGCGCAACACCGACGGTTCGGCACTCACCAATCTCGCCGGCTTCCGGATCTATTACGGCACTTCGGCAACGCAGCTCCATCAGACGATCCAGATCTCCAATCCGAGCGTCAGCACGTACGTGATCGACGGCCTCGCGCCCGGCACGTACTACTTTGCGGTTCGCGCTTACACCAGCAACGGTCTGGAGAGCGCGAATTCCGAGACGGTCTCGAAGAGCGTGCGTTGATTTGATGAGCGACGTTGTTCTGCCGATCGATACCGTCCGTTGATAGGGCAACGGAGAGCGACCCTGGCGAGGCGCGGAAGATCTCGCGCTGGAAAAACGTCGCGGTTATGTGAACTCGGTGATTTATGTGAATCTCGCAAATCACTCGAGCTGTCGTTGGCTAACGACAATTGCCAGCTGACATTCGGTGGTGTTTACTCGGGTCCACTAAACAAGGGCAAAACCGTCGAAAGGCGGTGACGCAAAGCCTCCGGTCCGAAGCGCGCGAGCGCTGGATAGCGGGGTTGCCGGCCAGGCCGCATCGAGGCGAGCCTCGTCGTCACTCTACATCCTCCGCATCGCGACAGGATGCTCGCGTCGTTGCCCGTACTAAGCGCTTTGCGGCCCCGGTGTGATGACCGGGATGCCGCATCAACAAGGTGCGAGCATGACGATCGGGTCGTTGATGGGGAAGAAGCTGGTCGAGCGCGTGTTCGTGCTCGCGATCGCGGTTTCGCTGGCAGGCTGTCTCGATCAGGGCGGGGAGGATGATGGAGCCGCTCCCGCGGGCGTATCGGCTCCGATCGAGCCGGCGCCGCTTCCGAATACTCCGCCCGAGATCACGGGCACGCCCGCGCCCTCGGTCATGGCGGGCGAGCTCTATACGTTCACGCCCGAAGCGAGGGATGCCGACAACGACTTTCTCGAGTTCTCGATCACCAACCGCCCCGAGTGGGCCGAGTTCAGCCCCGAGACCGGCACGCTGACCGGCGTGCCCGCCGAGACCGATGTCGGCGAGACCGATGACATCACCATCACCGTCACCGACGGTCGTCAGACGCGCTCGATCGGCCCCTTCCGCATCCGCATTCTGCCTCGCAACGAGCCGGAGCCGCCGACCAACGAGCCGCCCGTGATCTCCGGCACGCCGGCGCAAGTCGTCGACGTCGACCAGAGCTACAGCTTCGAGCCCACGGCGAGCGATGCAGACGGCGATGACCTCAGGTTCGCCATTTCGAACCGTCCGTCCTGGGCGAGCTTCGACACTTTGACCGGCCGGCTGAGCGGCACGCCCCGCGAAGCAGACGTCGCGACGTATTCGAGTATCGTGATCAGCGTGAGCGACGGGCGCGCCAGCGCTTCGCTTTCGGCTTTCTCCATTCAGGTACGCGGCCCGGACAATGGCTCGCCGAGCATCAGCGGCACGCCCGCCACCCGCGTGACGGCGGGGAGCGCCTACTCGTTCACTCCGTCCGCTTCGGATCCCGACAACGATCCGCTCACGTACTCGATCACGAATCGTCCTTCCTGGGCGAGCTTCGACACTGCGACCGGCCGCTTGAGCGGCACCCCGAGCACTTCCCATGTCGGCCGATACGCCAACATCGTGATCCGCGTGAGCGATGGGCGGGCGAGCGCTTCGCTGCCGGCGTTCTCGATCGAAGTGCAAGCGGCGGCGAATCGCGCGCCGACGATCAGTGGCTCGCCACCGACCTCGGCGACAGTCGGGACGCCGTATTCGTTCACGCCGACCGCAAGCGATCCTGACGGCGACACACTCGGGTTTTCCATCGTGAACCGTCCGTCCTGGGCCACGTTCAGCTCGTCCACGGGCCGGCTGAGCGGCACGCCCTCGAGCTCCGGCACATTCAGCAACATCGTCATCACGGTCAGTGACGGCGAGACGAGCGTTTCGCTTCCAGCCTTCTCGATCACCGTTTCGGGCGGCGGCGGGACGGGCAATCGCGCGCCGACGATTTCCGGCACGCCGACCGCGACCGTCAACGCCGGCACCGCGTACAGCTTCCAGCCGAGCGCGTCCGATCCTGACGGCGACGACCTCACCTTCAGCATCGAGAACGCGCCCTCCTGGGCTTCGTTCGACGCGACGACGGGCCGTCTGTCGGGCACGCCGGACGAGGACGATGCCGGGACCTACTCGAATATCGTGATCCGCGTGAGCGACGGGCAGGCGAGCGCTTCCTTGCCGGCGTTCTCGATCACCGTAAGTCAGCCGAACATGGGCAGCGCTACGCTCTCCTGGACGGCGCCGACGCAGAACACCGATGGCACTCCCCTCACCAATCTGGCCGGGTTCCGGATCTACTACGGCAACTCGCCCTCGATGCTCAACAACACGATCGATGTGGACAACCCGACCGTGACGAGCTACGAGGTAACCGGATTGAGCTCGGGCACGTGGTACTTCGCCCTCAGGGCGTACACGACTTCGAACGTGGAAAGCGTGCTGTCGAACACCGCGAGCAAGACCATTCCCTGAAAATTCCCGCCTGCGCGCATGGGTCTCACGCCCGGCGCGCAGTCAGCGTTGTGCATGAGTTGCTGACCGGCCCCGGCCGGTGAGCACAAAGCCTCAACGGTCCCTTCCCCGGACCAGCCGGTGTATCCTCGCCTCGCCGGGCACTGCCGTCGCGAGCATTGCTCGCGCTCCCCTGCCGCGGGACGTCCGCACTGAAACACCGGAGCTCAGTTGATGAACAGGGTCTTGGCCGTTTGCCTCTGCTTGGCCGTGTGCACGTCAGCATTCGCGGTCGAGCCCGCGCGGGTGCGAGTGTCCTTCCAGGAGGTGACGCTCAAGAACGGGCTGCGAGTGCAACTGGTAGAGGACCACTCGGCGCCCGTGATCGCGGTGAACGTTGCCTATGACGTCGGCTCGCGCAATGAGCGCAAAGGGCTCACAGGCTTCGCTCACCTGTTCGAGCACATGATGTTCAAAGGCTCGCGCAACGTAGGGGACGGCGAGCACTTTTACCTGATCTTCTCGAACGGCGGGGTCATGAATGGCACCACCAACTCCGACGTGACGCTCTATTTCGAGACGCTCCCCTCCAACCAGCTCGAGCTGGCCCTGTTCCTCGAAGCCGACCGGATGCGTTCGCTCGAGATCACGCGCGAGAAGCTCGACAACCAGCGTCATGCCGTTCAGGAGGAGCGGCGGCTGCGTCTCGACAACCAGCCGTACGGACGCTCGTGGGAGCGGCTGGGAGAGCTGCTCTATCAGAATTTCGCGTACCAGCACTCGACGATAGGCCCGATGGAGGACCTGAATGCCGCGAGCGTCGAGGACGTGGCGCAGTTCTTTTGGATCTACTACGCGCCGAACAACGCCGTCCTCTCGCTGGTCGGAGATTTCGAGCCGCGCCGCGCGCTCGAGCTCATTCGCAAGTATTTCGAGGACATTCCCCGGCAGGAGCCTCCTCCCGAGGTCAATCTGAGCGAGCCGCCGCAGAAAGAAGAGCGGCGCGAGACGATGCAAGATCCGCTCGCGCGCATGCCGCTCGTGCAGATCGCCTATCAGATCCCGCCTGGCGATGCGCCGGACGTGCAGGCGCTTGAAGTGCTCTCTTCGATCCTTCACGGAGGCGACAGCTCGCGGCTGTACCAGAGCCTGACGAAAGAGAAGGAGCTGGTGGCGAGCGTCGGCGGGTACGTGGACGAGCGCATCGGCCCGGGCAGCTTCAACGTCTATGCGATGGTTCGAACCGGCAAGCGGGTCGAGGAGGTCGAAGCGGCGATCTACCAGGAGATCGAGCGTCTCATCAAAGAGCCGATCGCCGCCTGGGAGCTCGAGAAAGCCAAGAACACGACGCGCCTCGGCTTCATGGAAGGTCTGCGCACGGCGCAGGCGCGAGCGACCGTGCTCGGCACGTACACCGTCATGTATGGAGATCCGAACCTGATCAACACTCGTCTCTCGCAGATCGAAGCGGTGACGCCGCAAGACGTGCAGCGCGTGGCGAAGGAATACCTGCGCGCATCCAACCGCACTGTGCTGATCACCATGCCGGCGGCCAGCGCCTCTGCCAAGCCGGGCGCTTGAAGGAGCCGTCATGAAGAAGCACGCATTTGCCGCTATCGCACTCTGGGCAGTTTGGTTTGTCTCGACGGCTGTCCACGCGCAGCCTGTTTCGACCGAACAGCCCGCCCCAGCCGAGTCCATCAGCAACGTCGAGCTGAAGGGCAAGGCGCCGGTCAATCCGCAAACGCTGCGCGTGAAGCTCCCCAAGCCTCAGGAAACCACGCTGTCCAATGGCTTGCGCGTGGCGCTCATCGAGGATCACAAGCTCCCGACCTTCGCGTTGCAATTCGTGGTGTTGAGCGGAGGTCTCGCGGACCCTGAATCCAAGCGCGGGCTCGCGATGACGACGGCCGCGCTGCTGCGCGAAGGGACCAGGAAGCGCACGAGCCGTCAGATCGCCGAACAGCTCGCAACGCTCGGGGCAACGTTCAGTGCCGGGGCCTCGCCGTCCTCCGGAGAGAGCAGCATCAGCGTCACGGGTTTGAGCGAGAACGCCGACGCGATCCTCGAGCTGGTCGCCGACGTGCTGCTCGATCCCTCATTCCCCGCCGACGAGTTGGCCAAGTACAAGGCCCGCTTCCTCTCGCAGCTCGAGTATCGGCGCTCGACGCCGGGGTTCCTGGCGCAAGAGGAGTTCATGCGGGTTCTTTACGGGGAGCATCCGGCGAGCTACATCGTTCCGCCGGAAAGCGCACTTGCAGCGCTCACGCGCGAAGATCTCGCGAGCTTTCACTCGAAGTATTACGTGCCGAACAACACGCTCCTGATCATCTACGGTGACCTGACACTCGAGGAGCTCGTGAAACAGCTCGAACGCTCCTTCGGCCACTGGCGGAAGGCCGATGTTGCGAGCCTCGAGCTGCCGAAGCTCGCTCCCCCCGAGGAAGCGCGCGTCGTGCTGGTCGACCGGCCGGGCTCCGTGCAGACCTCGCTTTGGGTCGGCACGCTCGGCATCGAGCGGCGCAGCCCCGATTACTTCGCGGTGCTGTTGATGAATCACATCCTGGGCGGCGGGCCGGCCTCGCGCCTGCTTCTCAATCTGCGCGAGGACAAGGGCTATACGTATGGGATCTCGAGTGCCTTCAGCGGGTCGAAATTCCCCGGCGTGATGGTCGCGAGCACGGCAGTGCGCACCGAGGTGACCGGGCCAGCGCTTGCGGAAATGCTGGCTGAGCTCGAGCGGATCGCTACCGAGCCGGTGAGCGCGGAAGAGCTCAAGCACGCCAAGCGGGCGCTGATCGGCCGCTTCGCGCTCTCGCTCGAGTCGCCCCAGGCCCAGATCGCGAACGTGGCGACCCGCAAGGTCTACGACCTGCCCGAGGACTATTGGGACACCTATCCGCAGAAAGTGGACGCAGTAACCGCCGAAGACATCCTGCGCGTCGCCAGGAAATACTACGCTCGCGAGCGGCTGCAGATCGTGGCGGTAGGCGACGGCTCCTCCGTGCGCAGCGTTCTCGAGAAATACGGTAAGGTCGAGTCACCCACCTCGCGCCCGAGCGCTCCGTGACGTTCGAGGCGGCAGGAGAAGAATACGAACATGACCCCTGACACCGAGAGATCCGCCTGGCGGCGTGGCCTTTGGAAGCTGGCGCGCATCGAGGGGCACGAAGCGAACGCCGCGCTCGCGGGCTTCGCTTACATTTTCTGCGCGTTCACCGCTTACATGATCCTGCGGCCTGTGCGGGAGACCATGGGCATCACCTCCGGGGTGGCGAATCTGCCGGCGCTCTTCTGGGGAACGCTGCTCGCGACGCTCGCTGCGCAGCCGGTGTTCGGCTGGCTCACCTCGCGCTTCCCCCGAACGGTCTTTCTTCCCTGGGTGTACGCGTTCTTCGGCCTGAACCTCCTCGCGTTCTATCTCTGGTTCCATGTCCAGAGCGATCACACCTGGATCGCGCGCGCGTTCTTCATCTGGCTGACGGTGTTCGCGCTGTTCGTGCCATCGGTGTTCTGGAGCCTCATGGCGGATATCTTCCGCCCCGAGCAGGCGCGCAGGCTCTATGGTTTCCTCGCGGCTGGAACCAGCGCTGGTGGCGTGCTCGGCCCCTTGATGGCCGCCACGCTCGCGCCGGTCATGGGCACCATCAATCTCCTGTTGCTGTCGCTCGCGTTCCTCGTCGCCTCGATTTTTTGCATCCGGTATCTGACGTACTGGCATGCGCGAGCCGTCGCGTCCAATCCAGCTTTCGCCCCGAGGAGCGGCCAGAAAGACACGGACGTGAACAAGCCGCTCGGCGGAAGCCTCTGGGCGGGATTCTCGCTCGTGGCCGGCAGTCGCCATTTGCTCGGCATTGCGGCGTTCGTTCTGCTGCTCACCTGGGTCAGCACTTTTCTGTACTTGCAGCAAGCCGAGCTGGTCGAGCGCGCGCTTCCGGATCGAGACGCGCAGACACAGCTCTTCGGCTGGGTCGATTTTGCCGTGCAGTCTCTCTCGCTGATCCTGCAGCTCTTCGTTCTCGGCAGGTTGACCAAGTGGCTCGGCTATACGGTGACGATCACGTTGGTGCCGGTTTTGCTGATCGCGGCTTACATGGCATTGGCGCTGTATCCCGTTCTGGCAGTGCTGCTCGGCGCAATGATCATTCGGCGCGTGGGTGAGTACAGCATCGTTCGCCCATGCAGAGAGATGCTCTTTACCAGCGTCGATCGCGAGACCAAGTACAAGGCCAAGAACTTCATCGACACCGTCGTTTACCGCGCCGGTGATGCTACGAGCGGCTCGCTGCACTCAGTGCTCGGCTGGCTTGGTTTCGCGACCTCCGGCATTGCGTGGGCGGGCGCGTTCATCGCCGCCCTGTGGGCGGCGCTGGCGTATCGCCTGGGCAGGACGCACGAGAAGGAATCGGGCGATGTCGACCAGCAGCTCACCGCCCTCGTATCACGCCGGGCGCGCTGACGACGAACCGCTATCGAGCGGCTTTATCTCAGAACGAAGCGCACGCGCAGGACGGCGCGTTGGCGGACGGGCCTGCCGTCCCTCATCACCGGCTCGAACCGCCAGCGCTCGACCGATTCGAGGGCCGCTCTTTCGAATACTCCGGGCGGTTCGGAATTGCGCACGACCAGGTCCTGCGTCGTGCCGTCGGGAGCGACTGTGAATTCAACGTCGACCCAGCCTTCGAGACCCTCGCGCTGCGCATCAAGTGGATACTCGGGTGGCACTTCGCGCACGCGTTTCAGGCTCGACGCAGACACGACGTTGCTCATGAACTCGCGCTCGGCTCGGGCCAGCTCGATCTGATCGCGTAGCGCCCGGGTCGTCTCCATGCCGGGAACCAGGGTTTCGGCGCGGCTCGCGAACACGCTGGCTGCCTCGAGCTCTCCGGCCTCGAGCGTCTCGCGCGTGCGCTCGAGCAGCGCGAACACCAGGCGCTGTTGCTCGCTCAGCAGCTCCTCGGCCTGTGGATGTTCCGCCCTGAGCGCGAGCAGACGATCGTACGCGCTCTCGCCGGCTGGCTCGATGAGCGCTCCTTGCTCCCGCAGCCGGGCGACTGTCGCCAGTTGAGAGCTCAACGATTCTTCGGCGGAGTCGGGCTCCTCGATCGGGCCCTCCTGTTGAGCAACTTGGCTCTGTTCGAGCCCGGAACTCTCGGAGGGTTCATCGAGACTGGCAGACGCAGGAGGAAACGAATTCGAGGGAGCCGGTGAGGAAGTGGATTCCGGCTGACGTCGTGTGTCCCGTGCGGGCCGGGCGGCGGGAGCTGCCGAGAATGACTGACCGACCGTTCGCGAGAGCGCAAGCAGCTCGGTTCGCAACTCATCCAGCCGCGGGTGATCGGGTGCGGCTCGCTGCAAAACGGTGAGTGCGGCGGCGCCACGTGCAGGATCGCGCGCTTCGAGTGCCTCGATGAGACGCGATTCCAGAACGCTTGCGATCTTTGCAACACCGGCGCTCGCGTCCGGATTGTTCGGCTCCAGGGCGAGCGCGGCGCGGTAGTAGTCGAGAGCGCTGTCCCCGCGCGGCTCGGCCAACCGGCCGCTCGCGAACGCAATCTGCGCCCGGGCGAGGAGATTCGCGATTTGCTGCTCGCGGCTCGGCGCCGGCAAGGGCGCCTGCGTAAACGTCGGCTCGATCCCGCTGTCACGCGTGTACCACGAGAGGGCTGCGGCGGCTGCCACCAACACGACCGCGACGCCGATGGCTATGCGGGTAAAGCGCGGATTCGCCGCGATCGTCTTGACGGTGGTCAGAGCCACCGGCTCGATGTTTCGCAGCTCGTTGTATCGTCGCGTGGCGGCCGTGAGGAAGAGCTGCGCACGAGCCGGGGAGACGGGCTTGTGCAGGAAGCGATAGAGCCGCCCGTCGCTCAGCATCGAGGCGACTGCTCCCTCCTGCTCGCGCAGGCCCGTGGCCATCAGCACGAGCTCGGGGAATTGGGCGTGCAGCCTGTCGAGGAGAGCCGCGGCGTCGCTCCGAAGCGCGGCGAGATCGGCGATCAGGATGCTGCAGCGGCCGCCGACGAGGTAGTCGACGGCTGCATCGGCGGAGGCTGCGTGCCAGACAGCATGCTCGGGGCCGGATGCATCTCGAAGCGTCGCGAGCAACCCGGTGTCGCTCGTGAGCACGACGACATCGAGGACATGCCCGGGAAGGCCGAGACCTGCTTGCAGGGCAGCGAGATTGGAATCGTTCCTCGTGCTCTGCACTGCGGGGCTCTCTTACCGGGCGACCCTCGATGGCGGTGGGAACATCCTGCTCAGGCACGCGGCCTTCGCGCCCTCGCCGACAGGCGCCGTCACTCGAGGCAGACGACCAGTTGCGCCGAGTGGCTGCGCCAGTTGATCGGAATGACGAACGAGCGGACGTTGTCCGGGGTGACGACTTTCTCGGGCTCCCCGGCGATGACCGTGGGCACCGAGATCATGAAGTCCTTGCCGAAGTCCTTGCGCGCGTTGCCGGAGATCGTGTTCGCGACTTCGCCCACCAGGTCGCACATGTTCTCCTGCGTAAGCTCGGTCTCACCCATGCGCATCAGCATCACCGTCAGCATGGGGCGCGAGGCCGTGAAGTACACGATGCCGCGCCGCTTGCCGGCGATGTTGATCATGCCGGTGAACTCCTGCACCGTCGGGCGGCCGTCCTGCACGATGTAAGGCGAGCCCACCGAAGCGGGCTGGTTTGCCGCCGTTTCGAAGTAGTGCGTCGTTCCCTGGACGAAGGTCTCGAGCTCGACTTTAGTCATCATTGCCTGCGCCCCTCAGCAGCTCCTCCAGCGCTTCGGTGAGCTGGCGGTCGGTGAAAGGTTTGCAGAGAAAGCCATTGGCTCCCTTCTTCAAGGCCTCGAT
>DASVCI010000200.1:0-8203 GCA_036381695.1 Steroidobacteraceae bacterium
TCTTTATCAGCCCCGTTGACGAGCGTCGCACGCCTCGCCGTCGCGTCCCGCCGGGGCGATCAACCGCCTCACTTGAGGGTCATTCGGGGGCATAGAGATGGATTGGCTCATTTCCACTGCGGCCGCGCAGGCGGCGGGGCAGCCCGGGCAGCCCAGCGCCCTGACCACGTTCCTGCCGCTGGTGCTGATTTTCGTGGTCTTCTATTTCCTGCTGATCCGGCCGCAGACCAAGCGCGCCAAGGAGCACCGCGCCATGATCGCCGCCCTGGAAGTCGGGGCGGAAGTGGTCACGAGCGGCGGCATCCTCGGCAAGGTGACCGAGCTCGGCGATCAGTACATCACCGTGGAAATCGCCGAAGGCGTGCGGGTGAAGCTGCAACGGCACACTGTCGCGCAAGTGCTCCCCAAAGGCACGCTCAAGAGCGTCTGACCTCCTTTCGCCCGCATGAACTACGTCGCGACCTGGCGTTACTGGCTCGTCGGTATCGTGCTGGCTCTCGGCACGCTCCTTGCCCTGCCCAACGTGTTCGGTGTGGAGCCGGCGATCCAGCTGGCGCGGGACGATCGGGCGGCCATGGATGCTGCCGCCCAACGGCAGATCGAGAGCGTGCTCGAGGCGCAGAAGGTCGTGCCGAGCGCTTCGTACCTCGAGGACGGCAATCTGATCCTGCGATTCGAGAGCGTCGATGAGCAACTGCGGGCGCGCGATGCCATCAGGGCGGCCGCGCCGGGCGAGTATGTCGTGGCGCTCACGCGTGTCTCGAGGACGCCGGCCTTGCTCAGGAGCCTCGGGCTCGAGCCCATGGCGCTGGGCCTGGACCTGCGCGGCGGCGTGCACTTCACATACGAGGTGGACGTAGAGGGCGCTGTCGAGCTGTCGCTGCAACGCTTGGCGCAAAGCATCCGCTCGCAGCTCCGTGACGAGCGCATTCATTACACGAGCGCGGTCGTGGAAAGGGACGCCGTGAAGGTGACGCTGCGAGAGGGCGCCGATATCAATGCCGCGCGTACCCTCATTCAGGGAAGCGACCCCGGCGTCATCGTCCAAGCCGAGCAACCCGAAGGCCGGCCGCCGATGCTGACGGTGAGGTTCACGCCGGAGCGGCTCAAGCAGCGCCAGGATTTTGCGATCGAGCAGAACATCACCACGCTCCGCAATCGCGTCAACGAGCTCGGCGTGTCCGAGCCCATCGTCGCCCGCCAGGGCCTGAATCGAATCATCGTGCAGCTGCCGGGTGTGCAGGATCCGGAGACCGCGGTGCGCGTGCTCGGGGCGACAGCCACTGTCGAGTTCCGACTGGTCGATGAAGCGAACAATCCGTACGAGGCCGCGGAAACCAAGCGCGTGCCGATCGGCTCGAAGCTCTACTACGACAGCGAGGGCCGGCCAATTCTGTTGAAGCGGGACGTCATTGCCACGGGAGAGCAGCTCACCGATGCAATGACCGGCTTCTCCGAAGGCTTGCCGGAGGTCAATGTCACCCTCGATGCCCGTGGCGGCCAGGAAATGTTCGAGGCCACACGCGACAACGTCGGTCGGCGCATGGCCGTGGTCTACATCGAGACCAAGACCCTGGCGGAGGGCGAGGTCTGCAAAGGCCAGCGCTCGGGCGACCAATGCACCGAAGAGCGCGTGATCAGCGCGGCTGTGATCCAGAGCGTGCTGTCCTCGCGCTTCCGGATCACAGGGCTGCAATCGGCCGAGGCTCAGGAGCTCGCCTTGTTGCTGCGCTCTGGCGCGCTCGCCGCTCCCCAGCGCATCGTCGAGCAGCGCTCGATCGGTCCGACGCTCGGTGAGGAAAACATCCAGCGCGGCTTGATGGCGCTGGGGCTGGGCGCGGTGCTCACCTTCATCTTCCTCGCCGTGTACTACCGGGCCTTCGGCCTGGTGGCGAACCTGGTGCTGATCATGAACGTGGTGCTGCTCGTGGCGCTCATGTCGCTCCTGCAAGCATCGCTCTCGCTGCCAGGCATCGCGGGCATCGTGCTCACGGTCGGTATGGCCGCCGACGCGAACGTGCTCATATACGAGCGTATCCGTGAGGAGCTCCGCAACGGCAATTCGCCGCATTCGGCCATCCACGCCGGCTTCGACAAAGCCTTCTCGGCCATCGCCGATTCGAACATCACGACCCTGATCGCGGGCATCGTGCTGTTCGCGTTCGGCACGGGGCCGATTAAGGGCTTCGCCGTGACGCTCGTGCTGGGCATCTTCACGTCTCTCTTCAGCGCGATCCTCTGCAGCCGCGTGCTCATCGACCTCATCTGGGGCCGGCGCCGCCGGCTCGCGACGCTCCCGGTCTGAGGCGCGCTTCGACGACACCGGGCCTGACGCATGGAATTTTTCAAGCGAACACCGAACCTCGACTTCATGGGAGCGCGCCGGGTGACGTACGTCATCACGACGCTGCTGATGCTCGGATCGATCGCCCTGCTCGCCGTACGCGGGCTCAACTTCGGCATCGATTTCACCGGCGGCGTGCTCGTCGAAGTGAGCTATCCCGAGGCGGCGGATGTGAACGCGGCGCGAGAGGCACTCGCAAGTGCCGGCTTCCCCGAAGCCCAGGTGCAATCGTTCGGGAGCTCCCGGGATCTGGCGATCCGGGTCCCGCCGCCGGAAGGCGATCAGGACATCAACGAGGTCGGTGCCAGCATCCAGAAGGCGCTCGAGGCGCGCACCCCGGGCGTGGAGATCCGGCGCATCGAAGTGGTCGGCCCGCAAGTGGGGCGAGACTTGAGCGAGAAGGGCGGGCTCGCGATGCTGTTCACCTTCATCGGCATCCTGATCTACGTCGGCTTCCGTTTCGAGAAGAAGATGGCCGCCGCGACGGTCGTGGCCGCCATCCACGACCCGATGGTGATCCTGGGCTTTTTCGCCGCGACGCAGCTCACGTTCGATCTGTCGGTCCTGGCGGCGGTCATGGCGGTGATCGGCTACTCGATCAACGACACGGTCGTGGTGTTCGACCGCGTGCGCGAGGTCTTCCATCTCACGCGCAGGGGCGAGCCCGGCAAAGTGATCAACACGGCGATCAACCAGACCCTCTCGCGTACGTTGATGACGAGCTTCTCGGTGCTGTTCGTCGTCGGCGCGCTCTGGGCCTTCGGCGGCGAGACGCTCAAGGGGTTCTCGATCGCGATCATCATCGGCGTGTTCGTCGGCACCTACTCCTCGATCTTCGTCGCCGGCGCCCTGGCGCACGACATGAAGCTCAAGCACCAGGACCTCATGCCGGTGAAGAAGCACGATCCGGAGCTCGATGCGCTGCCGTAAGAGGGGAACGCGCAGGATCGCCCGGAAGCCCGCGCCTGAAGGGATGCGTATTCCGGGGCGCGTAAAGCCGGCGGTTCGCAGGGACCTCGCCGGGAGAGACGTCTTGATGCTGCCAACCGTCCCTGCGAACTCATGACCCTGCTCGTCTGGCTCGCCTTTTTCGCCCTCTTCATCGGCGTCCTCGCCCTCGATCTCGGCGTCCTGCACCGGGAGTCGCGCGCGATGGAAGTGCGCCAGGCGCTCGGCTGGACGCTGGTGTGGATTACCGTCGCGCTGTCGTTCACCACGCTCGTCTACGGCGTCTACGAGTATCACTGGCTGGGCTGGAGGGTCGCGGCGGATGCGCCGAGCGGCGGCGAAGCGGCCATCCAATACGTGACCGGCTACCTGCTCGAATGGTCGCTGTCGGTCGACAACATCTTCGTCATCGCCGTGATCTTCACGTTCATGAAGATCCCGCCGCAGTTCCAGTATCGGGTGCTCTTCTGGGGCATCGTCGGGGCGATCTTGCTGCGCGGGGCGATGATCGCCATGGGCGCGGCGCTGATTCACGCGTTCGACTGGATGTTCTACGTCTTCGGGGCGATCCTGCTATTCTCGGCCGCGCGCATGCTGCGCACCGAGGACGAGCAGTTCGATCCCGGCAAGAGCGTGCTGGTGAGGCTCGCGCGGCGGGTCTATCCGGTGACGGACAGGCTGGACGGCGAGCGCTTCTTTACGGTGGTGGACGGAGCGCGCGCCGCCACTCCGCTTTTCGTCACCTTGCTGCTGGTCGACTTCGCGGACGTGGTGTTCGCGGTCGACTCGATCCCGGCGATCTTCGCGGTGACGCAGGAACCGTTCATCGTATTCACTTCCAACGCCTTCGCCATCCTCGGGCTGCGCTCGCTGTACTTCGCGATCGCGGGGCTGATGATGATGTTCAAGTACATCAAGATCAGCCTGATCTTCATCCTGGGCTTCGTCGGCGTGAAGATGATGCTGCATCATCACGTCGAGATCCCGCATGCGATCTCGCTCGGAGTCATCGTCGCGTTCCTCGCCATCGGCATCGTGGCCTCGCTGTTCTCGACCAGGCGGGAACGCAAGCTCGCGCAGAAGCTCGAACGGTAAGCTCGAGCACGGGGCGCGAAGGGCTCGCACTGCCAGGGGAACACGCCAAGCGTCGAGGAACCACCGATGGACATGCTGACCGACCCGCAAGTGTGGCTCGCGTTCGCCACCCTCACTGCGCTCGAGATCGTGCTCGGGATCGACAACATCATTTTCATTTCGATCCTGGTCTCGCGCCTGCCCGCGCCTTTGCAGCCCCGCGCGCGCACCCTGGGTCTCGCGCTCGCGATGTTGACGCGCATTGCGCTGCTGCTGTCGATCACCTGGGTAATGGGCCTGTCGGCGGATCTGTTCACGGTCGCGGGCTTCGGCGTCTCCGGGCGCGATTTGATCCTGATCGGCGGCGGCCTCTTCCTGCTCGCGAAGAGCACGCTCGAGATTCATCACAGTCTCGAGGGAGTGAGCCATTCGCGTGAGGCATCCGCCGGCGGCACGTTCGCCAGCGTGATCGCCCAGATCGCCGTCATCGACATCGTCTTCTCGCTCGATTCGGTGATCACGGCCGTGGGCATGGCCGATCACGTGCAGGTGATGATTGCGGCCGTCGTCGTGGCGGTCCTGGTCATGATGTTTCTCGCCGCCCCGATCGGCGCCTTCGTCGACCGGCATCCGACCATCAAGATGCTGGCGCTGTCCTTCCTGATCCTGATCGGCGTGGCGCTCATCGGCGAGGGAGCCGGCTTCCACATCCCGAAAGGCTACATCTACTTCGCCATGGCGTTCTCGGTAGCCGTGGAGATGCTCAACATGCGCATGCGCAAGCGCATGCTGACGCCGGTCGAGCCGGTGAAGCTGTACAAGAAGCTCGAGCCCTCCGAGCCTGCAGGCGAGCGTCGCGCCTCCGCAGAGGAGAGCAACAGCTGACGGCCCGGGAGGCGAGCAGTGCGCGGGAAGGGGCCCTTATGAACGAAGTTCTGGCAGTCGCGTTCGGCGTCACGATCACGCCGTGGAAGCTGATCGGCTACACCGGCGTGCTGCTCTTTGCTGGCCGCTGGTTCGTGCAACTCGCGGCATCACGGGCTTCAGGAAAACCCGTGATGCCGAGAACGTTCTGGTACATGAGCGCGCTCGGCAGCGTCCTGCTGCTCGCCTATTTCATTTTCGGAAAGAACGACTCGGTGGGCATTCTCTCCAATTTGTTCCCGCTCTTCGTGGCGCTCTACAACCTGTACCTCGATTTCAAGCACCACGGTCGGGTTACGGCGAGTTAGACGAGACCGGCTCGCCCGGCGTGATGCTCTGGCGTCTCAGGACGCTGTGCCGGTAGCCATACGTGAAGTAGATGACGAAGCCGGCGAGGATCCAGGTCCCCATCCACTGCCAGTTGTCCTGGAACGCCCGCGAGAAGAGCCATAGGCAGACGATCGCGCCGAGCGGGCAGATGATCGGGGCGAAAGGCACCCGGAATGCGCGCGGCAGCTCCGGCCGGGTCTTGCGAAGGATCAGCACGCCGATGCAGACGGTGGCGAACGCGAGCAACGTGCCCATGGACACCAGATCGCCCAGCACGCCGACCGGAAGGAGCCCCGCCAGCGTCGCTGCCACGACGCCCACGAAAATCGTGCCCAGGTGCGGAGTGTGGTGCTTCGGATGGACCCGGCCGAACATGCGGCCGATCAGCCCGTCGCGCGACATGGCGTAGAACACGCGCGTCTGCCCGATCAGCATCACCAGGATGACCGAGCTCAGGCCGGCGATGGCGCCGAGCTCGACCACGGTCTTGAGCCACAGCAGGCTCGGGTAGGCCTCGAGCGCCGTCGCGACGGGCTGCGGGGTGCCGAGCTGCGTGTACGGAAGCATGCCAGTGAGGACAGCCGCGACGATGATGTACAAGAGCGTGCAGAGTGCGAGTGACCCGAGGATGCCCCAAGGCATGTCGCGTTGAGGATTCTTCGCTTCCTGGGCTGCCGTCGAGACGGCATCGAACCCGATGTAGGCGAAGAACACGATCGAAGCGCCGCGCACGAGGCCGTCCCAGCCGAATCGGCCCGGGCCTTCGGGTTCCGGAATGTAGGGCACCCAGTTGTCCACGTTCACGTACTGCAGGCTGAACGCGACGAAAAGCAGGATCACCGCCAGCTTGATCGCCACGATGATCGAGTTCACGAACGCGGACTGACGGATGCCGCGATAGCAGAGCGCGGCGATGGCGGTGACGATCGCGACGGCCGGCAAATTGATCAGCGCGCCAGTGGGCACGATCCTGCCGTTCTGAACGTCGAGAGGCGCCGTGGAGAGCGCAGCGGGCAGGGAGATGGAAACCCCGATCATCTCGCCGACGGATCGCAGCAGGCTGTTGAAATACCCTGACCACCCCACCGCGACGGTGGAGACGGCGAACAGGTACTCGAGCACGAGATTCCAGCCGATGAACCAGGCGACCACTTCACCGAGCGTCGTGTACGAGTAGGAATAGGCGCTTCCCGAGACGGGCAGCATGGCGGCGAACTCGGCGTAGCACAGGCCCGCGAAGGCGCAGGCGATACCGGCGAGAACGAAGCTGAGAGTGATCGCCGGGCCCGCGTGCTCGGCGGCAGCCTGGCCTGTGAGCACGAAAATGCCGGCGCCGATGACCGCGCCGATGCCCAGCATGACGAGGTGCCTGGCTGTGAGCACGCGCGTGAGCGTGGGTTCGCCGTGCAGACCGCCTTCTACGGGCTCACCGGCATCGACATGAGGCGAGGGCTCTACGGGCTTGGTGATGAACAGATTCACGCGACTTTCCTCTCGCGACTGGCCGGCCGCGGGGCCGGTATGCGTCGCTTGTGTTGTAAGTGCGCGGACTGTACCGGAGTCATGCCGCGAAATCGAGGCAGTGGGCGCTCGGTGATTGCGCGAATCGGGCCAGCTGTCCGCGACCCGTCAGGGTCCTTGCAGGCTCGAGCGCCGGCCGAAAGGGCGCTCGCAGCGTCGTTTCGCTCCGTGCTCGAAGCGTTCGATCGGCGCTCATGCTGGAAGGTTCAGATTGACGTAATGCTCCAGTCCGGTGCTCAGGCGCGCAGCGCCTGCGGCACGTGCGGGGCCAAAAGCTCGAGCAGCGGCGCATACACCTTGGGTGTGCCCGCGACGATGTGGCCCTCGTGCTTGTACTCGCCGCCCGTGAGTGTACCGACCATTCCGCCCGCTTCGGTGATGAGGAGCATTCCGGCGGCTGTATCCCATGGCGCAAGGCCCAGCTCCCAGAACCCATCGAGCCGGCCTGCCGCCACGTACGCGAGGTCCAAGGTGGCCGAGCCGGGGCGGCGGATGCCCGCCGTCGCCTGCGTGACCGCCTTGAGCATGGCCATGTAACTGTCCAGCCACTGCAAGTTCGCGCGGTACGGAAAACCAGTGCCGATCAAGGCACCATCGAGCCCGGCGCGCCCGCTCACACGAATGCGCCGGCCATCGAGCTGCGCCCCTTCGCCGCGCGAAGCGGTGAAGAGCTCCTGCCTGAGCGGATCGTAGACCACCGCATGCTCCATGCGGCCGCGGCGCTGCACGCCGATCGAAACCGCGAACTGCGGAAAGCCGTGCAGGAAATTGGTGGTGCCATCGAGCGGGTCGATGATCCAGAGAAACTCGCTGTCGGTGCCGGAAGCGCCCGATCGCCCGCTTTCCTCGGCGAGAATGCCGTGATCGGGATAGTGCCGCCGGACGGTCTCGATGATCTCCAGCTCCGCCTGCGTGTCGATCTCGCTCACGAAATCGTTCTGGCCCTTGGTCCGCACATCGAGCCGATGCAGGCGATTCATCCCGCGGACGATGACTTCACCGGCGCGGCGCGCGGCGCGAATGGCGATGTTGAGCAAAGGTTGCACGGTCGGAGCCTCAGCA
>DASVCI010000201.1:0-3531 GCA_036381695.1 Steroidobacteraceae bacterium
TGCGCCTGGGTGAGGTGCATCATGCGGGCGGCGATGATCTTCAGGCCCGCCTGCTCGAAGCGGCGGTAGACCTCGCCGATGAGGTTTTTCTGTACGCCATCCGGCTTGATGATCGACAGGGTACGTTCAAGCGCCATGGAATTGCTCGTCCTCGAGGGACCTTCGGTCCCGTTCTGAAGAGTTGGGAGAGCCCCGCCCTGTATCGAGTGCGGGCTCGAGAGGCACGGGACCGTTGAATTGCGCGCGCAGTCTACTAGCGGGGCCCGAGCCCGGCAAGAAAAACGAGTGCTGACGGGGGCTTAGCCGGCGTTCTCAAGGCGATCGAGCGCTTCAGACCGTGAAGCTCTCGCCGCAGCCGCACTCCCCTTTCACGTTCGGGTTGCGGAAGCGGAACGCCTCGTTCAGGCCCTGCTTGACGAAATCGATCTCGGTGCCCGCGATGTAGCCGAAGCTGTCGCGGTCTACGACCACCTTGACGCCCCTGTCCTCGAACACGAGGTCGTTCGCGCCGATGTCGTCGGCGTAGTTCACGAGATAGGCGAAGCCCGAGCACCCTGTCTTTTTGACACCCAGCCTGAGGCCGATCCCGCGCCCGCGGCGGCTCAGGAAGGAGCGGACCCTTTCGGCGGCAGCGTCAGTCAGTGAGATGGACTTGGTCATTCCGGGAAAGAAAGGCGGCTGAACGACCCCTATAACTTGCGTCCGGCGCCCGGGGAGTCAAGCCGGGGCCCCTGCTCGATCCGAATGATTCTATGACCGGCCGGCCCAGGCGCGCGCCAGGGCCCGCACCGAGTCCTCCAAAATGAGAAGCCGGCCACGCTTGACCGCCGGCACCTCGAGGCTCCGGGCCGCTTCGCGCCAGCTCCAGGCCTCCAGGTCCGCCCTACTCGCGCCTATCAGGCGTTCGCTGAGCCAGGAAGCGGCGGCTACGCAATGCGGGCAGCCGTAGACTTCGACTCGCACCTCCGCCACCCGCTCACCCTCGATTCTGGCTGTGAGAACGAAGTGCACGCCGTCTTCGAGGCGTCCGGCCGCCCCTTCCACGACGTCCGGCCCGGGCTCGAGGCGCCCGGCGTTGCGCGGGTTCGCGAAATGCTCGACGACGAGCGGGTGATATTGCGGATCGGTCACGGCAGACCACATAGGAGGAATGCTGAAAATCGGGGCCGGACTCGCGCCCCCCAGGGCGAGCTCAACGCGGCGCGAGCGCCCTCAGGCGCGTGACTTCCCGCTTGACCGACTGAATCGCTTTTTCGATCTCCTCGGCCGTCGTGAACCGGCCCAGGCTGAAGCGCAGCGAGCTCTGCGCGAGCTGCTCGCTCCGACCGAGCGCGCGCAGGACATACGAAGCTTCGTCGGACCCAGAGGAGCACGCCGAGCCCGCCGATACCGCCAGATCGCGCAACGCGAACTGCAGGCTCTCGCCTTCGACGCCGTGGAAGCTCACGTTCAGCACGTTCGCCACGCGCCGCTCGGGATCGCCGTTCAACTCGACGTTCCCGAGCTCGGAAATCCCTTCCCAAAGCCTGTCTCGCAGTTTGCGGATGCGTTCGACATCCTCCTCGCGCTCGCGCGCGGCGATCTCGAAGGCCGCGCCCATGCCCACAGCCTGATGCGTTGCGAGTGTGCCCGAGCGCAGACCGAACTCCTGCCCGCCACCGAAGAGGAGCGGGCGAAGCGGCAACGGCGGCTTCCTGCGCACATAGAGCGCCCCGATTCCCTTCGGGCCATAGATCTTGTGAGCGGTGAGCGACAGCAGGTCGATGCCCATGGCTTCGACATCGATGGGGAGCTTGCCCGCGCTCTGCGCCGCATCGACGTGGAAAGCGATGCCCCGCTCCCGGCACAACCGCCCGATGGCGGCCACATCCTGGATCACGCCGATCTCGTTGTTGACGTGCATGAGCGAGACGAGCTGCGTGTCCGGGCGCAGCGCCTCCTCGACCTGCTCCGGCTCGACGATGCCGTTCGGCCCGGGCTTGAGCCAGGTGACCTCGAACCCTTCGCGCTCGAGCTGCTTGAGCGGATCGAGCACGGCTTTGTGCTCGGTGCGGGAGGAGACGATGTGCCGGCCGCGATCGGCGTTGAAGCGCGCGACGCCGAAGATCGCGAGATTGTCCGACTCCGTCGCGCCCGAGGTCCACACGATGCATTCGGGCCGCGCGCCGATCGCGGCGGCCACCTGCCCCCTCGCCTTCTCGATGAGGGCGCGCGCGCGTCGGCCGTGATCGTGCACGATCGACGAGGGATTGCCGTGCGCGCCGTCCGGGCGCAGGCATTCGACCATGAGCTCGGCGACTCTGGGATCGACCGGCGTCGTCGCCGCGTAATCCAGATAGATCGGAACGGGTGTATCCACGAGCGCTCGAAAGCGGCTGAATGCAGGCGGTAGTTTAAACCAGACGGGGCGCGATCAGGGTTCGAAATGCGCGCCGATCCCGCCGCCAGGGCGCCTGCATACGAGTGGGCATTGCGGCGCCTGGACTCAGTTGCGCGGCGATCGGGAGCGCTCTCCCGCGTGCCGACGCCGAGCCTGAACGGCAGTGAGAATGCCTCGCAGGATGTTCACCTCGTTCTGGTCGAGCTGTGCGCGGTTGAACATGCGCCGGATGCGCGCCATCAAGTGGCCGCCGCCCGTGCGGTCGCGAAAGTCGATCTCCTCCAGCACCTGCTCGAGATGCTCGTACAAGCGGGCCATCTCCTCCGCAGTTGCAAGCGGCACTTCACGAGGCACCGGCGGAGGCGCGCCGGGCCTGAGCAGCAGCCACAGCTCGTAGGCCATCACCTGCACGGCCATCGCCACATTGAGCGAGCTGTACGCCGGATGAGTCGGGATCGTCACGAGCAGGTTGCAGCAAGCGAGCTGCGCATTGCTGAGCCCGTAGCGCTCCGAGCCGAACACGATGGCCACGTCGTTCGTCGTACTGGCCTGCACGATCTCGACGGCTGCGGCTCGAGGCTCGAGGAGCTCCCAGGGTAAATGGCGCTGGCGCGAGCTCGTCCCGACGACCAGCCCGCAATCTTTGATTGCATCCTCGAACCGCTCGTGCACACGAGCCGCTCGAAGGATGTCATCCGCGCCCGACGCACGCGCGACGGCCTCGGGATCGGGAAAAGACTTCGGGCGCACCAGCTCGAGCCGCTCGAGGCCCATGTTCTTCATGGCCCTCGCCGTCGCGCCGATGTTGCCGGGATGCTGGGTGTCGACCAGAACGATGCGGATCGGCATTTCGCGTGGGAAGTGGCTGCGTGGCTGGCGCGCCTGTCCTCGCGCGCGATGGATGGCCGGACCGGGGCGAGGCTCGAACCTTTATCGGCGCTTCACCCCTGCCCCGGCGCGCGGTGCGCCTGTATTCTAACGGGGTCACGTGGCCGCCGCTCGCGGCCACTGCTCTTTAATGCCGCCGTGCTGAGGCTCCGACCGTGCAACCTTTGCTCAACATCGCCATTCGCGCCGCGCGCCGCGCCGGTGAAGTCATCGTCCGCGGGATGAATCGCCTGCATCGGCTCGATGTGCGGACCAAGGGCCAG
>DASVCI010000202.1:0-2671 GCA_036381695.1 Steroidobacteraceae bacterium
CATCCTCGGCAACCCCAATCTCGAGCAGGAGACGGCGCTCGGCCTCGATGCAGGCTTCGACCTCACGCTCAACGCCGAGGACGCGATTCTGGGCGTCAACGCCTTCTACCGCCGGATCGCCGACAAGATCGAGCTGAACGGCGTGGGCGATGAGGTCAACGCGATCTTCCAGGAGCAGATAGACGAGGAGATCGAGGCGACGCAGTACGTCAACAACCCGAACAAGGGCACCATCTACGGCGTGGAGTTCGACCTGAGCTATCCGCTCGTGATTCTCGACGCGCCGAACTTCCACGTGTTCGCAAACTACACGTACATCCACTCCGAGATCCGGGACGCCAACAGCAATTTCCCGATCGATCGGCGCTTCTCGATGCAGCCGGACTACATCTACAACGTCGGCTTCGACCACCTGGTCGAGTCGTGGAACCTGACCTGGGGCACGAGCTACCAGAAGCGTGGCCCGGCCGAGGAATGGGTGGATGCGGGGGCGCAAGCCAAGCAGATCGCCGATGTGACGTTCGAGGGGAATCTCGAAGTGTTCATCGAGAAGACCTTCGCCGACCGCTTCGTCGTGCGGCTCGCCGCTCAGAACCTGCTCGATGCCAAACGCAAGGACGTGACGCGGACGTACGAATCGGTCGAGCAGTACCAGGCTCGCACGCCAGTCACTGTCGAACTGGATCAGGAAGAGTCCGATCCCTGGGTGATTCTCACGTTCCGCAGCACGTTCTGACTTCGAAGCGGCCTCCCCGAGGCCGGAGCCTTGCTCGTCAGGTTCCGGCCCGTTGCGCGCTTCGCAAAGCGCAGCGCCCCTTGCCTCTCAATACAGGAAATAGGGGTCGAGGACTTTCACCTCGCTGATCCGATCGACCGGCAATCCGCTCGCCTCAGCCGCCTCGCGAATGGCTTCGGGGGACGGTCCGTCGTAGATGCAGTACGTCTTCTTGCGATCGGGCGTCACATAGGAATGGATCCACGTGACTCCGTTGCTCGCATTGTTCTGCACCACTGACGCGCTGATCCGCTCTCCCTCCGGGTCGGCACGCAGCGCCAGGCCGTCTGAAAAGGTGCGTTCGACGAGATAGCGTGGCATTACCATCCCCTCCGTTCTCATTGTGGGCACAACCATAGTAGGGGCTGCGCGCCGCACACGCCTATGCGCGAACTACCGATCCATCTGCCCGATGGCTGCGGCAACGCAGCGAGCTCTCCGTCCAGTCGGGCCTTCGAGCCGACCGGAGAGTAGCGTCATGTCGAGCGAGCGACGGCGTATAAGCGCGTAACGCGCCCGCTGCGAGGATCAGAAGATCAGCGCGATGATCCCGATCATGACGAGGAGCCCGATCAGGAAAATGATGCCTGCTGCGCTCGCGAGAAACTTGAGCATGCGTCGTGCCTTTGCCGGCCGGGCGCCGGGGATCGCCCGCCTGTCGAATGTGCCCTCCCGGTCCCTCCGATGCAGGGGCGACAGCCCGCTGCGTCGGCGTCGAGAATGAGCGCTCAGGCCGGGCTTCGGGTTCCGCCTCGGGCGTGGATTCCAGGCCAGACGTGTAGCACTGGTTGTTTATACAGATTTTTGCGTAAACCATGACTTTCCATGTCAACGAACGGGTGCAGGATGCGCTCGCCACCGAGGATCAGGGAGTCTCCATGTACACGCTGTACTACTACCCCTTCTCCCAGCATGCCCGCCGGGTCCATGCGCTGCTCGAGGAGGCGCGCCTGCCCTACTCGCTCACCCTCGTCGACCTGGGCAAGGGCGAGCACAGGGAGCGCGCCTACCAGGCGGTCAACCCGAACCGCCAGGTGCCGACCCTGCTCGACGGCGACTTCAAGCTCTTCGAGTCGAACGCAATGCTGCGGTACCTGTGCCAGAAGCACGGGCTCAAGCAGTGGTACCCGGAAGACCCACGCGCCCGCGCGCGCGTCGATCAGTGGCTCGACTGGAATCAGACCGGCCTCGGCCCGGCGGTGGTCGACATCGTGCTCAACAAGGTGTTTCTGGGAAGCGACGGCGACAAGGCCGCGATGATGCGGGGCTACGGACGGCTCGAGTCGCTCGCGGTCATCCTGGCCGAGGCGCTCGATCGGCGCAATTTCATTACCGGCGAGGCGCCCACGATCGCGGACCTGTCGATCGCGTCCAACATCACCCAGCTGGGGCTCGCGCAATCGGTGCCGCAGGTGCCGGCGATCGAGCGCTGGTACCGGCACGTGTGCGAGATTCAGGGATTCGCGGCCAGCCTCCCGCCGCCCCGAGGGTGAGACACGCGTTCGCGAGCGACGAGGCCGACGCCTCGTCGCTCAGCGACGCAGGATGCGCAGGATCTCTTCCAGCTCGAGCCGGACCTGGCGGACGATCTGCTGTGCCTGGGTGAGATCGTCGCGGGCTTCTTCGCCCTGCAACCGGTTGCGCGCGCCGCCGATGGTGAACCCCTGCTCGTACAGGAGGCTGCGGATCTGGCGGATCACCAGCACGTCCTGGCGCTGGTAGTAGCGGCGGTTGCCGCGGCGCTTGACCGGCTTTAACTGCGGGAACTCCTGCTCCCAGTAGCGCAGCACGTGCGGCTTGACGCCGCACAGCTCGCTCACCTCACCGATGGTGAAGTAGCGCTTGCCGGGAATCGGGGGAAGCTCGTTGTTATTGCCTGGTTCCAGCATACGCCTC
>DASVCI010000203.1:0-10631 GCA_036381695.1 Steroidobacteraceae bacterium
ATCAAGCTCGAGTCGACCGAAGAAGCGCGCCGCACGTACCGGGAGATGCTCTTCACCGCGCCCGGCGTGAACGAATACATCAGCGGTGTGATCATGTTCGACGAGACGATCCGCCAGAAGACGAAGGACGGCACGCCCTTCGCGCAATACCTGGCCGGCATCGGCATCGTCCCCGGCATCAAGGTGGACTCAGGCGCGAAGCCCCTGGCCGGCTTCCCGCATGAGACCATCACCGAGGGCTTGGACGGCCTGCGTGAGAGGCTCGCCGAGTACTACAAGCTCGGTGCGCGCTTTGCGAAATGGCGCGCTGTGATCGACATCGGTGACGGCTATCCGACCCAGTTCGCGATCGACGCCAATGCTCACGCGCTCGCCAGATACGCGGCGCTGTGCCAGGAGGCGAACATCGTGCCGATCGTCGAGCCTGAAGTCCTCATGGACGGAGCGCACACGATCGAGCGCTGTGACGAAGTCACCAGTGCCGTGCTCGCGAGCGTGTTCTACCAGCTCCATTCACATCGTGTTCATCTGGAAGGCATGATCCTCAAGCCGAACATGGTGATTTCGGGCAAGAAATGCGCAACCCGCGCCACTCCTCAACAAGTCGCCGAGGCTACCGTCCGGTGTCTCAAGCGCTACGTGCCGAGCGCAGTGCCCGGGATTGCGTTCCTCTCGGGAGGGCAGAGCTCTGCCGAAGCGACCGAGCACCTGAACCTGATGAACCAGATGGGTCCGCTCCCGTGGGAGCTCAGCTTCTCGTACGGGCGCGCGTTGCAGGAGGAGGCGCTCAAGACCTGGGGTGGCAAGCCGGAGAACTTCGCCGCCGGCCAGAAGGCATTCCTGCGTCGCGCCAGGCTCAACGGCCTTGCGCGCAGCGGCCGCTACAACACCAAGCTCGAGCAGGAAGCGGCTTGAACGCAGAGGCGCTGCGCGCTCGCGCGATTGGATAGCTTCATGGCATCGACCGCTTCGAGCCCGGCGCCTGCTTCGGCGAGCGAGACGATCATCGAGGTGCGGGACCTGCACTACTCGGTGAACGGCCGCGTCATTTTCTCCGGGCTGAACTTGCAGATTCCGCGAGGACGCATCACTGCGGTGATGGGCCCGAGCGGCACGGGCAAGACCACGCTCTTGCGGCTGATCACCGGGCAGCTGCGGCCGGACAGCGGCACGGTGCTGTTCGACGGCATCGATGTGAGCTCGCTCAAGACGCGGGAGCTGTACGCACTCAGGCGCCGCATGGGGATGCTGTTCCAGAACGGAGCGCTCCTCACCGACATGGACGTATTCGAGAACGTGGCGTTCCCTCTCAGGGAGCACACCAATCTGCCCGAGTCGCTGATCCGTAACCTCGTGCTCACCAAGCTTCAGGCTGTCGGCTTGCGGGGCGCGGCGCGGCTCTATCCATCGGAATTATCCGGTGGAATGGCGCGCCGTGTCGCGCTCGCACGCGCGATGGCGACCGATCCCGACGTGCTGATCTACGACGAGCCGTTCACGGGGCTCGACCCGATCTCGATGGGCATGATCGTGCGGCTGGTGCGCCAGATGAACAATGCGCTCGGGCTCACCAGCATCGTGGTTTCGCATGACGTCGAGGAGCTCGCCTCGCTCGCCGATACTGGATACATCATCGCCGGCGGCAAAGTGGCTGCGGCCGGCAGCTTCAGGGAGTTGAAGGGCCACGGCTCGCAGATCGTTCACCAATTCATCAATGGCCTGCCCGACGGGCCGGTGCCGTTTCACTATCCCGCCCCGGACTACTACGAACAACTCCTCACGGGAGCGGCATGAGACTGCTGGGCGAGCTGACAGACAATTTGCGGAATTTCGTCGCGACGGTCGGGGCGTTGTCGCTGTTCTTCGGCCGTGTGATCGCGCAGACGCCGCGCGCACTGATGCGCCCGACGCTCATCATCGCGCAAATTCACAATGCCGGAGCGCTGTCGCTCGTCATCATCATGACCTGCGGCCTGTTCGTCGGCATGGTGCTCGGCCTGCAAGGCTACGATCTTCTGCAACGCTTCGGCTCCGAAGACGCGCTCGGCACTGCCGCGGCCCTGGCGCTCATCAAGGAACTCGGTCCGGTCGTGACGGCGTTGCTCTTCGCGGGCCGCGCCGGCACGGCCCTCGCCTCGGAGATCGGCTTGATGCGGGCGACGGATCAGCTGAGCGCCATGGAGATGATGGCTGTGGATCCGCTCCGGCGCGTGGTGGCGCCGCGCTTCCTCGGGGGTGTGATCGCGATGCCCCTGCTGACCGTGATCTTCGTCGCGATCGGCATTTTCGGGGTGCAGCTCGTCGGCGTGCAGCTCTTCGGCGTGGATGCGGCCTCGTTCTGGTCGCAAATGCGCTCGAGCGTGGACGTCGCCGACGTGATGGAAGGCGTGATCAAGGGCTGCGTCTTCGGTGTGGCGTGCAGCCTGATCGCGGTCTACGAAGGCTACACGGCATTGCCGACCGCAGAGGGAGTAGGGCGTGCGACGACGCGCACCGTAGTCACTTCGGCGGTCCTGACCCTGATACTGGACTACATGCTCACGGCCTTGCTGCTGTAGTCGTTCTTCGCTGGAGTACAAGGTTCGCTTATGCGCGCGACACGCACTGTTGAAATCTCGACCGGGTTGTTCGTGCTGCTCGGGTTTGCGGCGCTGTTCTTCCTGGTCACGCAGATCACCAACCGTGAGCTGTCGGTCAACGGCGGCCGCAGCTACGAAGTCACGGCCGCCTTCGAGAACATCGGGAGCTTGAAGCCCGGTGCCGCCGTTTCCATGGCGGGGGTGACGATCGGACGCGTCGAATCGATCACCTACGATCAGGATATTTACAAGGCGATCGTGCGCATGCGCATCAGCTCCAGATTCGACCGCATTCCGCAGGACAGCGATGCGGCGATCATGACCTCGGGCCTGCTCGGCGGGCAGTATATCGGCCTCACCCCGGGCGGCGCCGAGGAGTACCTGAGAGACGGCGACCGGATCGAGTTCGTGCAGGATGCGTTTGTGCTCGAGAACCTGATCAACCAGCTGGTCGCAACGTTCCTGCGCCGCAGCCCCGACGAGGAAGGCAACGAGTGCGGCGCGCAGCAGAGCCAGGAGCAGAACCCATGACTTGCAGCAACCCTTTCTTGCGTGGCCGGTTGGCGGTCGTCATTGCCGCGCTCACGTTGTGCTGGGCCTCGTTACAAGCGGCAGAGCAGGACAACGGCCTCGGCCCCCAGGAACTCGTCACCAAGGTGGCGCAGGACACGCTCGAGGATCTGGATGCGAAACGCGAGGAGTACCGCAAGAATCCGGCGAAGCTGCGTGAGCTGGTGGACAAGCACATGCTGCCGCACTTCGATACCGCCTACGCGGCGCAACTCGTGCTCGGCCGGCACTGGCGCGAGGCCAACCCCGAGCAGCGCAAGCGCTTCATCGAGGCGTTCTATCAGTCGCTCCTGCTCAACTACGGCGAAGCCCTCCTCGAGTTCACGCCGGACAGGCTCGAGATCCTGCCGTACCGGGGCAAGCCGGACGCCCGCGTGGCGACCGTGCGCAGCACGGTCCGTCGTGACAACGGGCAGCGCGTGCCGGTGAACTACTCGTTGCGCAAGACTGAGGACGGCTGGAAGGCGTTCGACGTGCAGATCGAAGGGGTCTCCTACGTGCGATCCTTCCGCACCGACTTCAACTCGGAGATCCAGCAGAACGGACTGGAAGCCGTGATCAAGAGGCTCGAGCAGCAGGTAGCGAGCGGCGTGGTGGAGAAACCAACGCAGAAGCCGGCGTCCGGGGAGAAGGGCGCGTGAATAGAGCGCAGCTCGACAGCGCGGGCGAAGGGCGCTTCCGCGTGAGCGGAGTGCTCGATGCCACCACTGTCAAGGACGTTCTCGAGCAGAGCGAAAAGCGCTTCGCGGCAGCGCGGAGCATCGAGGTGGATTTGAGCGGCGTCTCCGAAAGCGACAGCGCGGGCCTTGCGCTCGTGATCGAGTGGTTGCGCTCGGCTCGCGAGCGCGGCCAGACGATCCGCTTCCAGAATTTTCCCGCGCAGATGCAGGCGCTGGCGCGGATCAGCGAGGTCGAGCAGCTACTCGTGCAAAACGGCGCGAGCGCCGAGCACGAGCAACGCAGCCCTGAGGCGCAGCCGGGCTGAGGGCGAGCTTCGAAACGGCATTGAGCCGTTTCGAAGCGACTGTCACTGGCGCGGATCGGGCTCGGGAGCCTCCGTGCTTTCCTCTTGCCCAGCCTCGCTCTCGGGCTCAGGCGCCGCGTCCTCTTCGGGCTGCGCCGAGCCGGCGCTTTCAGGCGCATCGCTTGCCGCATCGTCCTCTGGCGCTTCATCGAGCGGCATGCCTTCCTCGTCCATGAATTCGTCTTCGAGCGCGGGCGGCGGAGGATTGCCGTCGAAAATCTCGAACTCCCGCCGCTGCACCCACGAATCACGGATGAATGCGTAGGGATCGAACGTGCGCTGCAAAGTGCCGTCGAGCGGCAACAGCTCGGCACGGGCGTTTACGACCGAAAAGACGCGCAACACCCATTCCTCCTCCCAGCGAAGGTCTGCCTCCGTCAGTGGATCAGTGAAATAGTCAACGATGCGCGAAGGGGCATCGCGCAGCGTCGATGGGCCGAAGAACGGCAGCGTGAGATAAGGCCCCGAGCCCACGCCCCACACGGCGAGCGTCTGCCCGAAGTCCTCGTCGTTCGCCTCGAGTCCCAGGCGGGTTGCCACGTCGATGAAGCCCGCGAGCCCGATGGTGCTGTTGACGATCAACCGTCCCGTGTCCTTCAGGCCCAGCACGACCTTGCCCTGCAGGAACTGGTTGATGATGGTCGTGGGGTAGGCGAGGTTGCCGAAGAAATTGCTGATACCCCGGCGCATCCACCGCGGGGTGATCTTGACGTAGCCCTTGGCAACGGGTTTCAGCGCTGCCCGGTCAACGGCATCGTTGAATTTGTAGACGCCGCGATTGAAGCCTTCCCAGCGATCATCGGGAGTCGTGCGGCCCGGTGTGGTCGCGCAGCCGGCGGCTGCCGCCGCCATCGCGAGCAACGCGGCGGCACGCAAAATCCTGAGCATGCGAGGAGGATCCTTGAAACGAAACGAAATGCCGCGGGAGTCGCGACGGCCGGGATTGTATCAACTCGCCCGCCGCCGGTTGCCCTCTTGCGAGCCGTACGGGCGGTGCGGCGCGCGTTTTGGCAACGCCTGCTGCACTTCGTCCAGCCTCGCCTCGAACCTGGCCCGCTGAACGTCGGTGATCTTGGGCACCGCGAGCGCGAGCTGGAGCTGGTTGATGGCGAGCGGCAGGTCCCCGCTCATGATGTGATACTCGGACATGTAGTAGTACGAGTCCGCCACGTCGCCGGCCGCATTGGCGGCGAGGGCAGTGAACCGGGCCTGTTCAGGAGTCGGCGGCACGACGTTGAACAGGTCGAGCAGAATCTCGTGGGCGCGCTTCGCATTGCCGGTCTGCATCAAGGCTTCGGCGTAGCGCATGGTGACAGCGACATTGCGCGGAAACAGCTCGCGTGCTTGTTCGAGCGTCCCGAGCGAGGCCTGCTTCTGACCTGCCTGGAGCTGCGCCTGACCGAGTGCAGTGTGGTACTGGAGGATGGTCGGGTCCGCCTCCCGCAAGCGCTGCAGAATGGGAAGCGCCTTGGCCGGCTCGCCTGCCATCATCAGGGCGAGCGCCTGGCCATACCTTTGGGCGGGTGTCGCATCCGCGTCATTCTTGATGGTCGCCGAATAGTAGGTGCGCGGATCCTGACCCGGCGGTGTGGACAGGACCCGCAGCCGCTCGCGTGTCAGGGCATAGCTCACGCTCTCGGGCTGCGGTGTGACGTCGAGCTGAGCCGCTCGCTCACGCGTTTCGGCGATACGCGTGGTGGTCACCGGGTGGGTGCGCAGCATCTCCGGAATGTTGAGCTCGCTGCTGCCCGCGCGCCGGCTCATGGTCTCGAAGAAGCTCGGCATGCCCTGCGGATCGAAGCCCGCTGCGGCCAGCACCCCCAGCCCGACCCTGTCCGCCTCGGTTTCGTTCGCGCGCGTGAAGCTGATCTGTTGCTGAATGGCCAGGCTCTGAGCCGCCGCGACGCCGGCCATTGCCGCATCGCCGCCGCCAGCCGCGCCGATGAGAATGGCCGCAAGCATCGCCGCCGTCGAAACGAGGCTCGAGCGGCTCTGATTGGTGATGCTGCGGGCGATGTGCCGCTGGGTGACGTGCGCGATCTCGTGCGCGAGCACGCCGGCCAGCTCGCTCTCGTTCGCGGTTTCCAGCAAAAGCCCGGTGTTGATGCCGATGAAGCCGCCCGGCAGGGCGAAGGCGTTGACCGCGTCGTCCTTGACTATGAAGAAGTTGAACCGTTGCTGGCCATCGTGCGCCTGGCTCGAGAGCTTGTGGCCGATGGAGCGGATGTACTCGGCGACCTCCGGATCCTCGAGGATCTGATCCTGGTCCCTCAAGCCCCGCACGATCATCCGGCCGATCTGGTACTCGTCCTCCAGGGACAGCATCGCCTCGGCGGGGCTGCCGATGTCCGGCAGGTCGTCGGCGGCCGTTCTGGCCTGGGCACCCGCGCCGAAGGTCAGAGCGGCGATGCAGAGGAGGGCAAATAGCGTCTTCACGGCGGGCAGTGTGGTGTGCGCGGCTTTCGCTGTAAAGGCGTTCGACTGTCCGTAAAGGGCTGAGTTCTCGAGCCTTGCGTCCCATCCCTTGCGAAGCGGGGGAGGGATAGGGGGGCCTGTCCGGCGCGCGTTCGCGCCGGCTGTCGCCGTCCGAAAATCGCTCCCTGCGATTTTCGTCGAACCCACTCCGCCACGTGGGTTCGCATCGCCACCCTCGGCCAAAAACACAAAAGCCCGGGCGATTGCCGGGCTTTTGATGTGGAGAGGGTGGGATATGCGCCTTTGCCGTCCCTGGCCGGCGCGCGTTCGCGCCGGCTGTCGCCGTCCGAAAATCGCTCCCTGCGATTTTCGTCGAACCCACTCCGCCACGTGGGTTCGCAACCACCCTCGGCCAAAAACACAAAGGCCCAGCAGGAGCTGGGCCTTTATGTTTTTGGCGGAGAGGGTGGGATTCGAACCCACGTAGGGACGCAATGCCCTCAACCGATTTCGAATCGGTGCCGTTATGACCGCTTCGGTACCTCTCCGGAAACGTTGAATTCTATCGCATTTCGGCCGCGGGCCCGGCCGAAGGCGCGCGATTCTACACGAGCCGGAGGAAATTGAGGGCAGCCGACGTCCTTTCGAGGCGTTGAGGGGGTTGCTGAAACGCCCTGTCGCGTCTTTTGCGACACACGTTAGGCCCGTCCGGGCTGGTAATCTGCGCGCGTCCCAGAAACCCCGTCGACCGCGCTTGAAAATCGCCCTGGCCATCATCGCGACGCTCCTGCTCGGCACCTGTTCCCAGCCGCCGACAGTGCTCGAACGCATCCTCGAGGCCGGGGAGCTCAGGGTCGTCACGCGCAATCTTCCGAGCGCGTACTACCTCGGCGCCTCCGGCCCGCAGGGGCCGGAGTTCGAGCTGGCGAGCCGCTTCGCCGCCGAGCTCGGCGTGCGCCTGTACATCTACTCGGTCCCGAACGTGGCCGATGCGATGAGGGAGCTCAAGTCCCGCCGGGCGCATATCGCCGCAGCGGGCCTGACGCGAGGCATGGCGTTGCCGCCCCAGACCGGGTTCGGGCCACCTTACCAGGAGGTGAAGGAGCACCTGATCTTCCGCCATGGCGAGGTGAGGCCTCGTAAGCTCGCGCAGGCGCTGCAAGGTCACATCGAAGTCGTGGCCGGGAGCGCGCACGCGGCGACGCTCGAGCGGCTGCGCGCGGTCGAGCCGGCTCTGAGCTGGGTCGAAAATCCAGGCACCGAAACCGAAGAGCTTCTCTACCGGCTCTCGCGGCGAGAGTTCGATTACACCGTCGCCGACTCGAACGAATTCGCGATCGGCCGCACGTTCCATCCCGAGATCCGCATTGCGTTCGATCTGTCGCAGGGCAAGGCGCTCGCCTGGGCGGTCGACACGCGCGACCCGAGCTTGCTGCAGCGGATCACCGCGTTCTATTCATCGCTCAAAGCGGACGGACGGCTCGCCGCGATCCTCGATAGTTACTACGGCGATACCGACAAGTTCGACTATATCCAGGCGCGCGTCTTCCTCGAGCACATCGAGACGCGGCTGCCTTTGTATCGGCAGTGGTTTCGCGAGGCGGCTGCCGAAGTCGGCGTGGATTGGCGCTTGCTCGCGGCCGTGGGCTACCAGGAATCGCACTGGGATCCGCTTGCGACTTCGCACACAGGCGTGCGCGGGCTGATGATGCTCACCGAAGAGACGGCGCGCGCCCTGAAAGTGCAGGACAGGCTCGATCCACGTGCGGCGATCTTTGGCGGCGCGCGCTATTTCGTGTGGATCCGGAATCAGATTCCGAAGCGCATCCTCGAGCCGGATCGCACCTGGTTCGCACTCGCCGCGTACAACGTCGGCGTCGGTCATCTCGAGGACGCACGCATCCTCACGCAGATGCACGGCAAGAATCCGGACTCATGGAACGATGTGCGAGAGCATCTCCCGCTGCTGACGCAAGCAAAGTGGTATACGCGTGTGAAGCGCGGCTATGCGCGCGGCTGGGAGCCGGTGCGCTTCGTCGAGAACGTCCGCAGCTACATGGACATCCTCGATTGGGTAGCTACGGATTCGAGACCGACTCAGACTCAGATCACGGCCGATGTGCAAGAGCCCGCCGGAGCCTCGATTGCGCCGGCGGATCGGTTCCCGTCAGGACGACGTTGACGAGGCTCCCGATCTCTATTTCTTCTTCTGCGTCCGCTCCGCGTAAGTGCGTGCGAGCTCTTCGGCGAACAACGTCGGCAGTCCGTGCTCGTTGCGTTGGTTCAGCACCTGATAGAACTCGACGTACAGATCCCAGTACTTCATCTTGTTCGCCGCACCGAGCAGCGCGCCGCGCTTTAAGCCCCGATCGAAGCGCTCTTGCAGCTCGCCTGGCTCTATGCGGCTCATGAGCTCATCGACGGCGCTCTGGATCGCCGCCGCCAGCGCCGCCTGGTGCGCGCGCATGTCTGCGAAGGAATCCCGGATCGCTTCGATCGGGCCCAGATAGCGGTTTCCGTGCGCATCGAGCAGCTTCATCATGGCTTCCTCGACGCTGGCGGAGAACTTGAGCGGATTGTTGTCGGTCGGCTGGATCGTGGTCTGGCTGAGCCGCAGCCGGCTCTTCAAATCGGCGCGGCCCTTGAGGATGTCCATGAGCCCGAGCACGACTTCGCGGAACATCTGCCCAGCGATCGTCAAGAGCGCGTGCTGCGCGTCGGAGGGCAGATTCGACGGATCGATTCCAGCGCCACGACAGAACGCCTCGACGCCGGCGGCCAGCTCGCTGGTCTCACCCGGCCTTCGAGCACGCTCAGCGCGAGGCTTTTCACGCGGCTGCTCCGGACGCGCCAGCGCCGCCGCGGTCGGCAGCGGCTCCATCGTCTTGCGATCGTACGGGCGCGTCTGCATCTGCCAGTCGTCATTCTTGCGCGTGAGCGCAACCGTGCTCTCGGCCTCTTCGAGCGTCGGGGCGAGGAGTGAAGCGTATCCGCCTCGCTGAGCTTTCGCGGACGGTTGAGGTGCGGGCTTGGCCGGCTGAGGATTCGCCGTTTGCCTGAGCGCGAGCTCGAATGCGGCGGCGCGCTTGGCGGCCTGGTCCGGCATCTTCGCGATCATCGAGTCGCTGAGCAGGTCCGTGAGATCAAGCTCCTCCCCGAGATCTTCCTCGACTGGTGCGCGGGACTTGCCCGCGCGCACGGCCGGAGGAACCGGAAGCTGACCGCTCGCATCCGGCGGAAAGTCGTTTCGATCGTCGATGCTGACGAGAATCTCGTAGTCGCCGAGGCGCAGCCGATCGCCATCCTTGAGCGTGTAGATGCCCTCGACGGAGGCGGGCGTATCCGAGCCGTTGACGAACACGCCGTTGGTGCTCGTGTCCTCGAGCAGCCACTTGCCGGCGCGGAACTCGACGCGGCAGTGATGACTCGAAACGTAGCGATCGGGGTCAGGAAGCACCCAGTCGTTGTCCGGCGCACGGCCGATCCGCCCGCCGGTGACTCCGAAAAGTCGCGAGCTCTGCTTGCCCAGAGCCTTGTAATGATCGCTGATGACTCGTAGCTTCAGTGCCATTCGGCGTCGTCGAGGAAGTAGCTTGGATCCGGCCCTCGCGCCTCAACGGGAGAGGGCGTTCGCCGGTGCGGGGCCACTTCGGGTGTCCTCGCTCAAAGGCCCGGCCTGCCTCACGCGGCTCACGTTCTCGCTCCGCGCTATGTAATATGCGCGGAGCCTAGCAACCCACTCGCAACCCAGAATGGCAGCCAGTCACATTTTCAAGGTCGTTTTCGTTAACCAGGGCAAGGTCTACGAAATCTACGCCCGCAAGGTCAGCCACGGCGCGCTGTTCGGTTTCGTCGAGGTGGAGGAGCTGGTGTTCGGCGGGCGTTCCGCCGTGGTGGTCGACCCCTCGGAGGAGAAGGTCAAGGCGGAGTTCGAGGGCGTAAAACGCACCTACCTGCCGTTGCATTCGGTGCTGCGCATCGACGAGGTGCGCCAGCAGGGCGTGAGCAAGGTGAGCAACTTCGAGGGCTCGAACGTCACGCCG
>DASVCI010000204.1:0-25742 GCA_036381695.1 Steroidobacteraceae bacterium
TGCCGCTCTGACGGCGGTGAGCAGCCTGCGCAGCACGCTGGGCGCCATCCAGAACCGTTTCGAGTCCACGATCACCAACCTGACTACGGCAGCCGAGAACCTCACGGCCTCGCGCAGCCGCATTCAGGACACGGACTTCGCAGCGGAAACGGCGGCGCTGACCCGTGCGCAGATCCTGCAGCAGGCCGGTACGGCGATTCTCGCCCAGGCGAACGCGGTGCCGCAGAACGTCCTCTCGCTCTTGCGGTAAGGCGAACGAGGTGACTTCTGACTGACATCAGGATGATGCGATGAGGCGGTGGGCGGTGGCAGTCGCAAGGCTGTCATCGCCCGCCGCATTTGCAGCGGCGCTGCGCGACGGGCTTTCTCCGAGAGTCCGACGCACAGCGTAGCGGCAAGCGACGCGAGCCGATCGTTCAGGCACATGAGCATCGATAGAGTGACATTTGGCGTGCGTGCGACGGAGCTTGCGACCGGCGATCGGTCGCAGGCCTCGCCCAATGCAGCGCCAGGGGCGAGCTCGGCCGGTCGGTCGGACGCGGAGGGGCGCTCGAAGCTTGCTGCTGAGACCGAGGCGCAAATCGAGAGAATCGCCGAGCGCCTGCAGTCCTATCTGCGCAGCGTCAGCCGTTCGCTCGAGTTCCGGGTCGATGCCGAGACCGGGCGCACGGTCGTGAGCGTGCGCGATGCGGAAACTGGCGAGCTGATCCGGCAGATCCCGAGCGAGGAAGTGCTGCGTCTCGCCGAGATGGCCGAAGACCAGACGATCGTGCTCGTGAAGGAAACCGTTTAGGGTGGGAGAGAAGCGATGGCAGGGATCCAGGCAAGCGGCGTCGGCTCCGGGCTCGACATAAACAGCCTCGTGGCCCAGCTCGTCTCGGCCGAGGCTGCTCCGCATCAGCAGCGGATCACGCGCCACGAGATGGCCGTGACCACCAAGCTCTCGGCTCTCGGCACGCTCAAAGGGGCGCTCGGGGCGTTCAAGTCAGCGCTCGAGCCGCTCAAGACCACCGAGGTCTTCCAGACGCGCAAGGCGACTTCGGGAAACAAGGATGTCTTCACGGTCACGGCCGATACCGATGCGGTCGCGGGTCACTACGACGTCGAAGTCGTGAACCTGGCCAAGGCGCATCAGCTCGCATCGGGCGCTTTTGCCGGCGGCAGCAGCTCGGTTGTCGGCTATGGCTCGCTCACCATCTCGGTCGGCGGTGAGAGCTTCACCGTCGAGATCGATGAGGAGGAGCCGACGCTTGCAGCCATCCGCAACGCGATCAACGAGGCGGCGGACAACACCGGCGTGCAGGCGACGCTCCTCAACACGTCCGAGGGCACCCGCCTGGTGCTCACGGCGTCCGAGACGGGAGCCGAGCATGCCATCGTGGTCACTGCAAGCGGCGGCGACGGTGGCCTCGATCAGCTCACCTTCGACCCGGAAGGCGTGATGAACCTGACGGAAATCGAGCCGGCGCAAAATGCCTTGATCCGCATCGCAGGATTCGATGTGGAGAGCGACACCAACGTGTTCGACGACGCGATCGATGGGCTCACGATCACGGCCATCGCTCCATCGGACGGGGAAACGGTCGATCTCGACGTGAGCTTCGATTTGGACGCGGTGCAGTCGCGAATACAGAAATTCGTGTCCGAGTACAACAACATGCAGGCTCAGCTCGCCAGGCTCGGCAGCTACAACGCCGAGACCAAGGTGGCCGGGCCGATGCTCGGGGACGCCTTGCTGCGCGGGGTCGAAAGCGAGGTCCGTCGCGTGATCAGCTCTCCGGTCGAAGGCATCACCGGCGAGCTCAACACCCTGGCGAGCATCGGCATCACCACGAGCGCGACTGGCGCGCTCGAGATCGATAACGCGAAGCTCACCGAGGCCCTCAACGAGCATCCCGAGGCCGTCGCAGAGCTCTTCGGCTCGGAGAACGGCATTGCAGCGCGCCTCTACTCGCAACTCGAGGCGCGCCTGGCGAGCGAAGGCGACGTCGAAACCCGCAACGCGAGCCTGCAGAAGGAGCTGAAGGACATCGAAAAGGACAAGGAGGCGCTGAGCTTGAGGCTCGCGCAGCTCGAGCAGCGCTATCGGGCGCAGTTCACCGCGCTCGACTCGCTCCTGGCGCAGATGCAGTCCACCTCGAGCTACCTGGCTCAGCAGCTCGCGAACCTGCCGAAGATCGGCTGACGAGGCGAACAGCCACCCGCCCTGGGGCGCAAAGCGCACTTCGGGACGGATTGCCGTGACTTGCGTCACTTCTGCTCTCAAGTCCGCGGCTTGCGCGCCGTTAAGGTGATCAGGACGAACGCTGATTCGGAGCGACACCCATGGCCGTAACCCCTCATGCCGCGAAGCTCGCCGCCTACAGCAGCGTGTCGGCGCATGGCGGCGTCGCGGCGGCCGATCCACACCGTCTGATCCTGATGCTGATTGACGGCGCTCTCGAGCGCCTGGCGAGTGCGCGAGGCTGCATTCAACGCAACGACCTGGTCGAGAAGGCGAGACTCTTGAACCGCGCCGTGTCGATCATCGGCGAGCTGCGCAGCAGCCTCGACATGCAGCGCGGCGGACAGATCGCCGCCAACTTGAGCGAGCTGTACGACTACATGTGCCGGCGCATTCTGAAGGCCAGCAGCGAGAATCGCGTCGAGGGCCTGGACGAGGTTGCGACGCTTCTGCACGAGATTCGTGCCGCCTGGGTCGAGATCGGCAAGGAGGCGCGGCCGCGATGAGTATCGCCGCGGAAGGCGTGATGGCGGCCACCTACAAGCTCGTGCAGCAGGCGATGTGCGGGCAGTGGGAGGATGTGCCCAAGACGATGACCGAGCGGCGGGAGTTGCTCGATCGGCTGTCCGCGAACGCCACACCGGAGGACCTCGCCTGGCTTTCGGCGCTCCGGCAAGCGATGCAGGAATCGGATCGCGCCCTCGAGCAGATGGCCGGCGCGGCGGGTCAGACTGTGCCCGCCACGCAGGAAACCGGCATGAGGCCCGCAGCTTCGGTCGATGAAGTGATGGACATGATCAAAGCAGGGCGTTAGCCATGTACGAAGGACTGGACACGATCATTCTCTACGAGGAGCTTGCGTACGAGGACGTGTTGCCGGTCGCCTGGAAACGCCTGCCTGAGCCGGTCGATCCGGCGGTGATCGGCAGCTTCGCCGATCGGAACCTGCGCGTGCTGCAGGCCCTGGCCGCTCTCGAGGAGCACGGCCCCATCGAGAAGGGCGATGAGAGCTCGCCGCACGCCGCCGACATCATGCGGCTCGACTTGAAGGTGAACCTGCTCCTCGACATGGTCGGAGCGCTGCTCGTGCGAACGCATCCCCGCCCGCCTGCGACCGCCATCCGCTTCAATGCGATCGGCGGAGTCTGGCAGGCCACGGCGCCTTACCCAGAGCTCGGCACCCAGGGCGTGCTCGAGATCTATGTCCGCGATTGCATCGCGGCGCCTTTGTGCCTGGTCGGACGTATCGCTTCAGTGGGGCCGGACGGACGGGTGAAAGTGCGGTTCGTCCCTCCGGGCGAGCACATCTCGGATCTCATGGAGAAGCTCGCGTTCCGGAAGCACCGCCGGCAAGTGGCCGGCGCGCGGCAACCGAAGAAGTAGAGTCGCTTCGCTCGTCACGCGAGCAGGTGCTCGTACAACTACAAATCTGAGAACTGTTCATCACAATGCCGTGCGCATCGAAGTTGTCTCCTGCGCTCAAGACGTGAACGAGTGCACGTAATGAATGTGATGAGATTCTCGCGATGTCGAGCGCGTCTCATTGCAATCACGTGCGACTCGAAGTTGTCTCGTGCGTTCGAGGCGTGAACGAGTGCACGTAATGAATGTGATGAGATTCTCGCGACGCTGAGCACGTCGAGCAGCTCGCTCGCATTCATTTCTCACGCGAAGTTGCGCATCTTTGCGCAACCACTTCTTTTGCTTCACTCGACGCAGCGTCGACATCGTGACACTGGTCACGCGCATCACTGTGGAACCATCAACAAGCGTTCGGGTGTTCCCCTATCGCAGCGCCAAATTTCTGGCAGTGGGTCACGAGCGTGCGGCGTTCAGGAAAAGCCTGATGGTCGTCCTCAGCCACCGGCTCACAATCGACCGCAACAGAACAAGCGGCGCCAGAGGCGCAGGGTCGAATCGAGATGAATCTCAGCGATACGGCACGGATACGAATACTGAGCGTGCAGCGAGCGATTGTTTACGACGACGACTCCGAGCGGGCAGAGAAGGTGGCCGAAGTGCTCAGGGGCCTCGACCTCGAGCCGCTCCTCATCGATCACAGCGCCCTCATGCGGGCGATCATCCAGGCGCCGAACAGCCCCCCGGCGCTGCTCATCGGCGATGTGGAGGACTGCGACTGGGCGGAGTTGGGGGCGGCCTTGAGGGAGCAGTTGGGCGATGTGCCCGTGGTCGCCTACGGTTCGTCCACTACCGCCCAACATCTTGCGACCCTCGGCCCGCGCCTTCGACGTCTGCCGTTCCCGTTCTCCGCGTCGGCTCTGGCCGCCGCTCTGCGCGTTCCGGCGCAGGCCGCGCTTCAGGAAACGCCGAACGTCTGCATGCCCACGGGCAACTCGCCGGCGGTGCGCGAGGTAGTACGCTTGATCAGGCAGGTGGCCGCACATGATTCGAGCGTCCTGATCCTAGGGGAATCGGGCACCGGCAAGGAGCTCGTGGCGCGCGCCATTCATGACTCGAGCCCGCGCCGGCAGCGACCGTTCGTTGCGATCAACTGCGGGGCCATTCCCGGCGAGCTCCTCGAGAGCGAGCTTTTCGGTCACGAGAAAGGGGCGTTCACGGGCGCGATCACCGCCCGCAAGGGCCGCTTCGAGATCGCCGAAGGCGGGACGCTGTTCCTCGATGAGATCGGCGACATGAGCCTGCCGATGCAGGTCAAGCTCCTGCGCGTCCTGCAGGAGCGGGTCTTCGAACGTGTCGGAAATCACACTCCGATCCGCTGCAACGTGCGGATCATCGCCGCCACCCATCGGAACCTGGAGGAGGCCATCGCACGCGGCACCTTCCGGGAGGACTTGTACTATCGCCTCAACGTTTTCCCGATCGAGATGCCCTCGCTCCGCTCCCGCATCGAGGATTTGCCGCTGCTGATCCGCGACTTCTCGGAGCGCAATGTCAGGGCGGGGCGGGGCAAAGTCGAGCTGAGCCCGCGCGCCCTGAAGGTGCTCGAGCACCATCCCTGGCCCGGGAACGTGCGGGAGCTGGGCAACTTGATCGAGCGGCTCTCGATCCTGTGCCCGAACCGGCGCGTCGAAGTGGCGGACTTGCCGCTCAAGTATCGCCCCGCCCACTTGCTCGAGCAGCTTGCGCTCGAGCCGGAGGAGGAGGCCGAGCCGATCGAGGCCGCGGCGCCCAGCCTCGAGAGCGAGGAGATCGGCAACGAGGACGATCGGGAAGTGATCGCGATGCTCAGCCAGTCCGGGTCGGATGAGCCGATCGTCGAGCTGCCGGCCGAGGGCCTCGACCTCAGGGATCACCTGTTCACGATCGAGCGCAATCTCATTCAACAGGCGCTGAGCCGCACCGGCGGGACGGTGGCTCACGCCGCGCGCCTGCTCAAGCTCCGTCGCACGACGCTGGTCGAGAAGCTTCGCAAATTCCAGATGTTGAACGAGACAGCGACGGAAGTTTGACGGACGCCCGGGGTGTCGGGGAGCCGTCGAGCGATCCTGTGCCCTTCCTCCTCGTCCAGCTTCCGCCGACGTGTGACAGGGTGCGCAAGATCGCACCGACAGCCTCCCGGTCGGCGGCCCCCGGAACGGAACTTGCTCCTGATTCAGATGAGACCGCGCCGGCTTGCGGGCTGCGCGGTCACTGACCGGGGATAGCGATCGAAATGAGTGATGGTTCACATATAAATGAGGTCGGACGCGAGTGCGCAGGAGAGATCCGCGAGGCCGAAGAGGGTCGTGCGGATACATTCTCGAGCGCGCAGCCCGTCGTCGCTTCATCGGACGAGCTCGTTGCGGTTGCGGACGTTTCACGCCGCCTGGCGGAGCTCGCGCGTCGCGTGGCGGCGAGCGACTGCACAGTGCTGATCGCAGGAGAGTCCGGCACCGGCAAGGAAGTGCTTGCGCGCTTCATTCACCGCCACTCCCCCCGGGCGCGCCATGCCTTCGTTGCGGTCAACTGTGCGGCGATCCCCGAGAACATGCTCGAGGCGATCCTCTTCGGATATGAGCGGGGCGCTTTCACCGGCGCGCATGCGAGCCATCCGGGCAAGTTCGAGCAGGCGCAGGGCGGCACGATTCTGCTCGATGAGGTCACCGAGATGCCTCTCGGGTTGCAAGCCAAGCTCCTGCGCGTGCTTCAGGAACGTGAGGTCGAGCGGCTTGGTGGGCGCATGCCCATCGCGCTCGATGTGCGAGTGCTCGCGACCACGAATCGAGACCTGCGCACCGAAGTCGCTGCCGGCCGCTTTCGCGAGGATCTCTACTACCGTCTCAATGTGTTCCCGCTCGCGACGGTGCCGCTGCGCGAGCGGCGCGATGACGTTCTGCCGCTCGCGATGCGCCTGCTCTCGGCGCGCTGCCGGCCGGGCGATCGCATTCCCGCGCTGAGCGCGGATGCGGCGCAGAAGCTCCTGACGTACTCGTGGCCCGGCAACGTTCGCGAGCTCGACAACGTCATGCAGCGCGCGCTCATTCTTTCCGGCGGGCCTGTGATCCTGCCGCAGCATGTGCAGCTCGAGCTCGAGGGTGCTTACGTGTCGCTCGGTGCGAGCCGCCCCGCAGTCGGGACTGAGAAGCGCCCGCAGACGAAGGCGATGGCGGGCAATCTTTCGGGCTCTCTTTCGATCGCCGAGCGCGAGCTGATTCTCGAGGCGCTGCGCGTCGGCAATGGCAATCGTCAGCTTGCTGCGAAGCGCCTGGGCATCAGCCCGCGAACACTCCGCTACAAGCTCGCGCGCTTGCGCGAAGCCGGCGTGGAAGTTCCGGCAGCCTGATCCATCGATTCATCGAGGACGAGCAGTATGTCCAACTTGCACATCGATGCCGTTCTTTCGCAGATCCGGGCGATGCAATCGCAGATCCGCGGAGCCGCCGAGCCTCCGGCGCAGCTCTCGCAGGCGGCTGAGGCCCATGACAATGTGCGCTCGCCCGCCAGCTCGTTCGCCAGCGTGCTGAGGCAGGGGCTCGATCAAGTCAATCAGATGCAGCAGCGTGCGGCCACGGCAGCCGCACAGTTCGAGCAGGGCGTGCCCGGCGTCGAGTTGCCGCAAGTCATGCTCGAGATGCAGAAGGCCAGCGTTGCCTTTCGCGCGGTCACCGAAGTGCGCAATCGATTCGTGAGCGCGTACCAGGAAATCATGAACATGCCGATTTGAGGACCCGAGCGGCGTAGCGCGACACACATCAGGATCGACGGTTTGACAGATCGCACCACCATGGCTGCCACAAGAACATCACGAACCAATGCGGCGGGAGCACGGCCCTCGGGGTTTGCTGTCCATTGCTCCGCTGGCGGCGAGCGTGCCGGCCGTGCGAACGGGAGTCTGCAATGAGCGCTGAAGCAGCAACTCTGCGGCGCGCGGCGCTCATTCCCCCGAGCTTGAAACCGCTCGCAACGCTTGTGGGGATCGCGGCAGCGGTGGCTGCCGGCGTCGCGATCGTGCTCTGGTCGCGCGAGCCGACATACAGCCTTCTTTATGGAAATCTGAGCCAGCAGGATGCGGTGCAGGTGGCTCAGGCGCTCGAGACGAACGGCGTGCCATACAAGCTGGACGCGGCCACCGGAGCGATCACTGTGCCTTCCGATCGTGTGCACGAGGCGCGCCTCAAGCTCGCGGGTCAGGGTCTGCCCGAAGGTGATGGCGGTTTCGCCATGCTGGCGAAGGAGCCGGGGTTCGGCCTCAGCCAGTTCATGGAAGGCGCGCGCTATCAGCACGCGCTCGAGATGGAGCTGGCGCGCACGATTTCCAACCTCCAGGCAGTCGAAGGCGCGAGGGTGCACTTGGCCTTGCCGCGTCAATCTGCTTTCGTGCGTGATCGCAAGGCGCCGAGCGCCTCGGTGTTCCTGCACCTCAAGCCGGGCCGTCGCCTCGAAACCGAGCAGGTCACCGCCATCGCCAATCTCGTGGCATCGAGCATTCCCGAGCTCGAGGCCGAGCAGGTCACTGTCGTGGACCAGCGTGGAAGGCTTCTGTCGGCTCCGGTGGGGAACGATGAGCTGGCGGCGCGCGAGAAACAGCTCGAGCTCGCTCGTGAGATGGAAGAACGCTATGCGGCGCGAGTCGAGGAGTTGCTCGCTCCGCTCGTCGGGTCTGGTCGCGTGCGCGCACAAGTCGTGGCCGAGGTGGAGCTCTCGACGACCGAAGAGGCGCGCGAGCTGTACAGCCCCGACAGCCAAGTCGTTCGCAGCGAGCAGACCATGGAGGAGATGAGCCGTACGGGCGGCGGCGCGCAAGGCGTGCCGGGCGCGTTGAGCAATCAGCCCCCGGCTCCGGGCGTTGCGCTCCCTCCAGGTGCGAGCGCGACCGCTCAGCCGCAATCCGGTGAGAGCGCGGCAGCGGTGGCCAGCACACCGGTTCCGGAGAACGTCTCCAAGCAGGCAACCCGCAATTACGAGATCGATCGAACGATCGCTTACACGCACCAGCCCGCGGGGCGCCTGAAGCGCCTGACCGTGGCAGTGCTCATCGACAATCTCAGAGTCACGAACGAGGATGGCACGGTCACCGAGACGCCGCTCACCCCTGAGCAGCTCGAGAACATCACGCGGCTCGTGAAGGACGCGGTCGGATTCGACGAAAGCCGCGGTGACAGCGTGAACGTCGTCAACGCCTCGTTCCAGGGCGAGCCGAAGCCCGAGCCCGTCGAGGTCGAGGAGATTCCGCTCTGGAAACAGCCGCTCTTCAAGGACCTGGCCAAGCTCTTCGCCGCGCTCATCGTCCTCATCGTTCTCGTCGTGAGCGTGCTGCGTCCGCTCGTGCGCGGCCTGCTAGCCGCTCCCCGGCAAGCCGCACCGGCGGCTCTGCCGGCAGCGGACGAGAGCGCAGCATCCAGCCAATCAGCACAACGGGCCGTGGCCCTCGATTATGAGGGCCAGATCGCACAAGCGCGCTCGCTGGTGGCGCAAGATCCAGCGCGCGTCGCGCAAGTCGTGAAGTCCTGGGTGGGCAACGATGAGTAAGGTCTCTCCGCCGGAGAAGCGCAGCGGCACCGAGCGGGCCGCGATTCTCCTGCTCTCGCTCGGGGAGCAGGAAGCGACCGAAGTCATGAAGCACATGGGCGCCAAGGACGTGCAGCGGATCGGCGCGGCCATGACGCAGTTGCAGAACCTCTCGCGCCAGGAGGTCTCGGCGGTGCTCAACGACTTCACCACGACAGTCGAGGCGCAGGCCTCGCTCGGCGTGGGCGTCGATGAGTATCTGAGAAAGGTGTTGATCGGTGCGCTGGGCGAGGAGAAGGCCGCCGGCGTCATCGACCGGATCCTCTTCGGGCGCTCGAGCAAGGGGCTCGAGGCGCTCAAGTGGATGGATGCGCGGCAAGTGGCGGAGCTCATCCGCCAGGAGCATCCGCAGATCATCGCCATCGTGCTCGCCTATCTCGACCCGGATCAGTCCGCCGACGTGCTGGCGCAGTTTCCGGAGTGGCTGCGCGCGGACGTCGTCATGCGCATCGCGACGCTCGACGGCATCCAGCCGAGCGCGCTGCACGAGCTCGACGACGTCATCGAGAAGCAGTTTGCCGGCAAGGCGAGCGCGCTCAAAACCTCGGTCCTGGGCGGCGTCAAGACCGCGGCGAACATCCTCAACTTCCTCGACGCGAGCCAGGAGAGTGCCGTCATCGAGCAGATCCGCAAGGTCGACGATGCGCTCGGCACCAAGATCCAGGACCTGATGTTCGTGTTCGACGATCTTGCGGACATCGACGATCGCAGCATGCAGGAGATCCTGCGCGCGGTTCCGAGCGAGCGCTTGCTCCTCGCGATGAAAGGCGCCGACGAGACCGTCAAGCAGAAGATCTTCAAGAACATGTCGCAGCGTGCGGCCGAGATGTTGAAGGACGACCTCGAAGCGCGCGGTCCGGTGCGGCTGTCCGAAGTCGAGGCCGCGCAGAAGGAGATCCTCGCGATCGTGCGCAAGATGGCCGAGGCCGGCACCATCCAGCTCGGCGGCAAGGGTGAAGAGTTCATATGAGCGCGGTCTCCCGCTGGGATCTGCCGAGCGTCACCGGCAACGTCGTCCAGGCGCGCCGCGCGGGCAAGACGGTCAGCGAGCTCGAGGAGCTCGAGCGTCGAGCCTACGAAGAAGCCTTCCAGAAGGGGCGGGAAGCGGGGCTCGCCGCCGCGCGCGCCGAGTCGCAGCAGCTGCTCGAGGGGCTCAAAAAGCAGGTGGCCCGGCTCGCCGGGATCTGCGACTCGCTCGCCCGGCCGCTTGCCCAGCTCGATTCCGAAGTCGAGGAGCAGCTCGTGCAGCTTGCGATCACGATCGCGCGTCAGCTCGTGCGGCGCGAGCTGAGAGTCGATCCTTCGCAAGTGATCGCGATCATCAGGGAGACGGTGGCGCTCCTGCCCGCCGCCGCCCGCGACGTGAGAGTCCATCTGCATCCGGAGGATGCGGCTGTCGTGCGCGAGAAGCTCGCTGCGCCCAGCAGCGATCGGGCGTGGACCATTGTCGAAGATCCCGTGATGAGTCGCGGCGGATGTCGCGTCACCACCGATACCGCCCAGGTCGATGCGAGGCTCGAAACGCGCATGAATGCCGTCATTGCCACGCTTCTGGGCGATGAGCGCGCCTCGGCCACTCGCGGCGAGGGCGCGTGAGTGGCTGATCCCATGAACACTGCCGCCTCTCCATCGAAGCGTGCCGGACAATGGGCACGGCACCTCGAGCGCTGCGTCCGGCGGGTCGAGCGAGTGCCGGCACCTCCTGTCGAGGGAATATTGACGCGCATGGTGGGCCTGACGCTGGAGGCGGCAGGATGTCAGGCCGCTGTCGGCGATCGCTGCGAGGTCCTCGCGACCGATGGAGCGAGGATCGAGGCGGAAGTCGTCGGCTTCGCAGGCGACCGCTTGTACCTCATGCCGACGGGCGACATCCATGGTTTGAAGCCGAACGCGCGCGTGATCCCGCGCGTCGGGGCCGAGATGGTGGCCGTCGGGCCTCAGCTTCTCGGTCGCATCATCGATGGCGCCGGAGCGCCGCTCGACGGGCAAGGGCCCGTAGAGTGCGAGGGGAGGGTGCGTCTCACCGGCACGCCCATCAATCCGCTCGCTCGCCATCCCATCGAGGAGCCGCTCGACGTCGGGATTCGCGCCATCAACTCGCTGCTGACCGTGGGGCGAGGGCAGCGCATTGGTTTGTTCGCCGGGAGCGGTGTCGGCAAGAGCGTGCTGCTCGGCATGATGGCCCGCTACACCGAGGCAGAAGTGATCGTCGTCGGCCTCATCGGTGAGCGCGGTCGCGAGGTGAAGGAGTTCGTCGATCGCATTCTCGGCGTCGAAGGCCGCAGGCGCGCCATCATCGTCGCGACGCCCGCCGACAATCCGCCGCTCATGCGTTTGCACGGCGCCTGGCGTGCAACGGCGATCGCCGAGTACTTTCGGGATCAGGGTTGCAACGTCCTGCTGATCATGGATTCGCTCACGCGCTTTGCCCAGGCACAGCGTGAGATCGGCCTCGCGATCGGCGAGGCTCCCGCGACCAAAGGCTATCCCCCTTCAGTGTTTGCCCGCCTTCCGCAGCTCGTCGAGCGAGCCGGCAACGGAGCGTCGGCCAGCGGCTCGATCACTGCGTTCTACACGGTGCTGACCGAAGGCGACGACCAGCAGGATCCGATCGCTGATGCGGCGCGCGCCATTCTGGACGGTCACGTCGTCCTCTCGAGGCGGATCGCCGAAAGCGGCCATTATCCTGCGATCGATATCGAGGCTTCGATCAGCCGCGTCATGCATGAGATCGTGCCACCGGAGCATGCCGCGCTGGCGCGCCGCTTCAAGCAGGTGCTGTCCACGTACCAGCAGAACCGGGATCTGATCGCGATCGGCGCGTACCAGAAAGGGGGCGATCCACGCATCGACGCCGCGATGGCCGCCTGGCCCGGCATGCAGAAATTCCTGCAGCAGGGCATCAATGAGCGGGTGGCGTATTCGCAGAGCGTGGCGGAGCTCGATGCCTTGATGGCCGAGGTTCCATGAGCACGATGAGAGGCCGAAGGCCGACCCGATGCTTGAAGCATGACGCGAGGCACCTGCGATGACGCGCGCCCAACGCATCAAGCCGGTTCAAACGCTGGTCGAGGACGCGGAGCGAAAGCTTCAGCGCAGCCTCGCCGGCGCCCAGAGGCAGCTCGTGCAAGCCGAAGCCAAGCTGGCCGAGCTCGAGCGATATTGCGAGGAGTATCGGAAGCAATTCGCGGAGCGCGCGCTCAAGGGAATGGACGCGCCGGGGCTGCGCGATTACCAGGTGTTCCTGGCGCGCCTGAACGAGGCGATTCGACAGCAGCAAGCGATAGTCGCCCGGGCCCGGGCCGAGCGCGACGCGGAGCGCCAAAGATGGCAGAGGGCGGCGACTCGCGCGAAAGCGCTGGGCCATGTAGTGGAGCAGTGGCGCATCGAAGAGCAACGCATCCAGGATCGACGTGAGCAGCGCGAAATCGATGAGCGCGCGCAAAGACAGGTGAGCCGGCCATGACCCCTCCAAGTGTCCCTCCTTCCTCCGGATCTGCTCCGGCCTCCGCTGCGCAAGGCGCTCCGACCGCGCAAGGCGCTCCGACCGCGACCGCGCCGGAGCAACCTGGTGATTTTCTGCTCTCGCTGGCGCAGTTCATTGCGGGATCGGTAGCGCAGGCGCAGGCGGGAAGCGTGTCGACTACGCCGAAGCTCCCGACCAACAGCGAGGGGACTCAGCCGGATGAGCTCGATCCGGAGGAGCTGATCGCGATGCTATCGGTGTCCTTGCCCGTCTCGCCGGAGCAAGTCCGCGTCGAAGCAGCTACGACGCAATCGCTCGTGACGCTTGAAGTCACGGGCGGATCAGGATCTAAAGCGGTGGATGCATGGGCTGCGCATGCTGCACTGACATCTTCTGCGGAAGTTTCTTCGGAAGCTGCGTCACCTGCCGGGCTCGAAGGGCTCATGCAGGCTGTGACCGAGCCTCGAAATCATCGGCCGGCGCATGGAGCTGAAGCGATCACGCGCCCGGTGCACGTCCCGGTGGGAAGCGGTGCCTGGGCCGATGAGATCGGCTCACGCTTGCTGATGATGGCGGAGCAGGGCCGACATACGGCTTCGCTCAGGCTCTCGCCTGAGCACCTCGGGCCCCTCGAGATCAGCATCTCGATCCAGGGAGATCAAGCCTCGGTATGGTTCGGTGCCGCTCATGCAGACACGCGTGCGGCGATCGAGCATGCATTGCCGCGCTTGCGCGAGATGCTCGAAGCGCAGGGTCTTTCGTTGACGGATGCGGGGGTGTTCAAGGAGGCGCCGCGCGGTCAGCAGGCTCCCCCCGCCCGCAGAGACGGACTCGCTCCTTTGTCCGCTGAAGAAGGGAGTGAGGCCGTTGTACGGCTTGCGCTTGGGCTCGTCGACGCCTACGCCTGATCCACGAACCCAATCAGAACGAAGAGGCGGCCTGATCGGCAGTGGCGCGCTGCCGCACTACGGCCGACTTCACTGCACGGTCTGTCACGTCGCACACGAGTCGATTACCCGCAGGCGTGTGGTGCCTGCTATAGAGACTGTCCAGGTCGCGTGCAGCCTGGAGCGCGGGCAAAGTGTCGATTACGTCAAGCCCATGTCGGCGTGACAGGGTTTTGAGTGCCTCGATCTCGGCCCTGGCGCGTGGTGACGGCGAGCGCACTGTGGGCTCATCGTACTGCAGCAGGATGAACTTCTCGGGCGCGCGCAGCGCGGCAAATTGCGCCACTGAAAAGCTCAGCAGCTCCGAGAATCCGGCGGCCTGCGGATGCGAAACGGTCCAGCGCCCGTCGAAGTGCGTGCCCGGCCTCAGCACAAGCGGCGAGAAGTGCTGCCAGGTGAGCTTGCTCAGGTAGAAATAGCCGAAGCCGGATGCATATTTTGCAAGCCCGCTGCTCGCCGTTTGCACGAGCACGCGCTGCGATTCCTCGATGCTGGTGTAGCGCATGCCGTTGCCGTCGCGGATGACCGCCGGCTTGGGCATGTTCGAGCGCGACACCAGCGCGTCCCGCTCGAAGTCCTCGTCGATCAGGACCGACCAGATGATGCGCTCGAAGCTCCTCGAGCGCTCCAGCTCTCGCGCCCGCAGCACGGCTTGTGCCGCTCCGTAACCGAAGACGCCTCCGTTCAAAACGGGCGTCGCCCATCTTTCTTGCAGACAGGCGGGCCAGGTGTCCTCGTCCGAGACCTCGTCGCCAAAGGTGAACGAGTCGCCGACCGCGAGCGTCGCGTGGCCCTGGGGAGCTTCGCTTCCGCTCACGCGGAAGCCATTGCGGATCGTGACCCGCTTCGGCTCGCCTGCCGGGCCGCGGATGAAGTGATCACCGTCGCTGGGAATGTGCCCGACGACCGGGTCGATCCGACTGAGACCCACGTCCACGTTGCGGCGGAACTTGTAGCCAGGCTCCAGGTACGAGACGTCGCACTCATTTGAAAGGCACGAGCCGGCGAGCTTCACGGCCCGGTAGCCGACTTCCGCGACCAGAAGCAGGCCGGCGAGGACGAGGAGATTGATCGCCAGGATCTTGGCCGCGCGCATTGGTCGAGCCCGTGTTCGTTCCAAAAGTCTCTCCGCGAGCGTCGGGTTCTGCTCCCTGGCGAGCCCGGCGTGGTCCCACCCCAGGCGATAACGTCCGCTCGGCGCTCACGGCCGTGGACGTTGCAATGGACATGCCACAAAGCGGCGCTGTCGCCCGTGTGCTGCGCATCACAGTCGCGTGCGCCAACTTTCTGTCGCCTGGATGCGATGTGTCGCAATTCACACTCGCCCGGAAGGCAAATTCAGCTGCGCTGTCAATCACTTGCGAAGGTTTTCCGCGCCGTGGCATGCCGCTTGCTCGAGCTTCGGGCGTTGGCATTTTCCTGACGAATCGAGGTTGCAGATGACCGATCCGAGTACAGCGGGTGAGGAGGCCGCACCTTCCGTGAAGCGCAGGTCGATGCTGCCCGTCATTCTCGCTGCCGCCTTGCTCGCCGCGGCTGGCGCGGGGGCGGGCGTGTACTTTTTCAACGGAGCCGGCGCGGGGCACGAATCGCCGGCGAAGAAGCAGGAGGCCAAGCCCAAGGCGCCGGCGATCTACGTCGAGTTCGACCCGCCGTTCGTCGTCAACTTCGATGCCAAGGGCGTGATGCGCTTTTTGCAGGTCAGCGTGAAGGCGATGACGCGCGATCCGGCGACCGCCGAGCTGATCAAGCAGCACGACCCCGTGATGCGCAACGACCTCCTGCTGCTGCTCGGCAGCCAGACGATCGACACCATCAGCACGCGCGAAGGCAAGGAGAAGCTCCGGCAGGAAGCGCTCGAGACGGTGGCGAAGATCGTCGCGAGGGAAGGGGGCGACCCGAAGAAGGTCGAAGATCTCTATTTCACCAGCTTCGTGATGCAGTGATCGTTCACGTTCAACCCTGTCGATCATGACCGCCAACGACGTACTGAGCCAGGAAGAGATCGACGCGCTGCTCCATGGCGTGGACAGCGGCGCGGTCAAGACCGAGGCGCCGCCCGCGCCGGGTGAGGTGCGCAGCTACGATTTCGCCAATCAGGTGCGCATCGTCCGCGGGCGCATGCCGACGCTCGAGATGATCAACGAGCGCTTTGCCCGCCTCTTCCGGACGAGTCTCTTCAACATGCTGCGCCGTGGCCCCGAGGTGGCTGTGGCGCCGATCAAGATGCAGAAGTTCAGCGAGTACGTGCATTCCCTGCACGTGCCGACGAATCTGAACCTGGTGAAGATCCTGCCGCTCAGGGGCACGGCGCTGATCGTGCTCGACCCGAAGTTCGTGTTCGCGGCGGTCGACAATTTCTTCGGCGGCAACGGACGCTTCACCAAGATCGAGGGCCGCGAGTTCACAGCCACCGAGTATCGGATCATCCACATGATCCTCAAGCACGTGTTCGCGGACATCAAGGAGGCGTGGGCGAACGTCGCGCGCCTCGACATCGAATACCTGAGCTCCGAGATCAATCCGCATTTCGCGAACATCGTGAGCCCGACCGAGATCGTCGTGGTCACCAGCTTCCACGTCGAGCTCGACGGCGGCGGCGGAGACGTGCACATCACCATGCCGTACTCGATGATCGAGCCGCTCAGAGAGCTGCTCGATGCGGGCGTCGCGAGCGATCGCGTGGACCACGACGAGCGCTGGGTGCAGGCCCTCAAGGAAGAGATCGAGGATGCGGAAGTGGAGCTGACCACGGTCCTCGGGCGCAGTCGCATCACCATGCAGCAGCTTCTCGAGATGAAGCCGGGTGACATCCTGCCGTGCGACTTCAATGGCCGCGCGACCATCCTGGCGGAGGACGTTCCGATCTTCCGCGGCACGTTCGGCGTGTCGCATGGGCAACAGGCCGTGCAGATCGAAGAGCGCGTCAGCCGCGCCAAACCGAAGCTTCTCGACAACCTCCTGGCTTACAACCTGAAACGAGACCCGCTATGAGCAAGAACGAGTCACAGGCCCGGGCCGCCGAGTTCGGCGACCTGGAGGACAAGGGCGCGGCCGAAGCCGGCCGGGACGTGAATCTCGAGGTGATCCTCGATGTTCCGGTGACGCTGTCGATGGAAGTCGGCCGCACGCGCATTCCGATCCGCAACCTCCTGCAACTGAACCAGGGCTCGGTGGTCGAGCTCGACCGCGCGGCCGGTGAGCCGCTCGACGTGTTCGTCAACGGAACGCTGGTTGCGCACGGAGAAGTGGTGGTCGTGAACGAGAAGTTCGGCATCCGCCTCACTGATGTGATCTCTCCGGCCGAGCGCATCAGAAAGCTGCGTTGACGCGATGAACGCTTCTGCACGAGCCCATGCGGGGATCGCAGCGTCGGGCCCCCGCCTGATCTTCGTCGCGTGCGCGGCGTTGATGTCCGCTTCCTCCTTCGCGGCCGAGCAGCCGTTCGCTGCGCCGAAGGCTGCCGAGCCGGTGCCCGGCGCGGACGCGGGCAGTCTCGTGCAGGTGACTCTCTCTTTGCTTCTTGTGCTTGGCTGCGTGTTCGCCGCCGCCTGGCTGATGCGCCGTCTGCGCAATTTCGGTCGGCCCGGAGCGGGCGCGATCGAGGTCGTGGCGGATCTTGCGCTCGGGGTCAAGGAGCGCGCCGTGCTCGTGCAAGTCGGCAAACAGCAGATTCTCCTGGGCGTGGCTCCCGGTCGGGTGAGCACGCTGCACGTGCTGAGTGAGCCGGTGCACGTGGATCAGCCGGGTTCGTTTCCTTCGGGTGAGGTGCCGGACGGCGTGACCCGGCCGAGCTTCAAGTCGATTTTCAGGCGGAGTCTGGGCTTGTGAAGGCAAGCGTGCTGACGGCGAGCCCCCATCCTGTCCTTCCCCCGCCGAGCGGAGGAAGGGACGCAACGATCGGCGTGTGCTTCTTATCTCCTCCCCCGCGTGCGGGGGAGGGCGGCGTGGGGGCGAGCAGGGTTCTCGCGCTGCTCAAACTCCTGCTCCCGCTCCTCATGCTGATGCCCGTCGGTGCATGGGCGACCGGTATTCCGGCCGTCACTGTGAGCACCTCGCCGGAAGGCGGCCAGCAGTACTCCCTGACGCTGCAGATCCTCATTCTGATGACGGCAGTAACGCTGCTGCCGGGCATCGTGCTCATGATGACGGCGTTCACGCGCATCGTGATCGTGCTCGCGATCCTGCGTCAGGCGCTGGGCGCCGGCCAGGCGCCGCCGAACCAGGTGCTGATCGGCCTGTCGCTGTTCCTCACCCTGTTCGTCATGGGTCCCGTCGTCGACAAGGTCAACGCCGAGGCCGTTCAGCCCTATCTTGCCGGCACGATCGATGCGACAACCGCGCTCGAGCGCGGCGCCGTGCCGCTGAAACGCTTCATGCTCGATCAGACGCGCGAAAGCGACATCGCGACTTTCGTGCGCATCTCCGGCGGCCAGGGCTTCGACAAGCCCGAAGACGTTCCGCTCAGGATCCTCGTGCCCGCCTTCGCCACGAGCGAGCTCAAGTCTGCGTTCCAGATCGGATTCCTGATTTTCATTCCGTTCGTCATCATCGATCTCGTGGTGGCGAGCGTGCTCATGTCCATGGGCATGATGATGCTCTCGCCCGTCCTGATCTCGCTGCCGTTCAAGCTGATGCTGTTCGTGCTGGTCGACGGCTGGAGCCTCGTCATGGGCACGCTCGCGGGGAGTTTTTATGCGTGATAGCACTGTTTCGAGCTGGGCGGCCGAAGAGCGCCGCAAGGGCTGGATGCGTTGCCTGAGAAGGCGCCTCAAGCACAGGGTCCGGATGTTGCGGCTGCGCGAGAGTGCGCGGCTCGAGCATCAGGCCCATGTCTCTTCGCTTCCGTCCACACAGGGGAGCGTCGAGCCCGACCTCGGGCTCACGACGCCGTGAGCGCCAGCGGGAGCCCATCGCCATGACTCCGGAGCTCATCATGACCATCGGCCAGCGAGCGCTCGAGATCACGCTCCTGCTCGCTGCGCCCCTGTTGCTGGCCGCGCTCCTGGTCGGCTTGATGGTCGGCATCTTCCAGGCCGCCACGCAGATCAACGAAATGACGCTGTCGTTCATCCCGAAGCTCGTCGGCATGGCCGTAACGCTGCTGGTCGCCGGCCCCTGGATGCTCAAGGTGCTCGTCAGTTACACGCGCGAGCTGTTCGAGAGCATCCCGTCATTGATCGGCTGAGCGGCGGCACGCAAGCGATGCTCACGATCGGCAGCGGCCAACTCGAAGCGTGGCTTGCGCAGTACCTCTGGCCGTTCATCCGCATCGGCGCGTGCTTCATGGTGGCGCCCGTGTTCGGCGCCCAGTTCGTGCCTCCCAGGGTGCGCCTGCTCCTCGCCGGGGCGGTGACGCTGATCGTCGCGCCGCTGGTGCCGCCTGCGACGGTCGAGACTTTCTCCGCCGAAGCCATCGTGGTCGTGTTCCATCAGATCCTGATCGGAGTGGCGACGGGCTTCGTGCTGCAGCTCATCTTCGATGCGCTCGCGATGGGAGGGCAGCTCCTCTCGAACACGATGGGCCTCAGTTTCGCCTTCAACGTCGATCCGTTGAGAGGAGCGAGCACGCCGGTGCTCGGGCAGTTCTACATGCTGCTCGTGACGCTCACGTTCCTCGCGCTCAACGGCCACTTGCTCCTGATCGAGATCTTTACGCGGGGCTTCTTCACCCTGCCGATCGGCACCAGCGGATTGTCCAATGATCAGCTCTTCGCCGTCGCGGCCTGGGGCGCTCAGCTCTTCGCGGGCGCCGTCAGCGTCGCGTTGCCCGGCATGACTGCCTTGCTCGTAGTGAACCTGGCTTTCGGTGTGATGAGCCGCGCCGCTCCGACGCTGAATCTGTTCGCGGTCGGGTTTCCGGTCTCGCTGATCGCGGGTCTCGTGATCGTGTACGCGGGCCTGCCGTCGATTCAGGCGAGCTTCGTTTCTCTGCTCGACTCGGCCTTCGCCGCCTTGCGCGATCTCCTCGGGGTGTCCGCTAATGGCTGAGCGCGACGAGCAGGAACGAACAGAACAAGCTACTCCCAAGCGCCTCGAGGAAGCGAGGCGCAAAGGGCAGATTCCCCGCTCGCGCGACTTGAGCGCCGCGGCCGTGACGCTCGCGGGTGGCCTTGCTCTGTACTTCATGGGCGCCAGCCTGACGGGCCGGATCCATGACCTCATGCAACGCGCGCTCACGATCTCGCGGGATCAGGCGCTCGATACCATGTATGTGCTGCCTGCGCTCTCCCGGGCGGCGATGGACGCGCTGATTCTCTGCGCTCCGGTGTTCATCACGATCGTGCTCGCCGCCCTTCTGGCGCCGCTGGCCCTCGGCGGCTGGAGCTTCACGACTGAACCGCTCATGCCGCAGTTCAGCCGGCTCAACCCGATCGAGGGCTTCAAGAGGATGTTCGCTTTGCGCAGCTTCGTCGAGCTGGGAAAGGCGTTCGCGAAGTTCGGGATCGTAGCGGTGGTTGCGGTGATCGTGCTGTGGAACGAGGCACCGGCTTTGCTGGCGCTTGGCCGCGAGCCAGTGCAGCAAGCGATCGGGCACGCCGCGCAGCTGAGCGGCCAGGGCCTGATCGCGGTCTCCTTCGGGCTTCTCATCATCGCCGGGTTCGACGTGCCCTGGCAGCTCTGGCAGTACGCGAAGCAGATGCGGATGAGCCGGCAGGAGATCCGCGAGGAATACAAGGAGAGCGAAGGCTCGCCGGAGATGAAGGGGCGCATCCGGCAGGTTCAGCAGGAGCTGGCGCGGCGACGCATGATGCAGGATGTGCCGAAGGCCGACGTGGTCGTGACCAACCCGACGCACTTCGCGGTCGCCCTGCGCTACGACGAAAATCGCATGCGCGCGCCTGTCGTCGTCGCGAAGGGTGTCGATCTGGTGGCTGCGAAGATCCGCGAGCTCGCGGTTGAGCATTCCGTCCCGATTTTCGAAGCGCCTCCGCTTGCGCGCGTGCTGTATCGAAACGTCGATATTGGCGCCGAGATTCCTGCCTCGCTTTATGTCGCGGTCGCGCAAGTGTTGAGCTACGTCTTCCAGTTGCGCATGGCAGTGCGTAACGGGCAGACGCCCCCTCCGAAGCCGGACATCGAGGTGGAGGAGTTCGGTCGGGGGCGGTGAGTCCCCTTCCTGTCACTTCCCCTGCAATAGTCAGCCCCCGTGCCCCCACCCTGACCCTCCCCCGCGGAGCGGGGGAGGGGATCAAGAGAGAGCGCCCCGTCGCCCGTTTACGGGGGAGGGGATCAAGAGAGAGCGCCCCATCGCCCGTTTACGGGGGAGGGGATCAAGAGAGGCGTCCAGTCGCCCGTTTACGGGGGAGGGGATCAAGAGAAAGGGTCCCCTCCCCCGTTTACGGGGGAGGGCAGGGTGGGGGCACCTTCGTCCTTCTCTCATCCTTCCCCCGAGCACTCGCTTCTCAAACTGTGAAGAAGTGCCGCCGCTCCGACGAGCCCGTGGCTCGGGAGTTGCACCTATCAGGGCACGTCAACGCGCCGACGCTTTGGCGCTACGGAAAACGAAGGCTTCGAAACAAGCGCTCGCATGGCTGCCGCTGCCCCATCACTGGATCTGAGCTCGCTCCTGCGCTCCGGCCTCGGAGTGCCCGTGGGCGTGCTCGCCGTCCTGGCCATGGTCATCGTGCCGCTGCCGCCTCTCGCGCTCGACGTGCTCTTCACGTTCAACATCGCGCTCTCGTTGATCGTGGTGCTGGCCGTGTTCTACGTGGCGAGGCCGCTCGACTTCGGCATCTTCCCGACGGTTCTGCTGCTCGCAACGCTTCTGCGCCTTGCGCTCAACGTTGCCTCCACACGTGTCGTGCTGCTTCACGGCCACACCGGCGGGCACGCGGCCGGGAAGGTCATCGAGTCCTTCGGCCAGTTCGTGGTCGGCGGCAACTACGCCGTCGGCGTGATCGTCTTCGCCATTCTCACGATCATCAACTTCGTCGTGGTGACGAAGGGCGCCGGACGCATCTCCGAAGTGACGGCGCGCTTCACCCTCGATGCGATGCCCGGCAAGCAGATGGCGATCGATGCGGATCTGAACGCCGGCCTCATCACTCAGGAAGAGGCGCGCGCGCGTCGTGCCGAGGTGCGCGCCGAAGCGGACTTCTACGGCTCGATGGACGGCGCGAGCAAGTTCGTTCGGGGCGATGCCACAGCGGGCATTCTCATTCTCATCATCAACATGATCGGCGGGATTGCCATCGGCACGATGGCGCACGGCCTGTCCTTCAGCGAAGCGGCCCGCGTCTACACGTTGCTTTCGATCGGCGACGGCCTGGTGGCGCAAGTGCCCGCGTTGCTCTTGTCGACCGCGGTGGCTCTGATCGTCACGCGCATGTCGCGCCCGCAGGACATGGGCGGCGAGCTCGCCAGGCAGTTGCTCGGTCAGCCGCGAGCGCTCGCCATCGCCGCCGGCCTGATCGGAACGATGGGCCTCATCCCGGGGATGCCGAACCTTGCCTTCCTCGGCATGGCGACGCTTTGCGCAGTGGGCGCATGGATGCTCCACAAGCGCTCGCAGCGTCAGCCGGAGCAAGTGGAGGAGGCGCCGCCTCCGCCCCCGCCAGTTCCTGCCGAATCACGCGAGCTGACGTGGGAGGATGTGCAGCCCGTGGACATCATCGGGCTCGAGGTTGGCTACCGGCTCGTCCCGCTCGTGGACAAGGCGCAAGGCGGCGATCTGCTCGCGCGCATTCGCGGCGTGCGTCGCAAGCTCACGCAGGAGCTCGGATTCCTGGTGCAGCCCGTCCACATCCGCGACAACCTCGATCTGTCGCCGAACTCCTATCGCATCAACCTGGCGGGGGTGCCCGTCGGCGAAGGCGTGATCTATCCGGAGCGCGAGCTCGCCATCAACCCGGGCAAGGTCTACGGCAAGGTCGCAGGCATCGAGACGCGCGATCCGGCCTTTGGCATGGAAGCAGTGTGGATCGAGCCGTCCTCGCGCGATCACGCGCAGACACTGGGCTACACCGTTGTGGACGCCAGCACGGTCATCGCAACGCACTTGAGCCACGTGATCCAGACTCATGCGCACGAGCTGCTCGGACACGAGGAAGTGCAGCATCTCCTCGACGCGCTGGCCAAGAGTGCGCCGAAGCTCGTGGAAGATCTGACGCCGCGCTTGTTGCCGCTCGGCACGGTCGTGCGCGTGTTGCAAGGCCTGCTCGCCGAGCGCGTACCGATTCGCAACATGCGCACGATCGTCGAGACGCTCGCCGAGCATGCGACCCGCACGCAGGATCCGCAGCAACTCCAGGCGCACGTGCGCGTGGCGCTCGGTCGTCAGATCGTGCAGGACATCGCGGGCATGTCGACCGAGCTGCCCGTCATCACGCTCGAGCCCGAGCTCGAGCAACTCCTCAGCAACTCGCTGGCCGGCGGCAACGCCGCTTCGCCCGGCCTCGAGCCCGGCCTGGCCGAGCGCATGCAGCGCCGCCTGACCGAGGCTGCGCAGCGACAGGAGATGGTGGGTGAGCCTGCTGTGCTGCTCGTGCCGCCTCAGTTGCGGCACACGCTGGCCCGCTTCATGCGCTCGGTCGTACCGGGCATGCACGTGCTCGCCTGGAACGAGATTCCCGACAACCGCAAGGTTCGACTGGTCACGGCGGTGGGTAGATGAAGATCAAGCATTATCGCGCTCGCGACATGAGGCAGGCGTTGCGGCAGGTCCGCGAGGCGCAGGGTCCGGATGCGATCATCCTCTCGAGTCGCCGCGTCAACGGCGCAGTGGAAGTCGTCGCCGCGGTCGATTACGACGGCGATGGAGTGGGCGGGCCAGAGTCCCCGCAGGTGGCCGACTACGGCCGGCAATCGGGCGGCCCAAGCGCTTCGGCCTTTGGCGCGGATCGTCAAAGAAGCACTTCGATCTCCTTCGCAGAGCCGCAGGGCACGGCGGATGACTACACGATGCTGGCGCGACGACTGTCGGGATTCGATCAGCCCGAGGCGTCGGACCCGGGCGGGCTCGTAAACGAGGAGCTGCGCACATTGCGTCGCATGCTCGAAACACAGCTTGCGACGCTCGCCTGGAACGATCTTTCGCGCCGCGCCCCGATCCAGACGGAAGTGCTCAAGCAGCTCACGGTGCTTGGCCTGGGACATGACCTTGCGGGTGAGCTGGTTGCGCAATTGCCGTCGCGTCTCGAGCTCGCCGAAGCAACGAGGCTCGCGCTCGCTCAGCTCGCGCGGCGCATCGATACGGTGCCCGAGCGATGGATGGAGGCGGGCGGAGCCATTGCGCTCGTCGGCGCGACCGGCGTCGGCAAGACAACGATGATCGCGAAGCTCGCGGCGCGCTGGGTGTTGCGGCATGGCCCGAAGGATCTCGCACTGGTCTCGACGGATTCGATTCGCATCGGCGCGCAGGAGCAGATCCACACGCTGGGTCGCTTGCTCGGCGTGCCCGCGTATGCACTCGAGAGCCCGCAAGAGCTCCCGGGCGTGCTCGATCACCTGTGCAACCGCAGATTGGTGCTGATCGACACAGCGGGATTGAGTCAACGCGATCCGCGCGTCGCCTCTGAATTGGCAACACTTGCGGGCGCCGGCGAACGCGTCGAAACGGCCCTCGTGCTGTCCGCGGCCTCGCAAGCGGGCGCGATCGAGGAAGCGGTCGAGCGGTTCGCGGTCGTACGCCCGACATCGTGCTTGCTGACGAAACTGGATGAGGCGACCAGTCTCGGTGGAACGATCTCCGCCCTGATCCGCTCGCGCTTGCCGCTCATGTACGTGACCGACGGGCAGCGGGTGCCGGAAGACTTGAGCCCCGCTCGCGCTCATCAACTCATTGCGCGGGCAGTGGAGCTGTCTCGCAAGGCCGGGGCCGCTCCCGACGAAGACCTGCTGCATCGCCGGTTCGGCGCTGTCGCACACGCGCTCGCCTGACAGAAGAATTTCGAAGACCCAAGGTGAACTGGATGGACAGTCTCGAGAACTCGGGCTTGCGCCGGGCCGCCAATCCCGGACCGGTGCAGGTAATCGCGGTGACCGGCGGCAAAGGGGGAGTGGGGAAGACCAGCGTCGCGGTCAATCTTGCGGCCACACTCGCTTGCACCGGACGGCGGGTGATGCTGCTCGACGGCGATCTCGGTTTGGCGAATGTCGATGTGTTCCTCGGGCTTTCCCCGCGCCACACGATGGCGCACGTGATCGCCGGCGAGCGCACGCTCGAGGAGATCATCATCGAATCCTCACACGGCATTCAGGTGGTCCCCGGCGCCTCGGGCGTCGCCGAGCTCGCGAATCTCTCGGCCTCGGGGCATCTGGCGCTGGTGCAGGCGTTCAGCGCGCTGAGCAAGCGTATCGACACGATGATCGTCGATACGCCGGCGGGTATCGCGCACGGGGTCATCCAGTTCACGCAAGCCGCGCAACACGTGCTGCTGGTCGTCTGTGACGAGCCTGCATCGCTCACCGACGCCTACGCGCTCACCAAGGTGCTGAGCCGCCAGCATGGTGTGACGAAGTTCAATGTTCTGGCCAACATGGCGCGCGCACCGGGCGAGGGCGAGGCGCTCTTCGACAAGCTTGAGCGCGTGACCGGGCGATTCCTCGACGTCACGCTGGATTATGTCGGGGAGATCCCCGACGACCCCTACCTCAAGCGCTCGATTCGTGAGCAGCGCCCGGTCGTGACGGCCTTCCCGGCCAGTCCCGCCGCCCGGGCATTCAAGAAATTGGCGCTCAAGGCCGATAAGTGGCCTGTACCGGACTGCCCGCGGGGCAATCTCGAGTTCTTCGTGGAGCGTCTGGTGGCGAGACCGCGGCCGCGGCTGGAGGTCGTGCGATGACGGGCGTCGCTGCCTACAAAGGCCGGCCGGACCCCGCAAGCGCCGATGCGCTCGTTCTGCGGCACGCCGAGCTGGTCAAGCGCATCGCCTATCACCTGGCGGGGCGGCTCCCCGCCTCGGTCGAAGTGGCGGACCTGATCCAGGCCGGCATGCTCGGCTTGCTCGAGGCGGCGGCGAACTACACGGCCGATCGCGGCGCGAGCTTCGAAACGTATGCGGGCATCCGCATTCGCGGCGCGATGCTCGATGCGCTTCGCAAGCTCGATTGGGCGCCTCGATCCGTCCATCGCAAGGCTCGCGCAGCTGCGGCGGCCATCAGGGAGCTCGAAAGCGAGCTCGGCCGCGAAGCG
>DASVCI010000205.1:0-16875 GCA_036381695.1 Steroidobacteraceae bacterium
AGCAACGGCAATCCCGCGTCGAGTCACGAATTCGCCCAATCTTCCGCCCACGCCCGGCGGATCCGGAAGCAATCGAAAAGAGAAGTATCTCACTTACTGACTTGCCGAAGGTTGCAGTGGGTGTTCCTGGAACGTCCGTCCCGGCCGCCGACCCGACGCGGCGGACTCTCCTGAGAGCCCCGTCCGGTGTCGAAAGTTCGACCGCGCCCTGAGAGTGTGCACGTGAAGCCGGCTCGGCGCTGAGCACGCGCTCACGCATAGCGTCTGGCAGGTGCGAAAAGCTCCACGCGCAAGGCCCGACAGGCGCCAGGGATGGCTCCATTACACGCGCAAGCTCGCTGCAACGGCGGTCCGAACGGCTTCAGTTCAGGCCGTTGCCGCCCGCCTCGTCCGGGAAAACGAGCAAAGCGCGCCAGCATCGACTGGCGCGCGAGAGTATCCGCCACTGGCGCGATGCGGATGTAAAGAATCGTTGAGCAATGAGGGCCCCGCGGCGTCGTTGCTTGACTCCGCGGGGCGGATCCGTCTCTGGGGCAGCGTAGTCGGGCTTCAGAGCGGCTCGGCGTCCGAGCCGTCCGCAATCCCTTCGAAGAGCGGGGTGCTGAGATAGCGCTCGGCGGTATCGGGCAGCATCGCCAGAATCACTGACCCTTTCGGCGCCTTGGCCGCCACTTTGAGCGCTCCCGCAAACGTGCCGCCCGAGGAGATGCCGCAGAAGATCCCCTCCTTGGCCGCAAGCTGGCGGGAAGCCTGGATCGCTTCCTCGTCGGTGATGGGCACGATCTCATCGGCCACCTCCCGATCGAGCACGGCCGGGATGAAATCGGGTGTCCAGCCCTGGATCTTGTGCGGCTTGAATTCGCCACCCGCGAGAAGCGAAGCCCCAGCAGGCTCGGTCACGATGATGCGCGTATCCGGGCGCGCCTTCTTGATGACCTCGCCGGCGCCCGTGAGCGTGCCGCCCGTGCCCCATCCCGTCACCCAGAAGTCGAGCCGGCGGCTCGCGAAGTCGCTCAGGATCTCCGGGCCGGTCGTATTGCGGTGGTAGGCGGGATTGGCGGGATTCTCGAACTGACGGGCGAGGAACCAGCCGTGCTTGCGTGCGAGTTCCTCGGCCTTGCGCACCATGCCCGTGCCGCGCTCGGCTGCCGGCGTGAGGATCACCTGTGCGCCGAGCATGCGCATGATCTTGCGTCGCTCGACCGAGAAGCTTTCGGCCATCACGGCGACGAACGGATAACCTTTCGCGGCGCACACCATCGCGAGCGCGATGCCGGTGTTGCCTGAAGTGGCCTCGACGACCGTCTGCCCCGGACGCAACGCACCTGTCCGCTCCGCGTCTTCGATGATCGCGATCGCGAGACGGTCCTTCACCGAGTGCAGCGGATTGAAGAACTCGCACTTCACGTACATCGTGACGTGCTCGGGGGCGAGTCTGTTGATCTTTACGATCGGCGTTCGGCCGATGGTGCCGAGAATGTTGTCGTAGATCATGAGAGGGGCCCTTGGCGCGACTCGCGGTTCTCGAACAGCGCGCGGGACCGACGCATGGTCCCGCTTGGAAATACGAGTCGAAGAGTGCTCGGGGACTGCCTGCCCAGTCAAGCTGGCTGCCCTAAAGGGCAGTGCGGCGAAACGGTCGTGACGCCTCGCGTCAAAGAAAAACAGACGATCAGGCTGGGTTGTCCCGTTGACGCAACCACCGCGCGAGTCGCTCCGGAATCTCGCGCTGAGCGGTGGCGCTTACATAAATGCCGATGTGGCCGCCCTCGAACTCATAGGCCGTGTAATCGGTGCTTCCCAACAACCGCTCGAGCACGGTGCTCGAAGAAGGCGGGACCAGGTGATCCTTGCGGGCGTAGACGTTGAAAACAGGCATCCGGATGTTCTCGAGTCGAACGCGACGGCCGCCGATCTGAAGCTCCCCGCGCGCAAGGCGATTCTCGCGCACGAACTCTTGCAGAAAACGGCGGAACATCGCCCCAGCCTGCGCGGGGCTGTCGAAGATCCATTGCTCCATGCGCAGGAAGTTCTCGATCAGCGCCTCGCTGTCCCCGCCGCGACCGAGCTCATCGAGCAAGTGCACGTATTTCTGGCTGGTGAGCCGCCAGGGCATGAGCGCGAGAAACAGGCCGTTCAGCCAGTCACCGGGAACGTTGCCGGTAGCCGCTGCGAGCGCGTCCACATCGACGTGCCGGCTCCACTTCGCCAACAGATTCTCCGGAGTGTGGAAATCCACCGGCGTGACCATCGTGACGAGATTGCTGAGCCGCTCCGGATGGAGCGCCGCGTAGCACAAGCTGAGCGCGCCGCCCTGGCAGACCCCAAGCAAGCTGATTCTCTCGCGCCCGCTGTTGCGGGCCACGACTTGCGCGCATTTCGCGAGATAGCGAAGGACGTAGTCCTCCAGATCGAGATACCTGTCCGCGCCATCCGGATAGCCCCAGTCGATCAGATACACATCGATGCCGCGACGCAGGAGCCCGGCGATGAGCGAGCGATCCGGTTGGAGATCCAGCACGTACGGGCGGTTCACCAGCGCGTAGCAAATGAGGAGCGGCGTGCGTACCGGCTCGACGTCGATCGCTTCCGTCGGCCGGTAACGGTAGAGCACGAGCTTGTCTTTGCGATAGACGGCCTCTTTGGGAGTGGCACCGATCGAAACGCGTCGACCGGCGGCCAGCATGGCCGCGCCACGCCCTAGCTGCGCAGCGAACGATTCCATCTCGCGCGCAAGACGCGCGTACGATTGCGGCTCAGTCAACGCCCGCTCTCCTTGCCTGAAGCTGCGAGCTTCGCTTGCAGAGCCTCGATCGTTGCGCGCAGCTCACGAATTTGCCGATGCACTGTGTTCAGCTCCGAGCGCGTCGGCAAATCGAACTGCTCGAGGAGTCGCTCGAGCATCTTCTGCTGGCGAGCACGCAAGCGCATCGTGGCGTTGCCGAGCTGAGCGAGGAGCTCGGCATATTCCTCACTGTGAGCGACGCCCGCGTAAACCTCTTCGCCGCACTCGACCCACAAGTCGTACAGCTCGCGCATGCTCGCGATCCCTTCGTCGGATTCCCGTGCAACACGCACGCGCTGCTCGAGCCTCGAGAGTGCCTCGACCTGAACCTGCATCAGCCGAGCGCGAAGCGCTGCTTCGAGCTCGCGAACCTGTGCCTGCGTCTCGGCAAGCTCTTTCCATCCTTCGATCTGCTCGCGCGCGGGCCCCAACGCAGGCACCCGGCCGAGCAGGTCCGCCCACGATTGCATGCCGAGCGCGGTGCTCGAGGTCCAAAGCTCCTGCCAGCGCCCGAAGAGCTCGGACCAGCGTTCCTGGCCGCGCTCCTCCTCGGGCCCGAACGCGGCCCTGGAGGCCTCCTCGGCCAGGCGCTTGAGCCGCTCCCGCTGGCGATCGATCCAGGCCTGAATCCAATCGGAGTCGGCCGCACGGCCTTCACTCATCTTGCGTCTCGTCGATGTTGCAAGGGATGCCGGACGCTCATTCGTGCGCTTCGCCATTGTTGCAGCGCCAAATGCGCGTGGTTAGAGTAGCCCGCCGGCCGCTCCTCGCGTACCGGCGCGTTCCCGCAATGCGGACATTGTCCCAGAAATCGGCGCGAGCGCCTCGCACGGAGCAGTCTTTGATGTCAGCGTGAGCCTCGTCCGCCCATGAGCGAAGAACGCCTGATCAAGAAGTACGCGAACCGGCGGCTGTACGACGCCTCGCAAAGCCGCCACATCACGCTAGATGACGTGCGCAACATGATCGTGGCCGGCGAGCGCGTGAAGGTGATCGAGGACAAGACGAACGAGGACATCACGCGCCTGATCCTCCTGCAGGTGATCGCCGACCAGGAGCAGTTCGGGCGACCCATTCTCTCGACGCCGCTCCTCGAAGCGCTGATCCGCTTCTACGGCAATTCGATGCAGAGCTTCCTGAGCGCCTGGCTCGAGAAGAGCGTCGAGACGTTCATGGAGCAGCAGCAATCGCTCGGGCGTTCGGGCCGCCCGGCGACGCTCGAGGCGCTCTCGGATCTCACGCGGCAGAACTTCGAGCTCTGGATCAAGATGCAGGAAGCGATGCTCACTGCGTTCGCGCCCCCGCGTGGGCGCGAGCCTGAGGGCGAGCCCAAGGGCAACGGCCAGGACAGCCCACGCGCGAGCAAGCGCTGAGCGCCCGGCGCGCTTGCAACCCACATGGCGCTACGCATCTGCTTCGTCGCTTCGGAAGTCGCCCCGCTCGCCAAGACCGGCGGCCTCGCCGATGTCGCGGGCGCACTCCCCAAGCATCTGCACGCGAACGGGCACGACGTGCGCGTGTTCATGCCGCTGTATTCCAGCATGGGGACGATGGGGCTCGACACGGTCCCGGTCGACACCGCCCGGGATGTGCAGCTGCGACTCGGCCCGCATACGTATCGATATTCCCTGCTCGCCTCGCACTTGCCCGGCACTCGAGTGCCCCTTTATCTCGTGCACTGTCCGGCGGCATACGATCGGCCTTCCATCTACACCTCGGCCGTCGATGAGCACTTGCGATTCCTGATCTTGCAGCGCGCGGCACTCGATGGCTGCCAGCGTCTCGCGTTCGCACCTCAGATCGTTCACTGCAACGACTGGCATACGGCGCTCATGCCGATCCTGCTCAAGAGCGTGTACGCGTGGGACAGACTGTTCGAAGCGACGCGCACCGTGCTCACGATTCACAACGTGGGCTATCAGGGCTGGTTCGATGCGAGCACGGTCTACGATGTCGGTGGGGACATTCGCGGCCTCATCGCGCCGGAGACAATGCTTGGCGGTGGTTTCAATTGGCTACGCGAAGGCATCCGTCACGCCGATCGCGTGACGACCGTGAGCCCCACTTACGCGATGGAGATCTGCACGCCGCTCGGCGGGCATGGGCTCGATGCCGTGCTGCGCGCCCGCCATCACGGCGTGATCGGCATTTTGAACGGAGTCGATTACACGGAATGGAACCCGGCGACGGATCGCTACTTGAAGCACCCGTACACACCTGAGGACTTGAGCGGCAAGGCGCAGACCAAGCGCTCGCTCCTCGACTGGCTGAATCTTTCGGTTCGCGAGGAAGCCCCCCTGGTGGGCGTGGTCTCGCGCCTGGTGCCGCAAAAGGGCTTCGATCTGCTCTTCGATACGCTCCCCGAGATTCTCGCCACGCGCGAGATGGCGTTCGTCGCCCTGGGGAGCGGCGAGGCGAAATACGAGGACTTCCTCGCCTCCCTGCAGCACCGCTTCGCCGATCGCGTCGTCTTTCATCGCGGCTATCACGATGAGCTCGCGCACTTGATCGAAGCGGCGAGCGACATGTTCCTCATGCCTTCCATGTACGAGCCGTGCGGGCTCAACCAGATGTACAGCCTGAAGTACGGCACGATTCCGATCGTCCGCCGCACCGGGGGCCTTGCCGACTCGGTGCAGATGTGGAATCCGGCGACGCGCGAGGGCACAGGAATCGTGTTCGAGCACTTCGATGCCCAGGGGCTCAGGTGGGCCCTCAACACCGCGCTCGACCTCTACAAGGACAAGGACGCCTGGCGGCAACTGGTGCGCAACGCCATGGCACAGGATTTCTCCTGGGAGCGCCAGACCCGCGAATACGAGAAGGTCTACGCCTCGCTCGCGGTCCCTTGAGGCCGCGCGCCCGCGCGGCTCATCACCTGAGCTTGGCGAGATCCACCGTGCCGGATTCCTGAAACGGAATCTTCCTGAGAAAGCCCAGGTCCGTGAGCACCTTCCCTTCGACGACGTAGCGCACCTGCTCCCGTCCGTTGAGGCGCGTGAGGAGCCGGCCGATGCTGCTGACGAAATTCGTGCGCACGGTCATGTCGAACTCCGTCTCGCCCATCGCGGGCACGACGAACGGCTGGTTGCTCACTCCTTCGGCGAAGCTGTCTCCTTCGAGGAAGAGCTTGTAGTCGATGCCGCGCACCGGCAGATCGCGATCGTTCGGGTTCTGGACGTTGAGGCGCACCAGGAACTGCTGGCTGAAGATATCCCCCGAGGTCATCGCGATGCTCACGATCGCGAGCCTCGGTTGCTCGAGCTTCGGGCCGAGCGCGCTGCATCCGCTCGAAGTGACGAGCGCAAGGAGCAGAACGAAACGAGTCAGAATGCGCACGGTGTCGTAGAGCGGCCCGTCCGGGCCCGCTTCCCTCGGTAGCCTTCCCGGCTCAATCGTGGACCAAGAGCGCTACTTGCGCAAACGCGAGAGCATGTCGCGATTGACCAGCACCACCCCCTTCTCGCTGATATAGAAGCGTTTGGCGTCCTCCTCGGGGTTGACGCCGATCTGGGTGCCGGGCGGCACGACGCTTCCCGTGTCAAGGATTGCTCGCTTGATGACGCATCCCGCGCCGATGCGCACGTCCGGGAAGATGACCGCCCTCTCGATGTAGCTGCGCTCCTCGACCCGCACGTTGGAGAAGAGGAGCGATTGCCGGACGTGCGCGCCCGAGATGATGCAGCCGCCCGAGACCATCGAGTTCACGGCCATCCCGCGCCGCCCTTCCTCATCCAGCACGAACTTGGCGGGTGGGTACTGGCGCTGGTAGGTCCAGATCGGCCATTGCTCGTCGTAGATGTTGAGCTCGGGGTCGACCTCGACCAGCTCCATGTTCGCCTCGTAGAAGGCGTCCACCGTTCCCACGTCGCGCCAGTAGTGCTGCACGCGTGTCTGCGCGTCGGTGAAGGGATAGGCATACACCTTCAGTGTGCCGAGCGCCTCGGGGATGATGTTGCGGCCGAAGTCGTGTTGTGTGTCCTCTCGCTGAGCGTTCTCTTCGAGCAGGCGATAGAGGAGCGTCGCCTTGAAGACATAGATGCCCATGGAGCCGAGCGCGTAGTCTTCGCGGCCCGGAATGCCTTCCGGCTCGCTCGGCTTCTCCGAGAACTTGAGGATCCTGTAGTCCTCGTTCACGCTCATCACACCCAGGGCGCGCGCCTGCTCGCGCGGCACTTCCACCACGCCGACGGTGATATCCGCTTTTTTCTCGACGTGATAGGCGAGCATCAAGCCGTAGTCCATCTTGTAGATGTGATCGCCGGCGAGCACGAGGATGTGCCGCGGATGATGCGCCCGGAGGATGTCCAGATTCTGATACAGCGAGTCGGCCGTGCCGCGATACCACATCGGCCCGAGTTGCTGCTGCGCCGGCATGACTTCGATGAACTCGCCGAGCTCGCCGCGCAAATACCCCCAGCCTCGCTGAATGTGCTGGATGAGCGAGTGCGCCTTGTACTGCGTCATCACGGCGATGCGCCGGATCCCGGAATTGACGCAGTTCGAGAGCACGAAATCGATGATGCGGAACTTCCCGCCGAACGGAGTGGCAGGCTTGCAGCGCAGATCCGTCAGATGCTTGAGGCGCTCGCCACGCCCGCCGGCCATGATGACTGCGAGCGTGTTGCGCGTGATGCGGCTGACGTAGCGGCGCACCTCGACGCGTTTGGGCCCCTGCGGACGGGCCGCATCGTTGCTCTGCCGGTTCGTGACCGTGTGTTGCATGAGGCAGCACCCTCTTCACTGGCGGATGCGATCGACTCGCCGGAGCATGTTAGCAAGCCGATCGTGAAAGCCGTCCCCGGGATTTACCTGGCGCGAGTAAATCTTCGGCCCGGGCGCCCGCTGCCCCGGGGCTTGCACCGCTTGCGGCAAGCGATGCTTGCCTGGGCGGCGGGCGTTCGGCATTGTGCACAATGCCCCGCGCGCCGGCGGAGGTCCCGAGCCCGACGAAGCACCGCCATGCCCGACTGGCCCCGCTCATCCGCCCGTTCTACGCTTCAGGCGACGCGCGCGCTTGCCGCTTCCTGCACGCTTGCCATTTTCATGCTCGCGCTTGCGGCCGCCGGAGCGCAGGAGAGTGACACGGGCCCGGGACTCCGAGCGCCCGAAAACGAATCGGCCACCCCGGTTCGCTGCCTTCCCGAAGGCGAGGGATACCTTCGGGCGCGCTTGTCCGGCGCGCTCAGTACGGAGCTCGTCTGGGGAAACGAAGGGACGGAGTGCACCGGCGCGGTCCGCCCGACCGATGGCGGCATCCGCATGCGCTTCCGTCGCCCGGGCCATGGCGAGCAGGACACGCTCGTGATCGTCTTCGGCATTTCGCGGCTGGAAGAAGGGCGCAACGCGCGCAACGTACCCGTGAATGTCACCGTCATTCGCGAAGGGCACGGCGAGTTCTGGAGCACCCAGGGCGACGACAAGTGCGTGCTCGATGAAGTCAGGCAGAAGCCGATCCTCGGCATCCCGCATCGCGTGCGCTCGTACATAGTCGTGGCCCGGGGTTTTTGCACCGAGCCGGCGCGTGCCGTGCGCGGCCGCGGCTCGATTCTGTTGTCGCGGTTCGATTATGCCGGCCGCGTCGATTACGAGACGCAGGACGAAGAAGAGGAAACCGAGACGTTGACGGTGAGGCGATGAGAACGGATTGGGCGGGAAAGATTGCGGCGCTCGCGTGGATCGCGGCAGCCGTCGCTTACGCAGGGGTGGTTCGGGCCGACTCGGCGCGCGCAGCGCTCGATGATCTCTTCACGCGCTCGACGTTGCAGATCGCAACGTCCGACGCGCGCTTGCATGCGTTCGAAGTCTGGGTGGCGGACAACGATCGCCGGCGGGCGCGCGGCCTCATGTATGTCGAGCGACTCGATGACGATGAAGGCATGCTGTTCGTGTATCCGAAGGCGCAGCCCATCTCGATGTGGATGAAGAACACCAGGATCGCGCTCGATATGCTGTTCGTGCGCGGCGATGGGCGCATCGAGCGGGTCGTGGAGAACACCACACCCATGTCCCTCGAGACGATCGATTCAGGCGCCCCGGTCACGGCAGTGATCGAGTTGAAAGCAGGTACCGCCGCGAAATTGAAGATCCGCCCCGGCGCCCTCGTGATCCACCCGGCTTTCAGCCAAAGCTCGGGGCGATAGAGCACCCCCACCCCGCCCTCCCCCACTCGTGGCCGGGACGGACAGGGTAGGGGGCAATAGATTCGCTCAGCGCATGCGGCTCACACGAGTGGAGCGGCCGGACTCGGTCACCAGCAGATAGGACTTGAGCACGCCGGCCTTGATCTTGACGCGGTCGCCGACCTTCACCGTGAATTGCTTGGTGGGGAACTTCTGCACCCACACTTGTCCGTTGTCGAGCGTGATGACCCATTCACCATACGGCAGCGTCCTCAGGTCCGTGATGGTGGCCGTGATCTCCTTGATCTGCTCTTGCTCGGCTTTGCGGCGATCGTGCTCCTCGCGCGCGACGTCGCCCCGATAGCCGAACCGGCTCTCGGGATCGTCCGTCGCACCAGGAGCCTTGCTCTCGGCGGCTGCCGGCGCCGCGGGCGTCGCGGACGTGGGCTTTGCAGGCTCGGCAGGCGCAGCGGGCGCTGATTTCGCCGGCGCGGCACGCGCTGCCCGGTCGTAGCACTCCAGGCGCTTCGCATCGTCCCTCTCCGAAGCGCAGGCTTCCAGGCTCGGCGGCTGTTCCTCCCTGGCCAGGCTGGCACAAGCGGCGCCGAGGAGCGGCGCCAGGATCAGGACGACAAACGTTCGGTTCATTCGCTCTTCCTCGTCAGAAAGCCCGCTTGAGGCGGCCTCGCGCCGCTCGCGCGCCCTAGATGGTCCACTCGCGTGCGCCTCCCTCGAGCGCATCGATCGTTTCGAACAGCGCCGTGACCAGCCGCCGCTCCTCCTCGGAAAGCTCCGGGCGCCACACCTCGAAAAGCAGAATCACGCGGGTCTGGTCGGCCTCGTTCCAGGCCTCGTGCTCGATGGTGTCGTCGAAGACCCAGGCTCGTCCCTCCTGCCACTGGCGCACTTCGTTCCCGACCCGAAACATCGCGCGCCCGGGCACGAGGAGCGGAAGGTGACAGATGAGACGCGTGTTGACGAATCCGTTGTGCGGAGGAATGCGCGCGTGGGGCTTGAGCAGGGAGAACAGGACCGACGGCGAGCGGTTCGTGACATGCGCAAGAGGCACGTCTTTGAGCGCGGCGAGCGTGCGCGGGCAACGCTCGGCGTTCTCGGCGATCAGCTTCCCGTTCTTCCAGATGTAGAAGGCGCTCCATTCCGGATTGTTGAGCATGCCGGCCTGGTCCTTCCGGGGCCGGTTCGGGTCGCCCTGCACGTAAGGCGCGAATGCGTTCGGATCGCGCATCACCTCGAGCAGCTCCGCGCGGATTTCGTCCGTCGCCGCCTCGACCTGGTCGAGCCAGGGGAACTGCTCGCGATCGTAGAACTGGATCTGCGGCAACCCCGGGAAGTAGTAGTACTTCGGCTGCTGCAGGTAGATGCGCTTGCGGCCGGTGAGGATGTCGACCGACTCGGCGAAGCGCCTGCTCGAGGTCTCAGGGTCGAACCCACGCGCGCCGAGCTGCTCGCTGAGGTAGGACTGGAACTGCCTGGAGTAGGTCTCGCACGCCCGCCTCGCTCGCTCGAGCTCTGCGGCCAGATCCGGTGTCAATTGCTGCGGGGGCGGCGCATTGCGCAGGGCCGCCAGGTAGAACGAGGCGGCCGATCGCAGCTGGCCCTCCGCGGCCAGCCGATCTCCCTTGAGGATGAGGCCGCGGACGTTACGAGGATCGAGCGTAAGGAGGCGATCGACGGCGACGCTCTCTCCCTGGGTGTCCTTGAGCATCCGGCAGGCGTAGGCGAGCCCGAGGAGCCCCGCAGCATCGATGCGACCGGCATTGAGCGCTTTCGAGAACGACTCGCGCGCGGCGCGTGCATCGCCCCGTCGCAATGCCTCCGCACCCAGGCGAACATTGTCGTCGGTCGTAATCATCTGACTCGCGTGATCTTCGGGGCGGGGCGCGGCCCGCTGCCTTGCGCCAGCGATTATCGCCGGGATCGCCTGCATACACTACTTCGCAGCCGGGCGAGCGCGGCGCGGTCCCGCAATCCAGGCGATTCTCCGGCATGCGGCCGAGGGGTATAGTGTCCGCGCACGATCGGCCACCCATCCATGCAACAACCTGGAACTCCCAGCATCGCCACGTTGAGCCAGAGCGCCATGCGCGCGATGGCGGCGCGCGACTTCGCCACCGCCCAGGCCTTGCTCCTGCGAGTGCTCGGCATGGACCGCACCAGCATCCCCGCCTGGCTGAACCTGGCCGCCGTGCGGCGCCAGCTCGATGACGACAATGGCGCGCTGGCCGCTTTGCACGAGGTTCTGAAGCTCCAGCCGCGCAACTTCCCTGCCTTGCTGATGAAGGCTTCGCTCCTCGACAAGCGCGGCGATATGAAGGCGGCGGCGACGGCCTACGGAATAGCGCTCGCCCAGGCGCCGGCCGATCACTACCTCGATCCACCTACATTGCAGGCGGTCGAGCGGGCGCGCGAGGTGCACTCAAAGTACACCGCCGAGCTCGACGAGTTCATTCGCGCCCGGGTGGCGGACACCCAGAGCCAATGCTCGCCGAGCGAGCGCAAGCGAATCGACTCCTTCATCCGCACGACGCTGCGCACGCAGAAGCGCTATCAGCAGGAGCCGCTCGAGTACTACTACCCGGGGCTCGCGCCGATCGAGTTCTACGATCGCAAGGAGTTTCCCTGGCTCGAGGAGCTGGAAGCCGCGACTCCCGAAATCCAGCGCGAGCTCGACACGATCCTGCGCGAGGATCGCGAGGACTTCAAACCCTACATCCGCTACGACGAGCACTTGCCGCTCGACCAGTGGCGCGAGCTGAACCACTCGCCGCGCTGGACCGCCTTTCACTTCTACGACAAGGGCGAGCCGATCGAGGCGCATTGCCGCCGCGCTCCGGCGACCATGGAAGCGATCACGCGCTTGCCGCAAGCGAAGGTGCCGCTGCGCTCACCGTCGGCGCTCTTTTCAGTGCTACAACCGAAAACGCGCATTCCGCCGCACAACGGCGTGGCAAACTTCAGGCTCCTGGTTCATCTGCCTCTGATCCTGCCGGGAGGCTGCGGCTTCCGTGTCGGCTCCGAGACCCGCGAATGGCGCCTGGGCGAGGCGTGGGTGTTCGACGATACGATCGAGCACGAGGCCTGGAACGACAGCGATCAGATCCGGATCATCCTGATCTGTGACATCTGGAACCCGCGCCTGAGTGAAGAAGAGCGAGCCGCGATCTGTGAGGTCATCGCCGCCACCGACGCGTTCAGAGGCACCGTGCCATCCTCGAGCGTCTGAGCGACTGTTCGAGGACATCGAATCGGCGCGCCTCGAGGCGCGATCGACCGGCGCGAGGCTGCTACTCTTCGGCCCGACAATGCATCCCTGAGGTGGCGCTCCCGTGTTTCTCAGAATCCGTAATCTCCTGACGCCCGCCGAAGTGGCGAGGCTCATGACGCTCTCCCAGGAGCTGCGCTTCGTGGAAGGCCGCGCGTCCAACCCGGCAAACCTCACCAAAGACAATCTCCAGGCCGATCCGACGGACGCGAAATATGCCGAGTCCGTGCAAATCGTGAACGTCGCGCTGGCCCGCTCCCGCGAATTCATGAGCTTTGCGATCCCCAAGCGCGTCGCGCCGCCGCTGCTCTGCCGCTACGAGCCGGGAATGAAATACGGCGCACACGCTGACGCCGCGCTCATCGAGCTCGGCAACTCGCGACTGCGCTCTGACCTCTCTTGCACGGTGTGGATCAGCGATCCTTCGACTTACGAGGGCGGCGAGCTTTCGATCGGCATCGGCAACCAGGCGATCCCCTTCAAGGGCTCGAGCGGCGATGCGATCGTCTATCCCTCGACCACCCTGCACCAGGTCATGCCCGTTCGGGCCGGCCAGCGCATCGTTTCCATCACCTTCATCGAAAGCTACATCCCCGATCAGCATCAGCGCATGCAGGTGTACGAGCTTAACGAGATCGCGGCGATCGAGGGCTTGAGGATGCAATGGGAGAGCCGCGTGCGCCTCGATGTCGTGCGGCAGAACCTGATGCGAATGTGGTCCACGACTTGAGCTGAAGCGTCAAGGTTTCCCCCATGGCCGAGCCCTTCGATCCGCGAGTGCTGCTCGAGCAGGCGGCATGGCTGGAGCGTGCCGGCCGGATCGACGAGGCCGAGCGCGCGTACCTGCAAGTGCTCTCGCGCTGGCCGCACTCGCCGAACACCTGGTACAACCTCGCGCTCCTTCAGAAGCGCGCCGGCCGCTACGAGGCCGCGCTCGCCTCGTACCAGAAAGCGCTCGATCACCAGATCTGCGGGCCCGAGGAAGTGCATCTCAACCGGGCAGTGATCTATTCCGACTGCCTGCGTCGCGAGGCGGACGCCGAGCGCGAATTGCAAGTGGCCCTGGCGCTCAACCCGCGATACGTGCCTGCACTGCTCAACCTCGCGAACCTGAAAGAGGATCTCGGATTACGCGAGCAGGCGCTTGCGCTTTACCAGCGCATTCTCGAGATCGAGCCTGCGTTTCATGAAGCCCGCGCACGCGCCGCGAACCTGCGCGTCCCTTCGGGTCCCGACGAGCCGTTCATTCAGGATCTGAGAGCCGCTCTGGCGCGGCCCGGCACCTCGCACGCCGACAAAGCCAGCCTGGGCTTCGCTCTGGGCAAAGCGCTGGACGCTTGCGGAGCGTATGGAGAGGCGTTCGATGCCTACACTATCGCCAATCATCACAGCAGGTTGAGCGCCCGACCGGGTACGGGAAGGTACGATCGTTCGCAGCACGAAGCCTTCATTTCGCGACTGATCGCGGCTTTTTCGGAGCCGATCGCGACGATCTCCGCACCGCCCGGCAAGCCTCCGATTTTCATTTGCGGGATGTTCCGGTCCGGCTCGACGCTGACCGAGCAAGTGCTCGCGGCGCATCCCGCCGTCACCGCCGGCGGAGAGATCGAGTTCCTGCCGAAGCTCGCGCGAACCGAGCTGGCGCCGTATCCCGAAAAAGCAGGCCGGCTCTCGGCCGAGGAAGCGGCAGAGCTGGCCCGGCGTTATCTCGACCGTCTCGCGCAGCTCTTTCCGGGCGCCGATCGGGTGACGGACAAGCGGCCTGACAACTTCCTGCACATCGGATTGATCAAGCGGCTTTTTCCCCAGGCGCGGATCATCCACACCACGCGCCATGCGCTCGACAACTGCCTGTCGATCTTCTTTCTGCATCTCGATCACAGCATGGCCTACGCGCTCGATCTCATGGACACGGGCCACTACTACGTCCAGTACCGCCGGCTGATGGCGCATTGGAAGTCGCTGTACGGGCCGGACATCCTCGATTTCGACTACGACGCGCTCGTGCACGAGCCGCGCGCGCAGATCGCGCGCCTCCTCGAGTTCTGCGGCCTCGAATGGGACGAGCGGTGCCTGGAGTTTCACCGAGCGGGAAATGCCGTGAAGACGGCGAGTGTGTGGCAAGTTCGCGAGCCACTTTACAGCCGGTCCTCGGGCCGTTGGCGCAACTACGCCGCGCAGCTCGCACCGCTCAAGGACTATCTGCGTCAGAACTGCCCTGAGCTCTCGCTCGATCCCTGAGAGCCGTTACGCAGGATCACGCGTCATCCAGGCATGATGGCCCGCGTGCGGATCCATTGCGAAAGCAGCCATTTTTCTCCTCGTGCGGGCGGCAAGCCCGCGTGCAGCGTGTCGTAGTCGGGTGCGCCTGCTGCGTCGACGTTCGAGAAGAGCAGCGCATCCCCGCGGGCCCCTCGATGCTGCAAGCCAAGCTTGGGAAAATGCGTCGCGCCCCCCTCGTAGTCGTCGTTCAAGTAGACGAGAAACGTCAGCGCGCGTTGACCGATCATTTGAATCTGCCGCACGAGCTCGGGAGTGCGGGGCTCGATGAAGTCCGCGTGCAAAGCGAACTGCTCGCCCGGCGCGTAGTGCAGGAGCTTGGTGATCTCGAAATTGGAGGCGGGCGCGCCTGTGGCTTTCGCAATGCGATCCCGGATGAGGCTGAGCACGACGTCGGCGCGAAAGATCGTGAAGTCCGCCTCGCTGTTCGTGCGTGTCTCCGCGGTCTTCGGCGTCGAGCTCTGGCGATAGACGCGCGCGCGCTCGAGGCCGGGACGGCCACGCTCGATGAGCCAGTCGCACTCCTCAGGGCTCAGAAAACGCTCGAAGGCTGCGAGCCTCGGCCGCTCGAGTAGCGGACGAGCCGGCGTCGGAGTCGTCCACGACTGCAAGTCGATCCGGCGTCTGAGCGCCGCGGGATCGTCACCCTGCTCTCTCGCCAGGATCCTGAGCTCACGCAATGCAGAGCTCGAGCCGAGCCTGGCGGCGCTCTCGAGGAAGCTCAACGCGAGATTCAAATCACGCGGCTGCGCGACGCCCCAGGCCGCGCACACTGAAAGCAGCTTCGCCGCATCGGCGCTGCCACGGCGCGCAGCCTCCCGCAGAAGGGCGAGGCCCTTCAGGCAAGCTTCACTCGTACCTGCCACCAGCAGGCGCCTGCCTTGTTCGGCCAGCGCAGCGGATTCCTCGCGCGCACGACCGAGCGAAGCGCCTGGGGACTCTCTGGTCTCGTCCAAGCGGACCTCCCGCACGGATCCGCCGAGGCGTTCCCGATCGATCGAGCGATCTCAAAGCCCTGTGCAGATGCGCGGCAGACGGTGAACGCGCCGGAGCGCAGCCGCACGGGCAGCCAGTTAATGGAAGCCTCGGTCGAGGCCAGAGACTAGCAGAGCTTGCTTCGATGCAGAACGGCTGCGACGCGCGGATGGGAGGCGCCCAGAGCCTCGAGCCAGCCGAGGCCGCGCCGGATCTCTTCGGCGTGCATCTGGCGCGCTTGCTCGAGCAACTGTCGGCGCAGGTCCGGGGAGTACTCGAAATCCGGCGACTTCGAATACCGGGCGAGCACGGGGCTGCGTGGAATGTGTTCGAGGTATCGGTTTTCGACCGGCACGCCGAGCTGCCGGACGATGCGCCCCATGCCCTCCGCGACGTCCGCGAGAAACTCGTCGAAGTCGATGGCGAGCACGCGCTCGGCGAACTGCTCTACCGTTTCGACCTGATTGGCAGTCTCGGCGAGCCAGCTCATCGCCGCGAGCTGCCCCGGCGAGAGCGTGTGCAGGGCCGGCGTGTCCGGGCCAAGCAGCGCCGCAAGGCGTCGAATGCGAATCGGCCCGTGCCCTCGCAGGTCGATCGCCGAATTCGCGCCAGCGAGGAGCGTGGCGAGATACGGCTCGGCGGCGACATTCAGATAGACGGCACGAGCGTTCGGATCCTTACCGAGGAGCGAGGGCGCCAACCTGCACGCGCTGCTCGTCGCTTTGACGACGACGACGCGCGTAGACGCGTAACCGCGCCTCCACAACTGCGTCAGCGTCCCCTCCAGCTCGGCGAACCGGACCGGACTCAGAAGGGACTCCGGGAGCTCACGCACGTCCCAGGCTTCGGCCAGCGTCCTGAGCGGCAGGGGCTCGCGCAAGGACAGGACGCAGCCGCTCTCATCGAGCAGCCGGCTCACCAGCGTCGAGCCCACGTGTCCCGTGTGGAAGATGTAATGCAGGGGCCGGGGGTCGGCCACGTGCCGGCCGGCTTGCACGATCTCATCGAGCGGCGCCCAGCCTCCCTTGACGCCCGCCGTCAGGATCCGGTCATCGAGGAAGCTCGCGTCGCGATACGCCGCCTGCCCGAGCTGCACCACCAGCGCGGCTTCCCGCACGAGATCGATTTTCTGGACGTACAGGTCCGGCGAGGCCGCCAGGCGCTGAGGTAAAGCGGTATTCACGTCGAGCTCGGGCCGAGCGGGAAGGGGCTATCGGATCTCCCGCGGGAAAAAAAAAGGGCGGCGGCCCCATGAGAGACCGCCGCCCAATCTTACCTCTTCGTTCTCGGAATCGTTCGATTCTTAGAACTGCACCGTCACGCCACCGAAGATGTAGCGCCCGAGCGCGTCATACACCTGCGGATAGGTGTTGCCGTTGCCCGTGGTGCCCACGCTGGCGTTGATCGACGGATCGTTGTCGAGCACGTTG
>DASVCI010000206.1:0-7932 GCA_036381695.1 Steroidobacteraceae bacterium
ACTGCTTCCGCAACTGTGGTCTCCCGGAAGATCAGTCGCCCACGGGCCCAGGCGAGCACTTCGGCTGCATTCACGCGCTGGATCATGGGCCGGCCCTGCTTGGGGACGAGCACCTGTTCGTCCGCAGTGACAGTCACAGCATCCGACTGCTCTGCATGGCGGGATGGCGCCCTGCTCTCATCGGGGCGGAACCAACTCGGTTCACGCGCCTGGGACACAGCGACCGAGCCTTCGGACACGGTCACCAGCACTTCATCCCGTTTGCGGATGACGCCGAACTCCGTGCCTACGGCGCGAACGATTGCGAGGCCTGCATCGACGTAGAACGGACGGGCGGGATCCTTGGCGACGACGAACAAAGCCTCGCCATGGGGCTGATAAATCAATCGGCGGCTCTGGTCGAACTCGACTCGCAGCCGCGTGCGAGGCCCGGCGCTCACTTTGCTGCCGTCGGCAAGCGTGAAGTGACGCCATTCGCTCGCTTCCGTTTCGATCGTCCGGTCGAACCAGCCGAGCTGCACCGCCGCCCCGAGAATGCCGGCCAGGGCGATCGCACAGACCGCCGCGGCGACGCTCCACCGGCGCCAGAGACGACGCTCGACAGCAGGCTCCGGGCTTGCATCGATATCCTGCTCGGGCGTTCGCTCCGAGTGCGGAGCATCCCTCTGCGGCAGGTGAACGATATTGCCGGCCTCAACGCCCGTGCGGACCATGACCGGCTTGACGCTCGTAAGCAGCATGTAGAGCTGGCCCATGCGGAGCGCTTCGGCAATGTGCTCCGGCGAGGCCTTGAGCCATTCGAGGTACTCTCGGTGGTCCGAGGCCGATGCGCCACCATCCTTCAGGCGCAGGAACCACTCGGCCGCTTCCTCACTCACGAGCGCGACGCGCTCCCTTTCTCTGCGGGCGTTCATGGCCATCTTCCCCGGCGGCCCTGGGGCTCGCACCCCACGTCCTCGCAATTGAGCTGCATCCGAAGCTGGCTGTACGCACGCGTCAGGTCCCTGAGCACGGAGCGATACGTCAACCCCAACTTTTCGGCGATCTGCACATAGGTCAACCCCTCGTTCACGTGATAGAGCAGCACTTCGCGCTGGCGGGGAGGCAGGCTTTCGACCGCTGCCTGAACGTGCGCATGGATGAGCGTGCGCTCGACGGTGTTCTCCGGCTCTTCGGCAGGCTCGATCTGCAGCTCCTCGAGCCAGCTTTCGTCGTGCGGCTGCCGGAAGCGCGCCCGATCGCGCCATTCGTTCGCGACGTTCGCCGCGATGCGAAACAAATAGCCCTGGGGATTCTCGACCGCGATCTCGTCGCTGTAGCGCAGCAGACGCAGAAACACTTCCTGCGCGACATCATCGATGTCGGCGGGAGGGACGGAGGACCGGCTCGACAGCCACTGACGAATGGGGGCGCGCCATTGGCTGAACCAGGAGGCCAGGCGACCGTTCCGGCGCGTCTCACCCTCCTCCGTGGGCTCCTCGTCCGCTTTGGACATTCACTGCTCCCGAATCGGTGTGGTGTTCCGGGACGCTGAGCATCCCAGGATATAGACCGGCTGACCCGGGCAAGTCAGCCCCCCTTCGCGGCTCGAGGTGCCGGGGGCGATGCACTTTCAACGGCGGGCAGACGAGAACGCCCGCAGAAGCAGCTCCCTGCAGATCGCGCTGACCTGCCGCTCGCGCCTCTTGTGGTACGCCCTCAATGCCGCTCGCAGCTCATCGCGTTTGCCGGCGGCTTCGAGCGCAGCCAGTTGCGCCCATTCTCCCTGGGTATCCCGGATCAAGTCCTGTTCGACCAGGCGGGCGTGGTGCAGGCGATCGTTGATGTTGCCGACGAGGGCGGCGAACTCGGGCAGGCCGCAGCGGGCGGCGACCTGCGTAAACAGCTCGGCCGTGTGACGGACCCTTTCGGCGGGGCTCGGGTCATCGAGAGACAGCAGCGAAGCCTCCGGCTGATCGGTGACGCGCTCTCGCCAGCGCGCGATCGCTCCGTCGAGCAAGGTTTCGTTGACGCAATAAAGCCCGAGCAGCTCCGCTTCGGACGGCGCGCGAGTGAAAAATCCGCGCTTGCGCGTGGCAACGATCAACCGCTCGGCCGCGAGCCTGGTCAACGCTTCACGCACGGGCGTTGTACTCACACTGAGCTCCTCCGCCAGCACGCCGATCTGAAGAAGCTGTCCAGGCGCCGGGATCCGGGACAACAGCCCGCTCTTGATCCGCTCGTAGACGCCTTCGATCATCGCTCCCTCATCGCCGCGCTTGCCGGCTTCCTCGAGTCCCGTCAGGAACCCGAACCGCGACCGTCCTCGGTCAGCGAAGTGCAAGAGTGCCTCCATGGCTCATCAGCCCTCCACGCGGGAAGTCGCGCTGTCGTAATAGGCTTGCAGCTCTCGCGCGGTTGCCTCCGAAATTGCATCGGTTGCCGCGAGCGTATGGGAATCAGTCGCGAACAGCACGGCCGGGTCCTGCCCCTCGTACCCTCCCAGGTTCGGCCGGTGAATGCGATAGCCGAGCAGGTCCCGGACCTCCTTGGGAAACTGTCGTGCAATCGCGGGCGGATACGTCAGAAACGCGTTCTCGTACTGTTTCAACCAGCCGAGGCAATAACTGAAGATGAGGCCGGTGCGCGGCATGCTGGTTCTGTTCGCGCCTCCGCAATGAGTCACCGAGCCGAGATAGACGAGAGCCGAGCCGCGCGCCATCCGGGCAGCCACCGCTTCTCTTCTATCCATGAAGCGCGAGAGTGGCGTGAGGTGGCTGCGGGGCCAAAGCAAGGTCGCGCCGTTTTCCTCCGTGAAATCCGACAGAGCCCACATCACGTTCACGAGATATTCCACGCCATTCTTCTGGCACGGCCACATTTCCTCGTCCCGGTGCGGCACCTGCTGACGCTCGCCCGGGTGGATGCGTACAGCCTGCGAAAGATTCAACTGGTACCAGTCGCAGTGCGGCGCGAGCACCCGATCCACTAACGAGAGGACCAGCTCGTTGAGCATGAGCTCTCGGCACGACTTCGACTTCAGCAGCAGCGCCCCGAACCGCGTCGTGTTCCAGCCGTAGAAATCCCCGCGGCAGCGCGGCGTCCTCTCGAACCAAGGCTCGAGCTCCTCGCAAACCCGATCGATCAGATCCTGCGCGGCGAGCTGCTCGAAGATGACGTAGCCTTGCGCGCGCAGCAGGTCGATCGGCTCGGGTCGCATCCCGACCCATTGCCCCGGCAACGGATAATCACGCTTCGGGCCGAGCGCAGAGAGGTCCATGTTTACCCGTCTCCATCATGCTGCGACTTGCGACAAGGGGATGGGGAAGCGCGTGACCGGGCCGATGATTCCGAATCTGCTGCGGACTTCTCGCAAGGCATGTGGCGTGATGGCGGCAGCAACCGCCGTGATCTCGTCGTTTCCGTCCCGCAACGTCGGCCCGAGTGGCGTCGCATTCCATCCGCAACCGAGCGCGAGCGGCAACAACGCCCGGTTGGCCACGAACGTGACTTGCTCGATGCCGAACAAGAGGCCGGTCTCGAGGACGGCGGTGATGATTTCCCAAAGCAGCGCCAAGCGGGCGCTTCGCTCGCAAATCCGCTGGCTGACGCAGAAGCGGGAAACTTCCCAGACCGAAGGTCCCGAGGGCACGACGCCCGAGCAGGCTTCGCGAAACAGGTCGCTCATCAGATGCGGTAGAACCGTCGGCAGCAGACGGACCGATGCGAGGACCTCTCCCGCCTCCGGCGTGCGCTTGGCGATGAGATAGGTAGTCTCGGGCCGATCGTATCGATCGATCTCCATGTCGCCCCGAACCGGGATCCTCCACCCGGCCTTATCGACGAAGACCGCCTTGCGCTGGCGGTGCATTTCCAGCAAGTCGCTCTCGAACAGCGAGCGATTCTCGGTATTCACGATAAAGATCATGCGTCGGCTTCCCGCTGGCGCTGCGGGAAAGCCTGACGCAAACCCCGTGCCCGGTGAAATAAGCCGATCGGCTCAGGTTTGCAGTGAGGGTGTCCGCGCTGACGCTGTTCCGCGCGCTCGCCTGCCTCTCAGTCAGGACCGGCCGAGCGAATCACGTCACCGAACGAGATCTGCCGGCTCACCAGCGCCTGGACGATCGCCTGAACGCGTGTCGCGACGCCGAGGCGGCGCTTCGCATGCTCGATGTGGTTGTGAACGGTGCGCTCGCTGATGCCCAGAATCCGTCCGGCCGCCCAGTCGCTCTTGCCCTGGGCGGCCAGCTCGAAACATTGCCGCTCGCGCCGCGTCAGGCATGGCGGCAGCGGCCGCGCTTGCTGCGACTGGCGACTCAGCGCCTCATACATGTACACGCCCATGAGCTGAACCGCGAAGAAGCTTGCCATGTCGAGCGACGCCGAATCCGGCACGACCGAGCAGGAGCCCCGGAACGCATAGCTCGCGCGCGGCGGATGAATCGGAACGGTGTATCCATGCGCGACGCCGAAGCGCTGCGCTTCGGCGAGAATCCCCCGTTGCACCGGCGTCAGGTCCGCGCGAAACGCCTCCGAGTCCCAAAAGAAAGGCGTGTATCGCTGATTAGCCAGGTGAAAGACCGGATCGATGCAGTGGAAGTTGAGCTGGCTGAACGCCCGGGTCCATTCCTCGGGATAGTTGTGCAGCATCACCGCTCCCCGCGGCGGGCGCAGAGGATCTACGTGCGAGCAGCAGGCAAAATAGCGGAACCCGAGCGTCTCGATGGCGCGCCTGAAGGACGCGGACACGGTGGCCACGGGAGTGTCTGCCCGGCAGCACTCGACGAAGGACTGAGCGACCTCGAACGGGCTCACGCGATTCCCTGTGCGGTGACAAGCGCGCGCCACGCCGGCGATCTGATTCGAGGCGCCGACGCAGCATGTCCGGGGGGCACCCGCCCCAAGGGAATCTTGTACCAAAAACCCGCCCGATGGGGAACGGAGGCGGGCGGCCCAGTTGTAAAGCCAACGGCAGCGTTACCGGCAGACGCGCTGCGGCGCGGCAGAATGCCCGCTCGTCCCGTGCGAGAGCCCGATGGGCGAGGCCTCAGGACGGCTTCACATTCAGGATGATCTTCCCTTTGTGCTCGCCGCTCTCCATGCGGACATGGGCCTGGGCAGCGTGCTCGAGCGGGAAGACCGAATCTACGACGGGACGTACTCTGCCCTCCGCCACCAAAGGCCAGACGCGCTGCAACAGCTTGTCGCGGATCGCGCGCTTGAACTCAGTCGAACGCCCGCGCAGCGTCGAGCCCGTGATCACGAGGCGACGCTGCATCACCTTGAGCACGTCGATCTCGCCCTTCGTGCCGCCCTGGCTCGCGATCATCACGAGTCGCCCTTCTGTAGCGAGCGCCTCAAGGTTGCGAGGCAAATAGCTGCCGCCCACCATGTCCAGAATGACGTCGACCCCGCGGCCGGAAGTCTCGGCCTCGATCACATCCACGAAATCTTCGTTCTTGTAATTGATCGCCCGCTTGGCGCCCAGTTGCTCGCACAGGCGACACTTCTCCGCGCTCCCCGCTGTCGTGAAGACAGTGTGACCCAGAGCTGTCGCGAGTTGGATGGCGAACACGCCAATGCCGCTCGATCCCCCGTGCACGAGCAGCGTCTCGCCTGGCTGTAATCGGCCGAACTCGAAGACATTGCTCCAGACAGTGAATGCAGCCTCGGGGAGCGAGGCAGCCTCGATCATCGTGAGCGAGCCTGGAACGAGCAGCACCTGCCCTTCGTTCACCGCGCAATACTCTGAGTAGCCGCCGCCCTGAAGGAGCGCACAGACGCGGTCGCCGACGCGAAACTCTCGCACTTCCGACCCCATCGCCGAGATGGTGCCGGCCACTTCGAGACCAGGATGAGGAGGAGCGCCGGGCGGCGAAGGATAAAAGCCGCGTCGCTGGAGAATGTCCGCGCGGTTGACTCCCGCCGCGGCCACCTCGATCAGGACCTCTTGCGGCCCGGGCGTCGGAAGGGGCCGCTCCACCGGCACCAACGCTTCGGGGCCCCCGGGGCTCGGCACGTCGATGACGATCATGTCTTCACCTGCTCGAGTCAGGCCGGCGATTTCTTCCGCTTCGGCACGTAGAGGTCGGTCAAGGTCCCGTCGAAAGCCTCGGCGGCGAACGCGACGGTTTCGCTCAACGTCGGATGCGGATGAATGGTGAGACCGATGTCAGCCGCGTCGGCGCCCATCTCGATGGCGAGCGCCACCTCCGAAATCAGGTCGCCCGCGTTGGTCCCGACGATGCCTCCGCCGACCACACGATGCGTCTGCGGGTCGAATAGGAGCTTGGTCATGCCTTCGTCACGCCCGAGCGCAAGCGATCGTCCGCTCGCTGCCCATGGGAACGTGCCCTTTTCGTACGCGATGCCTTTGGCTTTCGCATCGGTCTCGGTGAGGCCAACCCAGGCGATCTCGGGATCCGTAAAAGCGACCGAAGGAATCACACGAGCGTCGAACGCGCGCTTCTCGCCATGCGCCACTTCCGCTGCAAGCTTGCCCTCGTGCGAGGCCTTGTGAGCGAGCATCGGCCCGCCGGCAATGTCGCCGATGGCGAAGATGTGCGGCACGTTCGTGCGCATCTGCCTGTCGACGGGAATGAACCCCCGCTCGTTGACGAGCACACCGGCCGCTTCTGCGCCGATTTCACGTCCGTTCGGTCGACGCCCGACCGCGATCAACACGCGATCGTAAACTTCAGGCGCCACGGGCGGATCAGCCTCGAACGTCACTCGAAGGCCCTCGGAAAGAGCTTCGACTTTCGAAACCTTCGTCTTCAGCATGATGCGCTCGTATCGCTTCGCGATGCGCTTCTCGAGCGGACGCACCAGATCAGGATCGCAACCCGGCATCAGCCCCTCGGTCAGCTCGACGACGCTCACCTTGACTCCGAGCGCATCGTACACGGTGGCCATTTCCAGCCCGATGATCCCGCCACCGACGACGAGCATGCGTTTCGGCAACTCCAGCTCGAGCGCGCCGGTCGAGTCGATGATCCTGGGATCGTCCGGCAACCCGGGCAAGCGGATCGACTCGGAGCCGGCCGCGATGATGCAGTGAGCGAACGAGACTCGCCGGGCTTCGCCGGATTCGCCTTTTATGTCGATCTCGTGCGGCGAGACGAACTTGCCCACACCGCGAATCACCTCGACCTTACGTTGCTTCGCCAGCGTCGCGAGCCCGCCCGTCAGCCGACCTATGACTTTGTTCTTCCACTCGCGCAGCTTCTTTGCGTCGATCTTCGGCTGACCGAAATGGAGGCCGGCGCTCTCCATCTCGCGCGCTTCCTCGATCACGCGAGCGGCGTGCAGCAACGCCTTTGAGGGAATGCAGCCGACGTTGAGACATACGCCGCCCAGCTGCGGCCAGCGCTCGATCAGCGCCGTCTTCATTCCGAGATCGGCCGAGCGGAAAGCGGCTGTGTAGCCGCCGACGCCGGCGCCCAGGACGACCACGTCGAAATCGTATGAGTGAGGAGCTTTGGGCTCCGGGGCCGGCGCAGGAGCCGCTGGCGCCTGGGGTGCAGACGGCGCTTCGCGCTGAGGACTTGGAGCGGGCGTGACTTCCTGTGATGGCCGGGGCGGAGCTTCAACGGCTGGCTTCTGCTCGGCAGCCTTCGGCTCGGCCGCCGCCCCCTCTTCTTCCACTTCAGCAATCACGCTTCCTTTGGAGACGCGGTCGCCTTTCTTGATCGCCACCGATTTGACGACGCCGGCGGCGGTAGAAGGCACGTCCATCGTCGCCTTCTCGGTTTCGAGGGTGATGAGGGGAGTTTCGAGCTCGACGCGATCGCCGGGCTTGATGAGCACGTCGATGACTTCCACGTCCTTGAAGTCGCCGAGATCGGGAACGAGTACTTTCTGGGTCATAGGCTGCGCATACGCGTGGCGGTCTGAGTTGCGGCTTCAGTCGGCTGAGGGCTCCACTCCGAAAGGCTCACGGCCTTCCATCCC
>DASVCI010000207.1:0-7511 GCA_036381695.1 Steroidobacteraceae bacterium
ACATGTCGATCGAGACCGGGCCGATGGCGGTCATGGCGCCAACCAGCAGGAGCCACTTGGGAACACGCTGCATGCGGCGCGTCAGCTCAGGTATCGCGCATGGTGCCGCAGGTGATCGGCGACGAACGTCGAGATGAAGTAATAGCCGTGGTCGTAGCCTTCCTGCCGGCGCAGCTCCAGGTAAGTGCCCGACTTGCGGCAAGCCTCGATGAGGCGGTCGGGCTTGAGCTGCTCATCCAGAAACTGATCCGCGGTGCCCTGGTCGACGAGAATCCGCTTCGGGTAGCGGTTCGCGGCTGCAAGCTCACTCGCATCGTATTGCCGCCAGGCCTCACGATCCTCGCCGAGATATCCGGTAAAGGCCTTCTGACCCCAGGGGCACTGCATCGGCGCGCAGATCGGCGCGAACGCCGAAACGGATCGATACTGCTCGGGATTACGCAAGGCGCACACCAGAGCGCCATGCCCGCCCATCGAGTGACCGAAGATGCCCTGCGCTTCCATGCGTGCCCCGCCGATCGAGCTGATCAGCTCCGGAAGCTCCCGCGTCACGTAGCTGTACATGCGATAGTGCTGCGACCAGGGCGCTCGAGTGGCATCCACATAGAAGCCGGCGCCGAGACCGAAATCCCAGCTCGCCTCGTCGCCGGAAAGCCGGACTTTGCGCGGGCTGGTATCGGGCGCCACGAGCATCAGCCCGAGCTCGGCTGCAACGCGCTGCGCGCCCGCCTTGATCATGAACGTTTCTTCGGTGCACGTGAGCCCCGCCAGGTAATAGAGCACGGGCACTGCCCGCACCTCCGCCTGCGGCGGTACGAACACCGAAAACCGCATCTCACTCGCGCATTCGCGCGACTCGTGTGTGTAAAACCGTTGCGTGCCGCCGAAGCAGCGATGGCTCGAGACGAGGGACAACATGAGTTTTTAGTAAATCACCACGCTTCGGATCGATTCGCCCTTGTGCATGAGATCGAACGCACGATTGATGTCCTCCAGACCCATCGTGTGCGTGATCAGATCGTCGATGTTGATCTTTCCTTGCATGTACCAGTCGACGATCTTCGGCACGTCAGTGCGGCCGCGGGCGCCGCCGAACGCCGTGCCTTTCCACGTTCGCCCGGTCACGAGCTGGAAGGGGCGCGTGCGGATCTCCTGACCCGCGCCGGCCACGCCGATGATGACCGAGACGCCCCACCCGCGATGGCAGCATTCGAGCGCCTGGCGCATGAGGTCGACGTTACCGACGCACTCGAAGCTGTAATCCGCACCGCCGTCGGTGAGCGAGATCAAATATTGTACGAGATCCTCGCCCACCTCCCTGGGATTGACGAAGTCGGTCATGCCGAACTTCTCGGCGAGCGGCTTGCGCGCGGGGTTGATATCGACGCCGATGATGCGATTGGCCCCGACCATGCGCGCGCCCTGGATCACGTTGAGCCCGATGCCGCCGAGCCCGAACACGACGACGTTCGAGCCGGGCTCGATTTTGGCCGTGTTGATCACCGCTCCGATGCCAGTGGTGACGCCGCAGCCGATGTAACAGACCTTGTCGAACGGCGCATCCTCGCGGATTCTGGCTACGGCGATCTCGGGCAGCACCGTGTAGTTCGAGAACGTCGAGCAGCCCATGTAATGGTGGATCATTTCTCCACCGAGCGAGAAGCGGCTCGTTCCATCCGGCATCACGCCCTTGCCCTGGGTCGCACGTATCGCCGTGCACAAGTTCGTCTTGCGCGACAAGCAGGCCTTGCACTGCCGGCATTCGGGCGTGTAGAGCGGAATGACGTGGTCACCCTTCTTGACCGAGGTGACGTTGCGGCCCACATCGACCACGACGCCTGCGCCTTCATGGCCGAAGATCACGGGGAAAAGCCCTTCGGGGTCCGCGCCCGAGCGGGTGAACTCGTCTGTGTGGCAAACGCCCGTGGCCTTGATCTCTATCAGCACTTCTCCTTCCTTGGGCCCGTCGAGATCGACCGTGGTGACTTCCAGAGGCTTACCGGGAGCGTGGGCGACAGCGGCTCGCGTTTTCATGACTGGCGACCGACGTGAGAAAACGAGTCAGGGTCCATTCTGCTCCGCCCTTTTTGCCGACGCCACCCGCACGCGCCCGCCCGTCGGGCAAAGCGTCTCGTGCAATCTCTGCCGTGTCAGCAGACACAGACATCAACAGCGGCGGCTCGATGCGCTAGGCTGCATGCGCCAGAGGCAACCCAGGGACGCTCGATGATCGGCTCCTGCCTGTGCGGCACGGTCCGCTACGAACTGTCCGGCCCGCACCGGGCGTTCGTGCACTGTCACTGCTCGATATGCCGCAAGCACCATGGATCGCTTTTCAGCTCCAATGTGGCGGTCGATCCAGAGCACCTGCGCTGGCTCGAAGGAGAGGACAGCATCGTCCGCTATCGGTCCTCGAAAGCGTTGGAGCGCGCCTTCTGCCGTCACTGCGGCTCGATCGTCCCGATCATCGCCGGCGACCTGGCGTTCTGCCCGGCGGGCGCGCTGTCCAACCTGGACATGAAGCCGCAGGCGCACATCTTCGTGGCCTCGAAATCTCCCAGCGACAAGATCACCGATTCCCTGCCGCAGTTTCCCGAGTATCCGCCCGGCTACGGCCGTGCCGTCCCCGGCCCGCAGGTGCCACCGCTCACAGAGGGCGTCGTCCAGGGAAGCTGTCTGTGCGGGGAGGTGGCGTTCGAGTTCGATGACGTGCCTCGTCGCATGGTCAATTGCCATTGCTCGCGCTGCCGCATCAGCCGCGGCGCGGCCCATGCGACGAACGTCTTTGCGCGAAGCGCGAAATTTCGCTGGACGCGACGCGCCGGCAGAGTGCGGACTTACAAGGTACCCGACGCGGAGCAATTCACGACGACCTTCTGCGAACGCTGCGGCAGCCTTCTGCCCTCGCCCTTCGAGAAAATCCGTCAGCACCTCGTGCCGGTCGGCTCGCTGGACACGCCGCTCGGAATCACGCCCACAGTCAACATCTACGTCGCCTCCAAAACTAGCTGGTTCGATATCACGGACGGGCTGCCGCAGTTCGATGAATTGCCGCCGCTCGAGCAGCGCCGGGAATTTCTGATCGGCTGACGGGCCGGATCTTCGCGAACCGTTAAAACTGCACGCGCCACTCGAGAAGAGCGCCGCCGTCGCTCGGCCTGAGCGCGATCGCAGCTCGTTGCGGGTCGAGGCCGAGGAACGCGTCGTTGAAGAACGCGCCGAGGAAATTTCCCAATGCCATGCTGAAGAGCGTGTCCGACGGGAAGTGCCAGCCCGCCTCGATGCGGGCCCACGAAGTGCCGATTGTCAGCGCATGCAGACCGATATCGAGGGCGAGCCCAGTGGGCTCGGAAAGCTCCATCGATTCGAGGTTGCGCGAGGCGAGCCGGGTGTGCACCGCCGCGCTGGAAGTGTGACCCGAAGGAAAGCTCTCGCCCGCCAGATCGTTGGGCCGGCGTCGATCGATTCTCGTCTTCAACGTGCGTGTGACCGCGCTCGTCGTGCTGACTGCCGCCACGCTGACGAGCGTTCCCTTGATCTTGTTGACGAGCCAATCTTCGGCATCAGGACCGCTCGGCGTGGCGAGGATCGTGGCGTAATGAACCAGCACGCTGGCTCGCCGCAGATCGTCGCTCCAGTCCTTGGCGCTTTCCTGCGAGCCGAACACCGGAGTGTGCTCGCGCGCCCAATCGGCTGTGCGGCGATCCCAATCGTCGATCTGCATGAGAGCGGCTCCCGCCAGCGGAGCCCAGACCCATGGATCGCGCGCCGCATTCGCGGCCGAGGCGTATACGCGCTCCCAGCCTGGCACCGCGGTTGCATCTTCTCCCCAGCCGCGGCCCGTGGGCAGAGTCGCGCACCCTGAGAGCCCCAGGAACGCGCACAGCATCGCAAGCGAGGGGACGGCGGATCGCATGATCAGGCGTCCGGAAGGAAGGGGCGTCGATTATTCCACCCGCTCGGCAGGCCGCGCCATCGCCCTTTCCCGCAGTGCTATTCGTGCCGCAGCGCCTCGATCGGATCGAGCCGTGCCGCCCGCCTCGCCGGGAAATATCCGAACACGATGCCGACCGCTGCCGAAAACACGAACGACAGCAGCACGATCCCCGGATTCAGCACGAACGGTACGCCGAAGGCGCCCGTCGCGAGCGCGCCGGCGCCCAGGCCGAGCAGGATGCCGATGAGCCCGCCGAACATCGCGAGCGTCACGGCCTCGACCAGAAACTGCAGCAGCACGTCGCGAGCCATGGCGCCGACCGCGAGCCTGGTGCCGATCTCACGAGTGCGCTCGGTGACGGACACGAGCATGATGTTCATGATCCCGACGCCGCCTACCACGAGGCTCACGGCAGCGACCGCGCCGAGCAGGGCCGTCAGCACCCGGGTCGAGCTCGTGAACGCGTTCGTGATCTCCTTGAGATCACGCACCACGAAGTCATTCTCCTCTCCCGGCCGGATCCTGCGCCGCTCGCGCAGCAATCGCTCGATGTCCGCCTGCACCTTCTCGGTCGAGAAGCCTTCGCGCGCCGAGACCATGATGTTGTTCACGTCCGAATGGCCGGCGAGGCGTCGCTGCAGCATCCTGAGCGGGACGACGACCAGGTCGTCCTGGTTCTGGCCGAAGCCCGACTGCCCTTTCGGCGAGAGCACGCCGATGACCTGGCAGGAGACCTTTTGCAGCCGAATGTTCGAGCCGACCGGGTCCTGGTTGCCGAACAACTCCTGCTTGACCGTGTCACCCAGCAGGCACACGGCTGCTCCGGCCCGCAGCTCCGACTCCGAGAAGTTGCGACCGCTCGCGAGCGTCCAGTCCCGCACTTCCAGAAACCTGTCGTTGGTGCCGGTGACCTGGGTAGACCAATTGTTGTTGCCGTAGACCGCCTGCGCGCTCGTGTTCGAAGCGGGCGCAACTGCCTTCACACCGGTGATCTCGGTCTCGATGGCCTCGACATCCTCGAGCGTGAACGGCGGAGCCGCAACGCGCGCTCCGCCGCCGCCGAAGCCTTGCCCGCGGAAAACCTGCAAAAGATTGGTGCCGAGCTTCTGGATGTCCGCTTGCACCTTCGCCGTCGCGCCCTCGCCGATCGTCACCATCGTGATGACGGCGGCGACGCCGATGACGATGCCGAGAATGGTGAGGGAGGAGCGCAGGACGTTGCGCCGGATCTCGCGCAACGCGAGCAGGATGGCGTTCCACAGCATCAGTGCGCTCCACGCACGGGCACGTTGGCCTCGTCGCTTTCGATGAGCCCGTCGCGAAAGCGTACGATGCGGCGCGTCCAGGCGGCGATGTCCGGCTCGTGAGTCACCATCGCAATGGTGATGCCCCGTTGCTCGTTGAGCGTGGTCAGCAGCTTCATGATCTCGTTGCTCGTCGCAGTGTCGAGATTGCCTGTGGGCTCGTCCGCAAACAGCACATGCGGGTTGGTGACGATGGCGCGCGCGATTGCAACGCGCTGCTGCTGGCCGCCCGAAAGCTGGGAAGGCACGTGGGACTCGCGGCCGCTGAGCCCGACTTCCGCGAGAGCACGTCGGGCGCGCGCGTGCCGCTCAGCCGCCGGCACGCGACGATAGATCAGCGGCAGCTCGACATTCTCGAGCGCGGTCGTGCGGCTCAGAAGATTGAAGCCCTGGAACACGAAGCCCAGGTAATTGCGCCTGAGCAGCGCGCGCTGGTCGGCATCCAGCTCTCCGACCGGCACGCCGAAGAACCGGTAGGTGCCGCTGGTCGGCGTGTCGAGACATCCAAGGATGTTCATGCAGGTGGACTTGCCCGAGCCGCTCGGGCCCATCACCGCGACGAACTCGCCGGCCTCGATCCTCAAGTCGATGCCGCGCAAGGCCTGCACCTGCGCCTCGCCCTCGCCGTAGATTTTCGACACTCCCGTGAGCTCGATGACCGGAGTGCCCCGCGCCGGAGCGACCGTCATGATTGCGGAACCTGCGCGTCCACTATCACCTGCATACCGGGCGCGAGCTTGCGCTCGAGCGCGCGCTTCAACGTCTCCTCGTCCGCGGCCGGCCCCCGTCGCATGAGAGTGGGCGGCCCGGTCAGCTCGAGCACCTCGGTCATGCGTCCATCGGTGGCTCCGGGCCGGAACAGCACGAGAGCGGGCTCGCCGTCCTCGAGAATCCAGACCTGGCCGATGCCACGCCGATCGTTGGTCTGCTGGTTGTTGCCGCGACGCCTGAAGCGCGGCATCAGGGCGTTGAGCGGATTTCGTGAACCCGCGTTTTCCACTTTGCTCGGCGGCGTGAAACGCAGAGCGGCGTTCGGGACGAGCAGCGCATCGCTGATGTTGGTCGTAACGATCTCGGCCGTGGCCGTCATGCCCGGTCGCAGCAGAAGCTCCTGGTTGTCGACCTCCAGCACCGTCTCGTAAGTCACTACGCCAGTGGCCGTGGCGCTGCTCCCTCCTCCCACCGAGCCACCGCTACTGGAGCTGCTCTGCATGTTGCTCGAGGCAAAGTGGACCTGAGTGATGCGCGCGGAAAAACGGCGATCCGGGAACGCATCGACCGTGAACGTGGCTTCCTGGCCCACTTCGACCGCGCCCACGTCCGCCTCATCCACGGCCACGTGCAGTTCCATATGGCGCAAGTCCTCTGCCAGCGTGAAGAGCACGGGCGCTTGCAAAGACGCTGCAACCGTCTGCCCCGGCTCGACCGAGCGCACGAGCACGACGCCGTTGATCGGCGAGCGGATCTCGGCTTTACCGAGATCCGTTCGCACGGCTTCCAGGTTCGCCTGCGCCTGGGATGCTGCGGCTTTGGCTGCTGCGAGCTCGGCTTCAGCTCTGGCAAGCGCCGCCTGCGAGACGTCCAGATCCTGTTGGGAAGGCAACCGGTTGTCGCTCAGCTCGCGAACTTTGAGGAGCCGGGCATGATTGGCGCGCGCTTCCTGCAACCCCGCTTCCGCCTGCAAAACCCTCGCCTTCGCCGAAGCCAGCGAGCTTTCCGCTTGCAGCACTTGCGCCTCGAGGCGGGAAGTATCGAGAACGGCGAGCACCTGGCCGGCTTTCACCGAGTCGTTCACATCCACGAGAACCGTGCGAATCGTGCCCGACAGCTCGCTGCCGATGTCCACCTGGTTGCGGGGCTCGAGATTGCCCGTGGCGGTCACCGTCACGATGAGATCGCCTTTCGTCACTTCCTGCGTGATGTATCTGGTGTCGCTGCCCCCGCCCCGGAAGAACAAAACCGCGGCGAGAGTGACGGCGACGAGCGCGGCAAGGACCCAACCCGACATCCGGTGCATCCGGCGAGGGGAGCGTCGGGTCAGCTCATCGAGCTGATGCGTGATCTCGGAGCGGGTCGTGTTCGTTTCGGTATCCATGGAACTCATCTCGAATGCTCAGCCGTCCTGCAATGCCACAGTGGACGGAAAGACGGACCAGCCGCCGCCCAGCGCCTTGTACAAGCGAACCAGGTTCGCGGTGATCTCGCCCTCGCTCACGGCCAGAGCATCCTCGAGCTGGATGAGCTGACGATCGGCCGTCAGCACGGTCTGG
>DASVCI010000208.1:0-8141 GCA_036381695.1 Steroidobacteraceae bacterium
CTCCATCGGGCCCGTTCACGGTCGTTTAACGGGAAAGGGACGTAAGAGTCGCGCAGCGGGCAGACGCCCGCGGGCCGTTTCACGGCCTCCTGTCAGAAGCCGGCGGCCAATAAAAAGCCGGCGGGGTCCAAAGACACCGCCGGCTCGTCCCAAGCGCCCGAATCAAGACGCTCTCGCAGGAGGACGAACGTTCAGACTCCGGTATCGCCTCGGGGGTTCCGCTGTTTCCGCAAAAGTTTTATCGAAGTCGCCAGGTGGAGACAGCAAGCGTCGCCGGGCGCGCGGTGTGCTGAGCGTCAAGGAAAATTAAATGGCGTGGTGACGGTCCCGTAGGGGCCGGAACACTCGGAAGCGGAATCCGGCTCTACACTTTGCTCCCATGGCCCTCACTCCCTACCGCCAGCTCGAACAGGAATTCCGAAGACTAGATGCGTTCCGCGGGGCGGCAAGCATCCTCAGGTGGGATTCGGCCGTGATCATGCCGCGGGGGAGCGCCGATGTCCGGGGAGAGCAGCTCGCGGCCCTGGAAACGGAGTGTCACGCCTTGCTGACCTCGCCGCGGCTGTCGCGCTTGCTCGAGCGCGCGGAGGCGAATCTACCGGGGCTCGAGGACTGGCAGCGGGCGAATCTTCGAGAGATGCGCCGCGAGCGCGACCACGCGATAGCGACGCCGCAAAGCCTAGTCTCACGACTCGCCAAGGCGACGGCGCAGGCCGAGATCAAGTGGGTGGAGGCCAAGCAAAAGAGCGATTTCAGCCTGTTCGCCCCCCACCTCGAGGAGGTGCTCGACCTGGTCCGCCACAAGGCGGCGCTCCTCGGCAAGGCGCTCAATGTCGATCCGTACGACGCGCTTCTCGATGAGTTCAGCCCGGGCCTGACCGGAACCGACGTCGAGGCGCTCTTCAGGCCGCTCGCCCGCAGGCTCCCCGGGTTGATCCAGGAGGCGATCGAGCTGCAAGCGCGCCGGCCACCGCAAGAGATCACCGGCCGCTTCAGCCTCCCCCGGCAGCGCCAGCTCGCGCTCGAGCTCATGAAAGCGATCGGCTTTCCGTTCGATCGCGGCCGGCTGGATGAGAGCGAGCATCCCTTCACCGGGGGAGTGCCCGGAGACCTTCGCATCACCACGCGCTTCAGCCCGACCGATCCGCTGACCGGGCTGATGGGTGTGCTGCACGAGACCGGGCATGCGATGTACGAAGTCGGGCTGCCGCATGCGTGGCGCGGGCAGCCGGTCGGGCGTGACCGCGGAATGGCCGTGCACGAGAGCCAGGCGCTGCTCATGGAGATGATCATCGGGCGCAGCCGCCCTTTTCTCCGCTACCTGCGCCCGCTCCTCGAGAAATCGTTCGCCGTCAGCGGGCCGGAGTGGGAGCTCGACAACCTTTATCGTCTCCTGATCCGCGTGCGCCGGAGCCTCGTGCGCGTGGATGCGGACGAGGTCACCTATCCGATTCACGTGATGCTGAGATACGAGCTCGAGCGGGAGCTGCTGAGCGGCGAGCTCGAGGTCAAAGAGCTCCCCGAAGCCTGGAACGAGCGCTTGCGCGATCGGCTCGGGGTGAGCCCGTCGAACGATGCCGAAGGGTGTCTGCAGGACGTGCACTGGGCCGTCGGCTCGTTCGGCTATTTTCCTTCGTACGTGATCGGAGCCCTGATCGCCGCCCAGCTCTACGAGGCCATGCGCGGGGACTTGCCGGCTCTCGACGAGCAGATCGCGGCGGGCGATTTCGGGGGCCTGATCGACTGGCTGCGTCGGAGTGTCCACTCGGTCGCGGCCAGCGTCCCGATGCCCGAGCTGATCCGTAACGCCACCGAAAAGCCGCTTTCGGCCAACGCGTGGCTGCGCTACATCGAGACGAAGTACCTGGAGGAGGAGTAGGGGGCGGCCATCCTGCGCTGCGGCCGCGAGTGCCTTAAACTCTGTCGCCCCGAGTTCCCTTCGAAGCCCGATGTCCGCGCTCGCCCGGCAAGCCTCGCAACCCTCGAACAATTTCCGGCGCCTCGCCGCGCGCTTGAGGGGCCTCGTCGGCAAGGCGATCGAGGACTTCCGCATGATCGAGCCGGGCGACCGCATCATGGTGTGCGTCTCGGGCGGAAAGGATTCCTACACGCTGCTCGACATCCTGCTCTCGCTCAAGCGCAGCGCGCCCGTCCCGTTCGAGCTGATCGCGGTCAATCTCGACCAGAAGCAGCCCGGGTTTCCGGCGCACGTCCTGCCCGACTATCTCACCTCGCTCGGGGTGCCATTCCACATCATCGAGCAGGACACCTACAGCGTGGTCAAGCGCGTCATCCCGGAAGGCAAGACCATGTGCGGACTGTGCTCGCGCTTGAGGCGCGGCGCGCTGTACCGGTTCGCGAGTGAGCACGGCATCACCAAGATCGCGCTCGGACATCATCGCGACGACATCGTGCAAACGCTGTTCCTCAACATGTTCTTCGGCGGCAAGCTCAAAGCGATGCCGCCGAAACTGCGCTCGGAGGACGGCCAGCACATCGTCATTCGCCCGCTCGCCTACGTTGCCGAGCAGGACATCGAGCGATATGCGCGGGCGCGACAGTTCCCGTTGATTCCCTGCTCGCTGTGCGGCTCGCAGGAGAATCTTCAGCGCGTCGAGATCCGCAACATGCTGCGCGAGTGGGAGAAGCGCTATCCGGGGCGGACCGAGACGATCTTCTCGAGCCTGCGCAACGTCGTGCCCTCGCATCTGGCCGATCCGCGCCTGTACGATTTTTCCGATCTCGACGCGGGTGCGCCGGGATCGACCGAGCCAGGAGATCCCCTCGAGTGACGGCGCCTTACATCGTCTTTTCCCACGGCAAGGATGGAGAGCCCTGGGGCACCAAGATCGTCGCCATGGCGGAAGTGGCCAGGCGGCAGGGGCTCGCCGTCGAGTCCGTCGATTACCGCGGCATGGACGATCCGGCCGCCCGCGTGCAGCGCCTGCTGGACGTCTGTCGCAAGTTGACCGGAAAGCTCGTGCTGGTTGGATCGAGTCTCGGCGGCCACGTGAGTGTCGCGGCAGCCCGTGCAGTGCCGGTGCGTGGCCTCTTCCTGCTTGCTCCCGCCTTCTACATGCCCGGCTACGAGCAGTACACGCCCGAGCCGCCCAAGTGTCCGATCGCGATCGTGCATGGCTGGAACGACGACATCGTGCCGCCCGAGAACAGCATCCGCTATGCACGCCAGTACCGCACGACGCTGCACCTGATCGACTCGGATCATCGCCTCACGGCCAACGTCGATGAAGTCTGCGAGTTGCTCGAGCGTTTCCTGAAGCGCCTGCCCGCGGCGTAAACCTGTCAGAGGAAAGCCTGTAGACTGTACGCGGCCGCGCGCGGGTGAGGACTCGCCCACGCCATCGGGCGGGCGCGCGTGAGTTCCGTGCGAGCGGAGGAGTCCGGAATGACTACAAGAACGCAACGACCCTGCATCGTCCTTCTCGTCTCGCTTGCGCTATCCGCGTGCGCTTCGGATAAGGACGAGGCTCCCGAGTCGAGCCCGCCGCCCGTCGAGGACACCGTATTCGGTGCGGCGGTCGGAACGCTGGACGAGGCGCGCAGCGTGGAAAGCACGAGCCTCGAGCACAAAGAGGCGCTGGACGAAGCTCTCGAGCGTGAGGCCGGCGCCAGCGAGTAAGGCGCGACCGAAGGACGCTGTCGAGGCGAAGATTCGCGATCTCCTGATGCCCGATCTTCCCAGGCTTTCCAGGCTGCGGCTCGGACTGCTGCGCGCGCCGCTCTCGTGGTGGGCAAGGCCCCACGTTTTGCCCGAGGATTTGCGTCGCCGTTTCTCCCAGCGAACGCGACCGATCTGTTACGTGCTGACCCTGCCTGATCCGGCCGATATCGTCGTGCTGGAGAAGGTCTGTGCGGCGAACGGCTTGCCCGCGCCGCTCGAAGCTCTGAAACCGCCGCTCCCCGACCAGTCGATCCTGTTCCTCGAGCGTCGCGCCGGCTTCTGGGGCGATCGCATCGACCATCGGATCTCGGCCCCGATGCGCCAGCTCGTGCGCGCGGCTGCTTCCGATCCCTCGCTCGAAGTGGACCTGGTCCCGGTGACCGTCCTCTGGGGGCGCGCGCCCGACCGCGAGCGATCGTGGCTGAGAATCCTCCTGGCGGAGAACTGGGAGCGGGTCGGCCGCTTTCGTCGCGCGCTGTCGGTGATCGTGAACGGGCGCAACTTGTTCGTTCACTTCAGTGAGCCGATTTCGTTGCGCGCCGCGCTCGAAGATGGGGCGGATAGCTCGCGTGCTGTCAGGCGCATCACGCGAACGCTGCGTACGACGCTTGCCAGGCAGCGAGCCGCGGCAATCGGCCCTGACCTTTCGCATCGGCGCACGATTGCAACTCAGGTGCTGCGCGCGGCCGCGGTACGCAAGGCCATGGCCGACGAGATGCGCGCAAAGAAGATATCGAGGCGCGAGGCTCTGCGGGTGGCGCAGGGCTACATCTCGGAGATCGCCGCCAACTATTCGAGCATTTTCGTGGCTTTCATGGCGCGCGCCCTGACCTGGTTCTGGACGCGCCTGTACGAGGGCGTCGAGCTCCATCGCTTCGAGCAGCTCCAGGGCGTGATCGAGGAGAACGAGATCGTCTACGTGCCCTGTCACCGCAGCCACATGGATTACCTGCTGCTCTCCTACGCGATCTATTACAAGGGCTACGCGATTCCGCACATCGCGGCCGGCATCAATCTCAACATGCCGGTGATCGGCCGCTTCTTGCGCAAGGGCGGCGCCTTTTACCTGCGCCGCAGCTTCGGGGGCAACGCGCTCTACACCATGGTGTTCATGAAGTATCTCGGGCTGATGATGGCGCGCGGCCATTCCATCGAGTACTTCATCGAAGGCGGGCGCAGCCGCACGGGCCGGCTCCTCAAACCGAAGACCGGCATGCTGTCGATGACGCTGCGCAGCTACTTGCGCGACCCGCGGCGCCCCGTCGTCTTCGTCCCGGTTTACTTCGGCTACGAGCGCCTGGTCGAAGGCAAGACTTACCTCGGCGAGCTGTCCGGCCGGCCGAAGCAGAAAGAATCACTTTTCGGGTTGCTACGCACGCTCCCCGCGCTGCGCAAGAACTTCGGCAAGGTGCACGTGAGCTTCGGCGAGCCGATTCGCCTCCAGGACTTGCTCGCCAGACATGCGCCCGCCTGGCAACCCGGCCGGCCCGAGAAGGAGGAGCGTCCGGCCTGGCTGCCTGCCGCGGTGGAGGAGCTGGCCACGAGGATCATGAGGCACATCAACAGTGCCGCTTGCGTGACGCCCATCAACCTGATCGCGCTCGTGCTGCTCGCCACGCCCAGGCAGGCCATGCTCGAAAGCGATCTCATCCGCCAGCTCGAGCTTTATGCCTCGCTCATGCGCCAGGCACCGTACTCCCCGCTGGTGTGGGTCACCGATGCGGACGGCGCCTCGATGGTCCGCCACGGCGAGCGCATGGGTGTGCTCCAGCGCATCAAGCATCCGCTCGGGGACGTGCTCCGCATGGACGAGGAGACCGCTCTGCTCATGACCTACTTCCGCAACAACGTCCTGCATCTGCTGGCGCTGCCCTCGCTGATCGCCTGCTGCTTCCTCAACAATCGCACGATGCGCACTGAAGACGTACAGCGGCTCATGTGGCGCATCTACCCTTACGTGCGCGATGAGCTGTTCTTGCGGTGGGAAGAGGAGGAAGTCGGTGCGGCCGTGCTCGAAACGCTCGACGATCTCGCCAACCACGGGCTGCTCGAGTCGGCCGAAGGCGGCGCCACGTGGCGCCGGCCGCCTACGGGCTCGAGCGAGGCGGTGCAGCTTTCAGTGCTGGCGCACGTGACCGTGCAGATCATCGAGCGCTACTACCTCGTGATCTCGGTGCTGCTCAAATCGGGAAGCGGGCGCATCAGCCAGGACGCGCTCGAGACCCAGTGCCAGCTCATGGCGCAGCGCATGTCGCTGCTCTACGAGCTCAACTCGCCGGAGTTCTTCGACAAGTCGCTGTTCAAGAATTTCATCGACCTGCTGCGCGCGCGCAACGTGCTCGGCGTCAATGCGGAAGGCCGGCTCACCTATACCGACTTGTTGCCCGCGGTCGCTGACGATGCGCAGCTCGTGCTTCACGAGCAGATTCGGAACAGCGTGCTCCAGGTCACGCACGGATGACAGCCCGGCTCGCGGGCCGTGGTCAGTCGAGATCGCGGACCGGCCCGCGTGTGCGTTTGATGCGGCTGCGCTGTTGCTTGCTCTCCAGCCGTCTTTGTTTCGAGGCGCGCGTGGGCCGCGTAGGGCGGCGGATCTTGGGCTCGACGCTCGCCTGCTCGATCAACCGGGAGAGTCGCTCCATCGCATCCCGGCGATTGTGCTCCTGGGTGCGAAAGCGCTGCGCAGTGATGACGATGAGGTCGTCATCGGTGAGGCGGCGCCCCGCCAGAGTGCGCAGCCGCTGGCGCACGCGATCGGGCAGGGAAGGCCACGCCTTCAGGTCGCAGCGCAATTGCACGGCGCTTGCCACCTTGTTCACGTTCTGGCCGCCCGGCCCGCCGGCGCGGATGAATCGCAGCTCGATCGCTTCGGGCGGAACGTGGAGCATGGCGAGAGCTGGATCTCAATGTGCCGCGTAACCGCGGAAGATTCACTCAGACGTCGCGGGCGATCGGGCTGCGATCCCGCATCTCGAACACGACTTCGCGCTGGGCCACCGGAATGGTGATTCCGTGCTCCCGGAACAAGCGCCAGATCGCCCGATTCACGTCCGAGCGCACGTTGTTCACGCCCTCCTGCGGGTCGGCGATCCAGAAGCGCAGCTCGAGGTCGAAGCCGTAATCGTTGAACCCCATCATGCGCGAAACCGGCGGCGGATCGCGCAGGATTCGCGGATTACCCTCGGCCGCCTTCAGGAGCAGCGCCAGCGCCTGCTCCGGATCGTCTTTGTAGCTGACGCGGACGGGGAGCTTGAGGCGCACACGCGGGTCGGTGTAGCTCCAGTTGATCACCATGTTGGTGATCAAGTGCTGGTTCGGCACCAGCGTCTCGACTCCGTCGCGGTCGCGCACGACGACGTAACGGCCTCTCAACTCCTGGACCCAGCCGAAGCCTTCGGTGCTGGTGCCCGTCGTGCCCGTGAAGCTGATGACGTCGCCCGGCTTGATCGAGCGGTCCATCAGCAGCACGAAGCCGCTGACGAAGTTGGCGGCGATGGCTTGCAGGCCGAAGCCGAGGCCGATGCCGATCGCGCCGGTGAGCACGTTGAGGGTGGTGAGATCGAGGCCCGCGGCATTGAGGCCCAGCAGGATCGAAAGGGCGATCAGGAACGCCTGCGAGAACTTGGCGATGCCGATGCGCATCGAGAGCGCGAGGCCCTGCATCGCCATGAGCCGCCGCTCGAACCAGCGCGCGAGCCACACCGCGAGCAGGATGAACGCGCCGACCGTGAACAGGATCTTGAGCACCGACCAGAGCGTGATGCGCCGCTCGCCAGCCTTGATCCCGACGCTGTCGAGCGCCTGCACGAGCGGGTCGAACCAGCCCAGCACGTGCAGCGCGAGAATGCCCCAGGCGAGCAAGGTGATCGTGTTGCCCCAGCCCTTGGTGCGGTTGCCCAGCGACACGCGCACCATGTAGACCACCAGGCGAATCAGCAGCAGCAGGCCCGCGAGCGTGATCGCGAGGTCGACTATGTGGCTTTCGGCTTCGATCGCGTGGAGCACGCCGCCGAACGCGGCGATGAGGACCAGCGCCGCGATGTGCGGGCTGACGATCAGGATCGCCTCAGTGAGACGGGCCTGGAAGCCCTTCTGAACCAGGGCGGCCTTGGCGCGCTCGGTGCCGCGCACTTGCCTCGCGAACCACATCGCGAGGAGGATCGCGACCACCAGGCCCAGGAGCTGTAGGAGCGTGGCGGGCGTGGCGAGCGCCTCGAGCTGGCGGCCCGCGTTGCGCAGCAGTTCCTGCATCGTCGTTGTTCTTTATGCGTTGAGATCGGGGATCAGCTCGCTCTCGAGGCGCGCGATCTGATCCTTCAGCAAGAGCTTGCGTTTCTTCAGGCGCCTCAACTGCACCTCGTTGACGTAGAGATCCATCTGGAGCCGGTTGATGATGTCGTCCAGATCGCGATGCTCGATGCGCAGCTCCCTCAGCCGCTCCAGACGTCGGAAAGTCTCC
>DASVCI010000209.1:0-5456 GCA_036381695.1 Steroidobacteraceae bacterium
GGAAGCGACGTTGCGTCGGTGCGTCGAAGTTGCCGGGGCAACCTTGCTGCACATCCACCTGCACCGTTTCGAGCCGAACGGCGGGCTGAGCGGAGTCGCGGTGCTGGCCGAGAGCCACATCTCGATCCACTCCTGGCCCGAGGTCGGCTACGCCGCGCTCGACATCTTCATGTGCGGCAAGACCAAGCCCGAGCGTTGCATCGACGTGCTGGTCGAGGCGTTCCAGCCGCGCGATGTTTCCATGCAGGAGCTCTTGCGAGGACGCACGGGATGACCCGGCCCCAGTGGTGCTCGGAGACGATCATCCCCTCCGTGCGGATGTCGTACAAGGCTTCGCGCATCCTGGCCCGAGTAAAGACCGCCTACCAGAAGGCGGTCGTTTTCGAGAACGAGTCGTTTGGCCGCGTCCTCATGCTCGATGACGCGGTCCAGACGTCTACCGCTGACGAGTTCGTCTATCACGAGATGCTCGCCCACGTGCCCTTATTCACGCACGCAGGCGCCGCGGACGTTCTCATCATCGGAGGCGGAGACTGCGGGCTCGCCGATGAAGTGCTCAAGCACGAGGCGGTGCGCTCGGTCACGCAGGTCGAAATCGACGCCAAGGTGACCGAGCTCGCCCGCGAGTACTTCGCAGACATCAATGGATCCGTGTTCAGCGACCCGAGGTTCGAGCTCCATCACGGCGACGGCGCGGCTTTCGTCCGCACGACGGAAAAGTCGTTCGACGTCGCCCTGATCGACTCGACCGACCCGGTCGGCCCGGGCCGCGTGCTCTTCGAGCCGGAGTTCTACGCCGCCGTGCGCAAGCGCCTGAAGCCGGGCGGAGTGCTCGTCGTTCAAGCGGGCGTGCCGTTCCTGCAGAAGCACTCGTTCTCCATGGCGATACGCAATCTCGCGAGCACGTTCGCCGTCGTCGAGTGCTATCTGCTCACCTCGCCGACCTACTTCGGAGGTCACATGGCGCTCGGATGGGCGAGCGAGAGCTTGAAGCCCGATTCGGTGAGCCTCGAGACCCTCATGGAGCGCCATGCGGCAAGCGGGCTTAAAACGCGCTACTACACGCCGCAGGTGCACAAGGCCGCCTTCGCCCTGCCGCCATATATCGGCGAAATGCTGGCTCGGGCGAAAGAAGCCCGCTAGCCCCTCGCGCCCTTCCCTCCTCCCCCCAGCCTTCCGCGCCCGCGCTGCCGCGCCGCGCCGGCGTGCCGGCCAAGGCTTTCTTGCCCTTTCATATGCAACTGAATATATTGACTCCGAGCCACGTTCCGGAGCACGCATGAAAGCCTCGATCGCCGCGCCTGGAGCTCCCGCCGGCGCCCCCGACTTGCCGGTTGAGGCGCTGCGCGCCGAGTTTCCCGCCCTGGCCCGCGCCGGCGACTTCATTTTTTTCGACAACGCCGCGGGCGCCCAGGTGCCTCGAGGCGTGCTCGATGCGGTCAACCGCCACCTGATCGAGCACAACGTGCAGCGCGGCGGGCGCTACGGACGAAGCGTGACCGTCGACGAAACGATCGCCCGCGCCCGCGAGAGCCTCGCGATGTTCCTCAATGCCGAGCGCGCGAGCGAAGTGGCGCTCGGCATGAACGCGACCTCGTTCATCCGCACCGTCAGCCTCGCGATCGGCCAGACGTTGAAAGGGCGCGACGAGATCGTCGTCACGAGCCTGGACCATGAGGCCAACATCGCGACCTGGCTGGCGCTCGCTCCCCATGGCGCCAAAATAAAGTGGTGGGAGGCCCGGGCCGACGGCACCCTTCATATAGAAGACCTGGAGCCCCTGCTCTCCTCGCGCACGCGCCTCCTCGCCTGCACGCTCGCCTCCAATGCCATCGGCACGATCGTGGACGTGCGCGCCGTAGCCGATAAAGTGCATGCAGTCGGTGGCGAGGTGTTTCTGGACGCCGTGCACTACGGCCCGCACGGGCTGTTCGACGTGCAGGCGTTCGATTGCGACTACCTCGTGTGCTCCGGTTACAAGATCTTCGCGCCGCACATGGGATTCCTCTGGGGCCGGCACGAGTTGCTGCGGCGTCTGCCGACCTTCCGGGAGGATTTCATTCCGGATGAGCCGCCCGGCAAGATCGAGGCGGGCACCTTCATCTACGAAAACGTCGCGGGCATGGACGCGGCGGTGCACTATCTCACCGGGATCGGCGCGCGGCTCGCTCCCGACCAGGCGCAGCGCTCAACGGCCCGGGAGAACCTGACGAGGGCGATGAATGCCATCCGCTCCTATGAGCAGACGCTGTCGATCGAGCTGCTGCGCGTGCTGGCCGATTGCGGCGCCACCGTCTACGGCATCAGCGATCATTCCCAGGTGGCGGCCCGGGTGCCGACAATTTGTTTCAATGTGCCGGGCGTAGCGCCTGCACGCGTGACCGAGCACATGGCGAACGCGGGCATCGGCATCCGGGACGGTCATCTTTATGCGCCGAGGCTGATGAGACGCCTCGGGGTCGACCCTGACACGGGCGCCGTGCGCGTCTCCCTGGTTCACTACAACACTGTCGAAGAAATCCGCCGGTTCGGCGCAGCCTTGCGTACACTCGAGCGCTGACTGCGAGGGCCTCCATTGAGGAATGTCGCGTGAGCCGTGATTCCTGGACATCGACGTTCGCGTTCCTCTATGCCGCTGCGGCCGCGGCGATAGGGCTCGGGAGCCTCTGGCGTTTCCCGTACGTCGCCGGCGCGAACGGCGGCGGCCTGTTCGTCATCCTCTACATCATCTTCGTGGTGGTGCTTTGCATCCCGCTGATGATCGCCGAGATGTCGATCGGGCGGCGCGGCCACGCGAGCGCCGTGAAAAGTGTGGATGCGCTCGTGGAGCACGAGGGCACCTGGCGCGGCTGGCGACTGGTAGGCTGGCTCAGCATCGTGATTCCCTTCTTCGGCCTGAGCTATTACAGCGTCGTGGCAGGCTGGGCGCTCGACTACACGCGCGTCGCGCTCTTGCAGGGCTTCGAAGGATTCGATGCGGAGCGCTCGCTCTCCACGTTCTCCGAGCTGATGGCCTCGCCGTGGCGGGCCGGCTTGGTGCAGTTCCTGTTTCTGGCCTTCACGACCGGCGTGGTGGCGCGCGGCGTGCAGAAGGGCATCGAATGGATCTCGCGCATCAAGATGGTCGCGCTCGCGATCATCCTGGTGGGCCTCGTCGTCTACAACGCCGTGTCCCTCGACTTGAGGCCGAGCCTTCGCTTCCTTTTCGTTCCGGACTTCTCCTCGTTCACGGCGGAAAGCGTGCTCACCGCCCTCGGCCAGGCGCTTTTCTCTACGGCGATCGGCGTAGGCGTCATGATCACCTACAGCTCCTATCTGCCACGTGCGGCCTCTCTGCCCAAGCTCGCCACGATCATCTGCTCGGCGGTCATCACGGTGGCGATGATGGCGGGGCTCGCGATCTTTCCGGCGGTGTTCGCCTACGGCCTGAAGCCGACCGAGGGACCGAACCTCATTTTCGTCACCTTGCCCGTGGCCTTCGGACAGATGCCGGGCGGCGCCTTCATCAGCGTCGCCTTCTTCGGCTTCATCGCGCTCGCGGCCTTCACCACCGCCGTCGGCATGCTCGAGCCGGTCACGGCCTGGGTGATGGAGCAATCGGGTCTCTCCCGGGTCAAAGCCGCCGTGGTGACCGGAGCGGCCATCTGGGCCATCGGGCTGCCCTCGCTCCTGTCCTTCAGCGTGCTCGAGGACTTTCATCCGCTCGAGGGCGTGAAAGGCTTCGCCGAGCGAACTTTTTTCGATGTGCTGGATTTCGGCATTGCGAGCGTGCTGCTGCCGCTCAACGCCCTCCTGATCGCGCTCTTCATCGGCTGGGCTGTGCGCAAGAGCACGACGGGTGAGCACGTCACAGCATCTCCGATCACGATCGCGATCTGGCGCTTCGCAGTTTGCATCATCGCGCCGGTTTCCATCGTGGTCCTGTTCGCCAGCCAATGGCGTTAGAGGCGTCTGCCATGCCTGAGGAAACCAAGCCCGTTGCCCGGATCGCCGGTTACAAGCCCTGCTACATGGAGCTGCGCGCCGGTCAGCGCTACCTGTGGTGCCGTTGCGGCCGCTCGACTCAGCAACCGTTTTGCGATGGCAAGTCGCACATCGGCACGGGCTTTCAGCCGGTTGCCTACACCGCGCGACGCGATGGAGAGGAAGTTCTGTTCTGCCTCTGCAAGCGCACCAGCACTCCGCCTTTCTGCGACGGCACGCACAGCAACCTTCCCGGCGGCTATGCGGACGATGAGGCCGAAACGGTGGAGAACAGCACCAAGCCGTGGGCCGAGGAGGATGAGGAAGGAATCCGCCGTCTGGATGCGCCCTGCTATACGATTCGTCCGACGGCGACGCGCCCCGCCGATCCCGGTCCCTTCTGGCTGCGCAAGCTCGTGGATGGCAGCCGAGGCGCTGTCTATCAGACGCAGTTCTATGCGGAGATCCGGCAACGAGCCTCGCCGATCCTCTCCGCCGGGCCCGACGCGCAGACCTTCCTGTTCGTCACCGAAGGCTCAGGCACCGTCGAAATCGGCGAGCGTCAGTTTCAGATCGGGCCGCTCGATGGCGTGCTCGTGCTCAAAGGCGAAGCGTTCCGCATCCGGCCCGACGCCGCGGTCACGCTCGAAGTATTCATCTCTGTCTGCCCGGCCGTCACCGAGCTTCGCTCAGTGCCGGGCATGGGCGGCTTCGACTCGAGCCGGCCCCAGCGCGTGGCGCGCGTGGATCCGCAGCGACGCAAGGCGATGGGGCCTCGCTTCTTCCAGCACCTGGTGGACGTTTCGATGGGTGCGATCGACACGACGCAGTTCATCGGCCACATCCCCCAGTCGAAGGCGGCCATGCACCGCCACTTATACGAGGAAGCGCTGATCATCGTCTCGGGACAGGGCGTGATCTGGAACGAGACCGTGCGGGCGCCCGTCGCGCCGGGTGACGTCATTTTCTTTCCGAGGAAGCACCTGCATTCCCTGCAATGCACCGTGAGCGAAGGCATGGATGTAGTGGGCGTCATCCATCCCGGCGACAACCCCGGCATCAACTACTGAGCCGCCGCTCAATCCTCGGGCGCGATGTTGCGCTCGATCTTCTTCAGCGTCTCGACCAGGGAAGCGATCTCGCGCGCGCTCACGTTCTGGAACGCGATGCTCTGATGCTTGAGCGCCGCAGGCACGATGCCCTCGAACGCCGCCATGCCGGCCGGAGTGATCGAGATCTCCGCCACCCGTGAATCGCAATCCGACAGCCGGCGGCACACGTGGCCGACGCGCTCGAGCTGAGCGACCACGCGGCTCGTGGTGGGCTGCTCCATCAAGGTCGTCTCGACGATTCGGCCGATGCTCATCGGGCCATAGGCGCGCAGCACGCTCAGCACCCGCCACTGCGAGGTGTTGATGCGCATGCGCTTCAGTCGCTTGAGCAACCGGGCGTTCAGCTTGTTCGTGACCCGGTAGAGCTGATAAGGGACGTAG
>DASVCI010000210.1:0-6532 GCA_036381695.1 Steroidobacteraceae bacterium
CGGCGTCGACATCGACGCGGGCGAGGAACTCGTCGAACGCATCAAGCCGCTCGTGAAGCGCTCGATGCGCCCGGAAGTGCTGGGCGGGCTCGGCGGCTTCGGCGCGCTGTTCGAGCTGCCGCTCGAGCGCTATCGAAAGCCGGTCCTCGTCTCGGGCACGGACGGCGTCGGCACCAAGCTCAAGCTCGCCATCGAGACGGGACGGCACGACACCATTGGAATCGACCTGGTGGCGATGTGCGCCAACGACGTGGTCGTGCAAGGCGCCGAGCCGCTGTTCTTCCTCGACTACTACGCCACGGGCAAGCTGAGCGTCGAGGTCGCCGAGTCGGTGATCAAGGGCATCGTCGAGGGCTGCGTCCAGGCGGGCGCCGCGCTGATCGGCGGTGAGACGGCCGAAATGCCCGGCATGTACGCGGCTGGAGACTATGACCTCGCCGGCTTCTGCGTCGGCATCGTCGAGAAGGACGCGATCATCGACGGCCGCAACACGCGTCCGGGCGACGTCGTCATCGGCTTGCCCTCCTCCGGCCCGCACTCGAACGGCTACTCGCTCATCCGCAAGCTCCTTGCCACGGCGAAGGCCACTTCGGCGACGAAGCTCGACGGTGTCCCGCTCTACGACGTGCTCCTCGCCCCGACGAGAATCTATGTCAAACCGCTTCTGACGCTCGCGAGAACGGTGGGAGTGCACGGCCTGGCACACATCACCGGCGGCGGGTTGACGGAAAACATCCCGCGCGTGATTCCGCAGGGGCTCGAAGTGCACTTGAGCTCGAAGACGTGGGAGCGCCCTGCCGTGTTCGACTGGCTGCAGAAGACAGGCAGGATCCCGAACGAGGAAATGTACAGGACGTTCAATTGCGGGATCGGCATGGTCGTGTGCGTAGCCGCCGAGCATGGCGAGAAGGCATTGCAATGCCTGCGTGAGCAGGGTGAGAACCCTGTGGTCATTGGCGAGGTTCGCCGCGGCGATGGCGGCGTAGTCATCCGCGGATGAGCCAGCAAGTCGGCGAGCCGGGCGCCCGGCTGCCCGTCGCCATTCTCATTTCCGGGCGGGGCAGCAACATGCAAGCGATTGCGCGCCGCGCGGCGAGCGGCGAGCTGCCCGTCGAGGTGCGCGTCGTCGTCAGCGATCAGCCCACCGCGCCCGGCCTCGCGATTGCCCGCGAGATGGGTCTCGAAACGCAAGTGCTGTCGCCCCGCGAGTTCGCCGACAGGACGAGTTACGATCGCGCACTCGTCGATTCGCTCTCGCGCTATCGTCCCGGGCTCATCGTGCTGGCGGGCTTCATGCGCATCCTCACACCGCCGTTCATACACGCCTTCGCGGGACGCATTCTCAACATCCACCCTTCGCTCCTGCCGAAGTACCGCGGCCTTCATACGCATCGCCGCGTCCTCGAAGCGGGAGACAAAGTTCATGGCGTGAGCGTGCACTTCGTGACCGAGGAGCTCGATGGAGGGCCAATCATCGCGCAGGCGCGTGTGGACGTGCAGCCGGGCGATGATGTGGACACGCTTTCAGCCCGAGTTCAGCGCGAGGAACACAGGATCTACCCCAAGGTCATCGATTGGTTCGCGCGCGGCAGGCTGGAGCTGCGCGACGGGCAGGTGTGGCTCGACGGGCGTGCGCTCGACGCACCGGTCCTCGATCCCGCATAGTGCCTTCGGACCCCAGCCAGCGGGGTGAGCCTTTGAGCCCTTTCCGTTTGAAGGCCCGCCCGCCGTTCGCCTCGAGGAGATCGCATGCGCCTGACTCCCCTGCTCCCGGCCTTGATCGCGACCGGCCTCCTCGCCGCCGGCGCGCACGCTGGCGAGGCGGTTCCGGAGCCGTTCAAAGCCACCTACGCCGTGCGCTATCGCGGGATTGGTGCCGGCACCCTCACCTTCGAGCTCAAGCGCGATCCGGCGAGCGGTCACTACGTGTATGAGTCGCGCCCGAATCCGAGCGCACTCGCACGACTGTTCATCAGCCGCGCGGCGGTCGAGCGCAGCGTGCTGGAGATCGGCCCGGACGGAGTGCGCCCGCTCGAATGGCACCTCGAGGACGGCAAGTCGGGCCAGGCGAAGGATGGGTGGCTCGAGTTCGACTGGGACGCCGGACGGGTGAGCGGAGAGGTCGAAGGCGAGCGCGTGGAGCTGCCGACCGAGCCCGGCCTGCAGGACCGCTCCTCGATTCAGATCGAGGTCACGACGGCGCTGCTCCGGGGCGAGGAGCCAGGGGTGATTCCACTCATCGACGATGAGCGCATCAAGCGCTACACCTACACGCGCAAAGAAAACGCCGTGCTCGATTCGAAACTCGGCAAGCTCGATGCCGTGATCTACGAGAGCAGCCGCGAAGGCTCGAGCCGCCTCTCCCGCTTCTGGATGGTTCCATCGCTCGGCCACATCCCGGCCCGCGCCGAGCAGATCCGCAAGGGCAAGGTCGAGACCGTGATGGAGCTGGTGGAGCTCGAAAGAGCGAGCGAGGGAGCTCAGTCCCGTTGAAACCGCGACTCGCTCAGGTCTTCGGCAGGGTCACGCCGCGCTGGCCCTGATACTTCCCGCCGCGATCCTTGTACGAGATCTCGCAGACCTCGTCCGACTCGAAGAACAGCATCTGCGCCACGCCTTCGTTGGCATAAATTTTTGCAGGCAGCGGCGTCGTGTTCGAGAACTCGAGCGTGACGTGGCCTTCCCATTCAGGCTCGAGCGGCGTGACGTTCACGATGATGCCGCAACGCGCATACGTCGATTTTCCCAGGCAGACGGTCAGGACGTTGCGCGGAATGCGGAAGTACTCGACGGTGCGCGCCAGCGCGAAGGAGTTAGGCGGGATGATGCAGACGTCCGCCGTCAGATCCACGAAGCTCTTCTCGTCGAACTTCTTCGGATCGACGATGGTCGTGTTGATGTTGGTGAAGATCTTGAACTCGTTCGCGCAGCGCACGTCGTAGCCGTAGCTCGAGGTGCCGTAGGAAACGATCTTGCCGCCGTTCGTAAAGCGCACCTGGTTGGGCTCGAACGGCTCGATCATGCCCTGCTCCGCCATGCGGCGGATCCACCGGTCGGACTTGATGCTCATCTGACGTTCTCTGCTAAAGGTCCGTTGATCGCCGCACGGCCGTGCCGGGCGCCGCCGGACGGGCTTGCAACGGCGCCGCCTTTTGGACAGGCAAGTCCACATGGCGAGCTCGGGAGCATGCGCGGCCGAAGCGGCGATCCGGCTCGCTGACCGGCCGCCGCGTCGTGTTTTGTGGCCGCGATACTGGCAGGCTCAGCGCGCCGGTCAAGTGTCTTCGATGGTGATCGTCGGGAAGGGCTTGGCGGGCTCGAGCCCGAGGCGCACCAAGCGCGCGGCTGTCCGGCGCGCGAACTCGATATAGGCATGCCCCAGCGGGCTGTCCGGCTCGGCCACTGCGGTCGGGCGACCCCCGTCGGTCTGCTCCCGGATACGGATGTCGAGCGGCAACTGCGCGAGCAGCTCCACCCCATACTGCTCGGCCATACGCTGCCCACCGCCCGAGCCGAAAATGTGCTCCTCGTGGCCGCACTTCGAGCAGATGTGTGTCGACATATTCTCGACGATACCGAGCACCGGAACGGAGACCTTCTCGAACATGCGCAACCCCTTGCGGGCATCGAGCAAGGCGATGTCCTGTGGCGTAGTGACGATGACCGCCCCACTGAGCGGAGCCCGCTGGGACAGGGTGAGCTGGGTGTCCCCGGTACCAGGCGGCATGTCGACGATCAGGTAATCCAGCTCGCCCCACCGGGTGGTCTCGAGCAGTTGCACGAGCGCCTGCGTCACCATCGGCCCGCGCCAGACCATCGGCTGCTCGGCGTCGATGAGAAAGCCGATCGACATCACTTTCACGCCGTGCGCCATGGGCGGAATCATCGTTCGCTGGTCGGGGCTGCGCGGCCGCTCGCCGGTGAGGCCCATCATCAACGGCTGGCTCGGCCCATAGATGTCGGCATCGAGCAGCCCGACCGCCGCACCCTCGTCGGCGAGCGCAAGCGCAAGGTTCGCGGCAGTCGTCGACTTGCCCACCCCGCCCTTGCCCGAAGCGACGGCAATGATGTTGCGCACCCCCTGAATGGGTCGCAGGTTCCGCCCGACGGCGGAGGCCGCAACCTGCCAGTCGACCCGCACTTCGACCTCGCGTACCCCCTCGAGCGTGCGGGCCCGCTGCTCGAGCGCGCTCGTAAGCTCGGAAGCGTAGCGGGTCGCAGGAAATCCCAGCAGAACAGCGATGCGCGCCCGCCCGTCTGCAAGCTCGACGCGCTGAACGGCGTTTGCCGCCCCCAGCTCGAGGCCGAGGTACGGGTCCGGGTAGCTGTCGGTGAGCGCCTTGAGTCTCGCTTCGAGGGTCGGGTCGGGGCTGGAAGTCATGAGAAACGCGGCTGGGGCCGGAAGGTCGCTTCGAGTGTCCACCGGCAGCCCGGCGAGAGGCCCGAAGCGGTGCAGGGAGGCGCGATTTTAGCGAAGTTGCGCCGACCCGTCGCCGTAGACGCGACGAGCGCCGGTGCGCGCGCAACGGTCGTGGCATAATGACTTACATCATTTTGTTGCGGACTTTGGTGTCATTTCGCCCGGGGGTCGCGTCCTCATACCTTCAGCGGGTCCGGGTCGGCGTGGGCGGCTCGAGCGCAGCCCCCGCCCCGATCCCCGAAACAACCACCGCGCCGACGGGAAGACCGAGACGACTGGATGAGCTTTTTCGCCGATTTGAGAGCCGAGCGCCTGATCGCTGAAATCCGCGGCCTGGGCGACCCGTTGCATCCCGAGGCGCAGAAAGCGTTCCAGAAGCTGGCCCGGCTCGGTGCCGGCGCCATTCCGAAGATCCTCGATGCGCTCGCAGTCGCGGACAAAAAGGAAACCGCCGCGTATGTCGACATTTTGACGCAGCTCATCGACAACCGGAGCTTCCCGCTCGTCGCCCAGGCGCTGGTCGACGGCAACCCGCGCACCATCGCCGGCGTCATCTGGGCGCTGAGCGCGAGCCGCAACTACAGCGCCACGCTCCTCGTCGAGTTGCTCGGCCGGGATGATGTCTCCAAGCCCGCCGTGCTCGAGATCATCGCGGCGCAGAAGAATCGCTTCACGGTCCGCGACCTCCTGCAGCACGCCTACAAGCAGGAAGCGAACGAGAAGGCCGCGCTCTTCAAGATCATCGGCGAGCTGGCCGACGAGTCGGCGATCCCCGAGCTGGTGAGCCGCATCGAGGGCAAGGACTCCGTCGCGCGCCTGCAGATCATCGAAATCCTCTCGCGCTTCAACCAGCCGCCGGTCGCGGCCGCGATCCAGACGCAGCTCAAGGACCCGAACAAGCAGATCCGCAAAGCTGCGCTCGCCGCCCTCTCGAAGATGGACGGCCCGATCAACATCGGCCCGGTCTGCCAGCTCCTCAGGGACCCGGACATCGACGTGGCGGGCCAGGCGATCGACCTGGTGGTCCGCGTCAGGGACCCGGAGACGATGAAGCACCTGATCGACGTGCTCAAGGACGAGAACGAGTACGCACGCCGCGCTGCCGTCGAGGTGCTCAATCACCTCGGCACGACCAAAGACATCAAGTACCTGCTGCAAGCGATCAAGGATGACGACTGGTGGGTGCGCACGCGCGCGGCCGACGCACTCGGCAAGATCGGCGGCCCTCGCGTGGTCGATGCGGTCATCGAGCTGGTTCGCGACGAGGACGAGGACGTGCGTCGCGCCGCCATCGAGATCCTGAACCAGACCAAGGACGAGCGCGCCGTCAACTTTCTGATCGAGGCCACCCGGGACAAGGACTGGTGGGTGAGCGAGCGCGCGGTGGATGCGCTCGCCGAGATCGGCAGTCGCAAGGCCGTTCCGGCGCTCCTCGAGCTCCTCAACAACCAGGAGAACACCCGCTCGCTCCCGACGGTCGCGCGAGCCCTCGGCAAGCTCGGCGACGCGAAGGTGATCGAGCCGCTCGTGCGCCTGCTCGAGCGCCCTGAAAAAGAAGTCAAGGTCGAGGTGATGAACGCGCTCGCGCGCCTCGCCGATGACAAGCGCGCCGACAGCATCCGCACCTACATTCAATCAGCGGGCGCCGCCTCCACTGACGCAACTGTCCAGCACGCCGCCCTGCGCGCGATCGAGGAGATCGACGGGCGCTACTCCAGCACGGCGATCGCGGCTCAGGCGAAAGCGGCGCAGATGGCCGAGCCCGCACGCACGCTCCTGCTCGACAAGGCGGACGTCGCCTCGGTCATCAAGCGCGCCGAAGAGGCGTCCGCGGCCACGGCCAAGCTCGACATCTCGACGCTCAAGACCGGCGACATGATCGAGGGCCGCTACAAGTTCATCGAGAAGATCGGCAAGGGCGCCTTCGGCACGGTGCTGCTGGTCGAGGACACAGTGGTCGAGGAGCGGCTCATCCTCAAGTTCCTGAACCCGAACGTCTCCCAGGACGAGGAGATGATGAAGCGGTTCGTGCACGAGCTGCGCTACTCGCGCAAGATCACGCACAAGAACGTCATCCGCATCTACGACTTCCTCTACATGCGGGGCAATTAC
>DASVCI010000211.1:0-32204 GCA_036381695.1 Steroidobacteraceae bacterium
TGCGTTCTGGGCCGCGAACGCCTGCGGCAACTGATTCACCAGGTCTTCGATCTTGGTCACGCCCTGCGTGATCACGTCCTCTGCCGTGACCTGCGTAACGGGGCTGGTGGTCTCGAGATTGGGCTGCGCGATGCGCGAGCCTGTGACCACCACTTCCTGAATGGTCTGCTCTTGCGCGTACGACGGCATGGAGACCGCCGCGGCAGCGCTAGTCAGCAGCGCAAAATGTACTGCGCGCCGAATTGAAGTACTCGCCGACATTGATGCTCCTCCTGCGAGAGGGTTTTGATTCGGGACTAGAAGAAGCGAGCGGCTGAAAGCCAGCCACTGCTTGCTCCCTTCTTGAGGCCAAGCGCAACACGGAGCTTGCACCGCGGACCCAAGCGTGGTGCCGAGCATACAACTCGATTACGTGCATTGAAAGCCTCGTTGCTAAATCCGCACGGGCCGAACATGCGGCGCACAAACGGCCGAAGTCCCTGACTGCCGTCCCTTTCGGGCGATTTCTGGCCCCGACGCAGGCGTCCTCCTGTATACAGATCAGACGGGGGCGCCCGGGAATGTTGTATTTTGAACACAACTGGCCTCCCGATCAGGCATTGCGCCGGATTCCGGCAATGGAGTCGGCGGAACGGGGCGAGGCGGGCGAAAAGGCGGGGAATATTGCATCGATTGCGCCGCGCGCGGCGCTCACCCTGCATACGCGCGGGCTGCCCGCAACGCGCCCCGGTCGCAGCCGGGCCCGCCCGGCGGCGCCATTCGTGCGTTGTGCGATGCTTTATCGCATCACCTTCGGCCGACTCATTTTTTGGAGGGGTCAGCCACGCGGCCGTTTCCCTGGGACTCCATACAACAGTCGGCGCGGACCGAAAACGGTGAGCGCGGGAGAAACGCCACGCCCCCCCGACCCCGGCGGGGGTGACAGGAGGCCCGGTTGGCCTTGGGTTCAGAATGTCGCCGTGACTCCGAGCATCAGCGCGTCGATGTCGCCTGCCCCGCCCGTGTCCTCGAGGCCCGAATCGAGCACGCGCTGATATTCGAGCCTGAAATCGTAGATCTCGAAGAAGCGGCGACCGAGGCCGACGCCGAGGAGCGGCTCCACCGTGCCCTTTGAGAACGAGTCGGAAGTGCGCTCCCCGCCCGGCTGGACGAACATTTCGCCGCGCGTGATCAGAACCACCCTCAGCCGGTTCTCCGCGAAGAGCGCGCCGGCGCGCGCGAAAAGCTCCCAATCGCGTGTGAGACGCCACACGCCGAGGAAAGACACCTTGAAGCCGCTGGTCTCGCTTTCGGCGATGAAGTCGAGAATGCCCGCATCGTTCGGGTAGTTGCCGGTCGTGCGCGACTCGAAGGCGATCTGCCCGAGGCGGCTGTACGCGCCCTCCAGCGCGAGCCAGCGGTTGAAGCGGTAGCCGACCAGGATGTCGAAGGCCGAGCTCTCTTCGTCGAAGGAGCTGCGAGCGGTGCTCGGGGTGTAACCGAAGAAGCTGTGCACGTCCTCGACAAACGAATCGTAGAAAGCGCGTTCGCCCTGCTTCCTCGCCCGGCTGAAATCTCCGCCCACGTAGAAGCCGACCTCATTGGCCTCGGCGCAGGGGGACAACCCCATGCAGAGCAGCGCGAGCAGCGTGCTCGTCCCCGTCGCTTCGAGCCTCATGCCTTCCCCACGGCAAAAGTCGATCAGGGCACTCTAGTGAGGCGCGCCAGCGAAGTCGATTGCCGCCGTTTTCGGCTGCGCGAGCCACGCCTGCCTTGTGTGTCGGCTGAGGCGCTTTTTGGTTCTGCGACCCCGCGCTCTTTCGCCCCCATCGTGCCCTCGGAAAAAAAGGAAACGATCCCGCGCGACTCTTGCGTCCCTTCCCCCGTGAAACGGGGGAGGACAGGATGGGGGCCCCGACTCGCTTGCGGGAAGGGCAGGGCGGAAGCGGCGCTTGACTCACGCGGTCAATCTTGCACGACTCGACCCCGGCGCGCGCTCGATCGACCGTTCTCTCAGGAAATCCCGAAGAATGCGGGCAGTACGCGATGAGCGCGCGTGACGCACGATCTCTTCCGGCGCGCCCTGCGCCACCACGCGCCCGCCTCGCTCGCCCCCTTCCGGACCGAGATCGATGACCCAGTCCGCCTCGGCGATGACATCGAGGTCATGCTCGATCACCACGACCGTGTTGCCTGCGTCCACGAGGCGGTGCAGCACGCGAATGAGTTTCTCTACGTCCGCCATGTGCAGGCCGACGGTGGGCTCGTCCAGGACGTACAGCGTGCCTCCGGCGCTTCTGCCGTTCCCACGCGGCGAATCTGGGGAAGAGCGCACTTTCGCCAGCTCCGTCACGAGCTTGATGCGTTGCGCCTCCCCTCCGGAAAGCGTCGGGCTCTGTTGCCCGAGCGTGAGATAGCCTAGGCCCACGTCCTCGAGCAGGCGCAACGCGTCGTGGATGCGGGGATGCGCAGTGAAGAACGCGACCGCCTCCTCGACGCTCATCATGAGCACGTCCCCGATGCTCTTGCCGCGGTACTCGATCGCAAGCGTATCGGGATTGAAGCGCCGCCCGCCGCAGGTCTCGCAGGTCACGCGCACATCCGGCAGGAAATTCATTTCTATCTTGCGCAGCCCCTGGCCTTCGCAGGCCTCACAGCGACCGCCCGCGGTGTTGAAGGAAAATCGCGACGGGGTGTAACCGCGCATGCGCGCTTCGGGGGCCTCGGCGAACACGCGCCGGATGTCGTCCCAGAACCCGACATACGTCGCCGGGCAGGAACGCGGCGTCTTGCCGATGGGCGTCTGATCGACCTCGAGCACGCGCGCCACCTGCTCGATTCCGTCGATCTGCCGGCAGCCATGCCAGGCGATCTTGGCGCCTTTGCGGCGGCCAAGCGCCGCGTGCAGATTGTCGTGCAACACGTCGCGAGCGAGCGTGGATTTGCCGGACCCGGACACACCTGTCACAACGACCAGCCGACCCAACGGCACGCGCAGGCTTGGCACGCGCAAGTTGTGCAATGACGCGCGGCGGATCGTCAAAGCCGGCGATCGCTGGGTGACTGCGCGGCGCTGAGCGATCGGATGCCTGAGCGGCTCGGCGAGCAAGCGGCCTGTCACCGATTCGCGCGAGCGTGCGAGATCGCTCGCAGTTCCGGCCGCCACGACTCGTCCACCCCGCGTGCCCGCGCCCGGGCCGAGATCGATCACGTGATCGGCGCGGCGGATCGTTTCCTCATCATGCTCGACGACGAGGAGCGAGTTGCCCTTGCGCGCGAGGCGCTCGAGCGTATCGAGCAGAACGCGGTTGTCCCGCGGGTGCAAGCCTATCGTCGGCTCGTCGAGGATGTAGCAAACGCCCTGGAGATTGGACCCGAGCTGCGCGGCGAGGCGGATGCGCTGCGCCTCTCCGCCCGACAGCGTGGGTGCGGAGCGATCGAGCGCAAGGTAGCCGAGCCCGACCTCTTCGAGGAACTCGAGGCGCGCGCGAATCTCGGCCAGCGCGTCCCTGGCGATCTCGCGCTGGCGCGCATCGAGCTTCACGTTCACCAGGCAGGCGCGCATGGAAGAGACGGATCGGGCGGTGAGCTCTGCAATGGATCGCCCGCGCCAACGCACGTTGCGCGCGACTTCGTTGAGCCGCTGGCCGCCACATGCCGGGCACGTGCGCGCGTCGCCGCCCGCTTCGCTCCACCAGGGCTCCTCGCCGGTCTGCTCCTCATTGAAGCCGCGCAGCTCGAGGCCAGTGCCGAAACACCTTTCGCACCAGCCATGGCTGGAGTTGAAAGAGAAGAGTCGCGGATCGAGCTCGGCGAAGCTGCGCGCGCACGATGGACAGGCCCGGCGGGTGGAAAAGATCGTCACGTCCTCAGCCGCATTCGACTTCACCCGCTTGCGGGCGACTTGCGAGCGCGCGGCACCGTTTTCCTCCAACACATGTACGACACCCTTGCCAAAATCGAGCGCCGTGGTCAGGGCTTCGCGCATCTCTCTTTCGGTGCGGGGCGTAATCCTGACAGTCGCGACGGGCAGCTCGATCGTGTGCTCCTTGAAGCGCGAGAGGCGCGGCCACTCGGCCGTCGGTGTCAACTGCCCGTCCACGCGCAAGTGCGCATAGCCTTTCTTCGCGGCCCACGCCGCGAGGTCGGTGTAATAGCCCTTGCGAGCCACCACCAGAGGAGCGAGCAAGGTCACGGTGCGGCCACGGAAGCTCTTGAGCAGACGCGCTGCGATCGAATCGAAGCTCTGCGGCTCTATCGGGACGTCGCAAGCAGGGCAGTACTGAGTGCCGAGCTTGACGTACAGCAACCTGAGGAAGTGATAGATCTCGGTGAGCGTCGCCACCGTGCTCTTGCGCCCGCCCCGGCTCGTGCGCTGCTCGATCGCCACTGTGGGCGGAATGCCGAAAATCGCATCCACGTCGGGGCGCGATGCAGGCTGCACGAACTGTCGGGCGTACGCGTTGAGCGATTCGAGATAGCGTCGCTGACCCTCGCCGAACACGATATCGAAGGCGAGTGTCGACTTGCCCGAGCCCGAGACACCCGTCACGACAGTGAAGCGGTCGCGAGGCAGCGAGACATCGATGTTCTTCAGGTTGTGCTCGCGCGCTCCATGAATCGAGATGACATCGGCGGACGCGGAACGACTGCGGCCGTGAATCGACGGGAGCGATTTTCCGGATTCCTCGGATGCAGCGCTGCCGGCCGTCGAGTACCAGCCATCGCGCGCACTTCTGAGCGCACGTCCGGTGTGCGAGCGCTCCACGCGCATGACTTCTTCCGGCGTGCCGACGCAGACGATCTCACCGCCCGCCTCGCCCCCTTCGGGCCCGAGATCGATGAGCCAGTCGGCCGCCGCGATCACATCGAGATTGTGCTCGATGACGAGCAGCGAATGGCCCGCCTCGATGAGCTTGCGCAGCGCCTTCAGGAGCTTTGCGATATCGTCGAAGTGCAAGCCCGTCGTCGGCTCATCGAACAGGAACAAGGTGCCGCGGGAGCTTTCGCCGGAGCGGCCGCGAGCGCCGGCGGCGGCCAGATGGCCTGCGAGCTTGAGGCGCTGCGCCTCCCCGCCCGAGAGCGTCGGCACAGGCTGCCCGAGCTTCAGATACTCGAGCCCGACTTCCTCGAGCGGCTGCAAAGCCGCGAGGACTTCGCGCTCGCCGGCGAAGAACTCGATGGCTTCCGACACCGTCATTTCCAGCACGTCGGCAATGCTGCGTCCCGGCCCTTTGCCCCGATTGATCGTGACCTCGAGGATCTCGGCCCGATAGCGCCGCCCGTCGCAATCCGGGCAGCGCAGGTAGACGTCGGAAAGGAACTGCATCTCCACGTGCTCGAAGCCGTTGCCCGCGCACGTCGGACAGCGCCCGTTGCCGGAATTGAAGCTGAAGGTGCCGACCGTGTAGCCGCGCTCGCGCGCGAGAGGCTCGGCGGCAAAGAGCTTGCGTATGGCATCGAAGGCGCCGACGTAGCTCGCGGGATTCGAGCGCGTGGTCCTTCCGATCGGCGCCTGATCGACCATCACCACCGCGCCGAGCGCATCGGCTCCTTCGAGAGCATCGTGACTGCCCGGCGCCTCGGTCGGCTTGCCGAAATGCTTGAGCAATGCCGGATAGAGCACGTCCTGCACGAGCGTCGACTTGCCTGAGCCGGACACGCCGGTCACGCAGACCAGTCGATTGAGCGGGATGGAGACATCGAGATTCTTGAGATTGTGCTCGCGCGCTCCGCGGATGCGTAGCACGTTGGCGCCGGAGGCTCGCGCCGGATCCGACACGCGCCAGCGCTCCTGCGCGAGGCGCAAATCGCCGTTCACTTTCTTGCGGCCAGTGAGATAGTCCGCCGTCAGCGAGCTCTTCGCCTCGGCCAGGCGCTTCGGCTCGCCGAAGAAGACGATGCGCCCGCCCCGCTCTCCCGGTCCCGGGCCTATGTCGAGAATCCGGTCGGCCGCCTGCATCACCTGCGGATCGTGCTCGACTACGAGGAGCGAGTTGCCCGCGGCTTTCAAGCGCTGCATCACGCCGATCACCCGCCCCATGTCGCGGGGGTGCAGGCCGATCGAAGGCTCATCCAGAACGAACAGCGTGTTGACGAGTGAAGTCCCGAGCGCCGTCGTGAGATTGATCCGCTGCACTTCTCCGCCGGACAGAGTTCGCGACTGGCGGTCCAGCGTCAGATAGCCGAGCCCCACATCGAGCAGGTACTTCAAGCGCGAGCGGATCTCTTTGAGCACCAGGTCGCTCGCCTGGTCGAGCGGAGCCGGCAGCCGCAAGCGTTCGAAGAAGGAGGCGCAACGCTCGATCGGCAGGAGCATGAGCTCGTGGAGGCTCACGCCTGGAAGTTGATCGAGCAACTCGCGGCTCCACTGCACGCCGTTCGGCAAGAAGCGCTCGCCTTCCCTCAACACGGCGGCGGCCTCCTCCCGGGTGCCGAGCCGCCAGAGCAGCGCTTCGGTTTTCAACCGTGCGCCACCGCAAGCCGTGCATGGGGTGTATGCGCGGTACTTCGAGAGCAGCACGCGTATGTGCATCTTGTAGGCGCGTGTTTCGAGCCACTCGAAGAAGCGCCGCACGCCGTACCAGACTTTGCGCTCCCAGCTCCCCTCTCCTTCGATCACCCAGGTGCGCTGCTCCTCGGTCAGCTCGCGCCAAGGCACGTCGACCGGAATGCCGCGCTTGCGCGCGAAGCGCAGCAGATCATCCTGGCACTCGCGGTAAGACTCGGTCTGCCACGGTTTGATCGCGCCCTGCGCGAGCGAGCGCGAGGGATCAGGGATCACCAGGCCGTAATCGACGCCGATGATCCGGCCGAACCCGCGGCATGTGTCGCAAGCGCCGATCGGAGAGTTGAACGAGAACAGGCTCGCGGTCGCTTCCTGATAATGGATATCGCAGTCCGCACAATGCAGGTCCGAAGAGAACCGCCACGTACGGATGGGCCTCGCCGACGGCGCCTCGCGATCCAGTGATCCTTGCGCGCCATCGAGCATGTGCACCGCCACTCGGCCACGCCCGACTCGCAACGCTGCTTCGAGTGCCTCGATCAGCCGCTCTCGGTCGACCGGGTCGAACCGCAATCGATCCTGGATCATCTCGAGCACGAGGCCGTTGGCCGGTGCGGGCGGCTTTCGGCGACCACGGCCACGCTTGGCGGGCTCGGAGAGAGAGGCAGCCGCTGAGGGCTTCTCGATCCGATCGAAAACGCGCGTGTAGCCCTGCTGCGCGAGCAGCGAAAGCACTTCCTGCTCACTGAAGTTGTGAGGCACCGGGACCGGGAACGTCACGACGATCCTCGCGCCTTCCTCTGCGGCGAGACGCTCCGCAAGCTGCGAGTAAATGCTTTGGGCCGTGTCGCGTCGGACGGGAGCCCCGCATCCCCGGCAGTAAAGCCGTGCGGCACGCGAGAACAGGAGCTTCAGATGGTCGTTGAGCTCGGTCATCGTGCCGACGGTCGAGCGCGAAGTGCGCACGGGATTGGTCTGGTCGATCGCGATGGCCGGCGGAATGCCCTCTATCCGCGTGACGCGCGGGCGATCCATGCGGTCGAGAAACTGCCGGGCATAGGGCGAGAAAGTCTCGACGTACCGGCGCTGCCCCTCGGCGTAGATCGTGTCGAAGACGAGCGAGGATTTGCCCGAGCCGGACACGCCGGTCACCACGATGAGCTCGTGCGTCGGGAGCTCCAGGTCGAGCCCTTTCAGATTGTTCTGCCTCGCCCCGAGGACGCGGATGGAATGCGACATGCTGGAAAACGGAAGTGAAAGAGATCTCGATGAAATCTTGAGGCGGCTCGCTGCGCGCCAGTCATCGAGTCGGCGCCGGGGCCTCCCGGCGGGTCGATGTGAGCGCAGGCTCACCGAGGCGCAGGCATCGCCTCTTCCTCGAGCCTCACCAGGGCCCATGTTACGGAAAAAAGCGCAGGAGAGAGACGGAGCGGGCCGCCCGGTGGCGCATTCAAGCCCACAAACGTGTCACGGCGTGTCTTGTTTCGGCGCGATCAGCGGCGGCAACGGGCAGTGCAGGCTCGCGCACACCGCGCGCAGGAGCTCCGATTCGCCGAGCGTCAGCCGCTCATCGTGCCTGATGGTCGCGATCAGCGCTTCGACCAGCGCCTCCTTGCCCGCCGGCAGCAGACGATCGAGCCGGCTGAGCGCCCGGTCGAGCTCGAGCGCCCAGTCCTTCACGGGTTTGAAACCCGGCCGCTCGCGCGGATAGAGATGATGCATGCCGGCTTCATAGGCGCGACGCGACGCGTTCGAATCGGCGTGCCCATGCTGAGCGAGCACGCTGAACAGCACTTGCGCCTCCACTCTCACCGCCGAGAGCGTCAGCTCGCGCTTGCGACCCGGCTCGAGCTCATCGTGCAGGTGAACTTGCGTCAGCTTTCTGAGCACATAGCGCTCGAGCGCAACTTCTCCGGCTGCTGGGAGCAGGGAGTTGAGGAAAGCCAGCAACTGCAAGCGCTCCTCACGCGTGAGTTGGCGCAAAGCGGCGAACGCGCTCATCAGGGCCGGCATGCGCTGCTCCGGTGCGAGCGCATCCACGTGATCGAGGAGGTTTCGGACCGCTTGCGCGAGTCGAGCGCCGAGCTGGGTCGCGAGCGACTCGAGCTGCCTGGCTCGAAGCTCCGGGCCCTGATCCAGTGCCATCGCGAGCAGCAGGGCTCTGGCCGAATCCGCATGCCGGGCAGCCAGGACGATGGGCTCAGGCAATGACTCCCGGATCTGGCGGGCGAGGCGCATGTGCGCCGTTCCGGGGTTGCCGACCAGGCTCGCGATCGTTGCGGGCGCCGCCAGAGGCAGCTCGATCGGCCCGCCCGCCCGCGCAAGAGGCGCTTCTTCGTAAGATGCGCTCTCGCGCGATTGCTCGCTCGCGAGGAGCATCCGCGCGCGCACTTCGTCGATCTCCTTCGGGTCGAAGCGCGGATCGAGCGCTTTGAGTCGCTCCATGAGCGGCGGATGAGTGGCAAACAGGCGGCGCATGCCCGTTGCGAACAGCATGTGCGCCACCTCGTCCGCTTCCGGGTGCGCTATGCGCGAGCCGGCACTGGTCGCAGCGATCTTCACCAGCGCGCCTCGCAAGCCGAGCGGATCGCGCGTGAACTGGACTGCCGAGGCGTCCGCCAACGATTCTCGGGCGCGCGAGACAGCGGCCTGGATGAGTCGGCCGAATAGAAGCCCGATATAGCCGACGACGAGCAAGCCCAGCGCCACCAACAAGAGGAGAGCGGTGCCACTGCCGCCGCGCTTGCCGCTGCGCCCACGACCGCCCGCCCGCAACAGCGTCCGCCCGATGAGCGCGACCACGAGCAATCCGAACAGCAGCCCCATGAGCCGGAGGTTCAGTCGCATGTCGCCGTTCAGCACGTGGCTGAACTCGTGCGCGATGACACCCTGAAGCTCGGCGCGATTCAAAGTCGTAAGCGCGCCGCGCGTGACGCCGATGGCGGCATCTGACGGAGTGTGTCCGGCCGCGAAAGCGTTGATGCCGCTCTCGTGCTCGAGCAGATACACCTCCGGCATGGGGACGCCCGAGGCGATCGACATCTCTTCGACCACGTTCAACAGCCGACGCTCGAGCGGATCGGAGGTATCCGGCGAGACGCGTACGCCCCCCAGCGAGCGCGCGACCACGCCTCCTCCGCCGCCAAGCACCATGGTCTTGTAAAGGCTGGCGAGGCCGATGACTGCCAGCACGAGCGCGGTCACTGCCAAGACCGTGCCGGGATGCGCAAACATCCATTGCTTCAGGGAAGGGATGCCGTCGCCGATGTAAACATCCGGTCTGGCAATCGAAATCGCGGTGAACACCACGAGATCCACGGCCACCACGACGGCGATGACTGCAAGCGCGAAGAGCACGATCAGGCGCCGCGACGTGCGTCGGGCTTGATCCTGACGGGCGAAAAAGTCCATCGGGCTTCGATCCGCTGCTGAAGTGCGGCCTCACTGAGCTCCAGCGAAGCCGCCCTCGGACGGGCTCAGGTGAACTTCACCTGGGGCACCGCGCGCTTGTCCTCAGACTCGATCTCGAGGAGCTGCGCCGGCCAGAACGAGAACATGCCGGCCACGATGCTGTTCGGGAACACCTCGCGCAGGTTGTTGTAGCTCATCACGGCGTCGTTGAACGCCTGCCTGGCGAAGGCGACCTTGTTCTCGGTCGAAGTGAGCTCCTCGGAGAGCTGCATCATGGTCTGGTTCGCCTTGAGATCCGGATAGGCCTCGGCCAGAGCGAACAAGCGCCCGAGCGCGCCGGTCAGAGCGCTTTCCGCGCCGGAAAGCTCCTGCACGGCCCGCGGGTCACCCGGGTTGGCGGCGGCGTTCTTCAAGCCTGTGACGGCCGAATTGCGCGCGGCAATCACGGCCTCGAGCGTCTCCCGCTCGTGCTTGATGTAGCCTTTCGCCACTTCGACCAGATTCGGAATCAGGTCGTGGCGCCGCGTGAGCTGCACGTCGATCTGCGCGAAAGCATTCTTGTAGGCGTTACGGCCGCCGACCAGGCGGTTGTAGATGGAAACGAAATAGAAGGCGAGGACGAGGAAAACGACCAGAACGATCCAGCCCATCGAGATGACCTCCCCCGCTCGAACCGCTCGAGCACCCACGACAGCATACAGAATGTATGCCCTGCGATCTTCAGGCTCACCGGCCAACGGCCGGCGCGCGCCGGTAAGAGGCAGTTTCAGCGGGCCGCTGCTCGCCCGCGCGGCGATGTGAATGGAGCTGCGGGCAGCCGCGAGGCTGTTTGTCGTTATCTGATGCCGATCAGATCGAACAGGCGGCTCAAGAGCGTCGGCCTGAAGCCGTCCACCTCGAGATCGTTCTCGATGCGCGGCAGATCGTTCAGGTGCAGACGGAACTCGTCTTCGGCCGGCTCGAGCTGCCGGGCCTGGCCCCGGTGCATGGAGGCATGCGCCATACCTGATTGAGGCTGTGCGCCAGGCACGGGGCGTCGGACCTGTGAAGCGGGAGTCGCAGCGCTCATTCGAATTCTCTCCGTCCGCTCGGACACCGAGGACGCAGACTAGTGGATGCCCGCAAACGTCCGCGTGAGCTGAGTCACGTTCGCACCAGCCAGTCCCTTGCCCGCAGGCGCCCTTGATGCTCGAATGCGAAGGCCTGCTCGATCCATCCCTGAACGCACGCGGTTATGTTCAGCGCGAGTCGTCGGAACGAGACACGAAAGCCGCTTGCGGCGGATGCACCAATCTGCTTACGAGCCCCATGAACGCGCGAATGACTCTGTTGGTTCGCCCAGCACTGCTCGCTTTCCTGCTCGCGATCGACGCGTGCTCGAAACCTCCTGAAAACGCTTCCGGGGACTCTTCAACCGCCCCGGCGCCCCTGGTGGAGCAAGCCGGCTCGAGCGCCGGGACCGATGAGCTCACGAGCAGTTTGAACGCCGGCGCTTTCCCCACGACCTACCGGGCGACTTTTTCGGACGGCGCGCCGCAGCGGATCGTCGAGACGCGCCAGCGAACCGCAGAGGGAAAAGAGCGAGGGGAATACGAGTTCTACGGCGCGCGTCTTCTGCGCTACAAAGGCGCCGGCCTCACGCAGGCGGAAGCGATCGAGCTCGAATTCAACCTGCAAGGCGTGCTCACGCGCTCCGAGTCGCCTTCGGGAACGGTGGCTGAAACTGAAATCGCGGCCGTGCGCACGCGCGCTCAGCTGCTTCGAAGCCACGCGCTTGCGCAGCACGCCGTTCAGGGGCACGAGCGCTCAGGGCATTGACACCTGCTTCATTGCAGCGCTGAGGCCAGCCTGAGCTTCGTCTCGACCCTGAGCCCGCCTTCGTGCCGATTCGTTGCGAGAATCTCGCCCGAGTACAAGGCGACGATCCTGGCCGTGATCGCGAGCCCCAGGCCCGTGCCGCCCGAGTCGCGATCGCGCGATTGCGCCACTCGATAGAACGGCTCGAAGATCCGGTCGAGCTCGGCCTGCGGCACGCCCGGGCCGCGATCCTCGATGACGATGCGTGCGTAATCGCCATCGCGAAGCGCCTGCACTGAGACAGCCGTTTGCGGCTTGGTGAATCGGACGGCATTTCGCAACACGTTCTCGATGGCGCTGCGAAGCAAGTCGTGATCGCCCTCGACGACGAGCGTTTCACCCTGGCTCCAATCGACCCGCTTGCCAGCCGCGCTCGCCTCGAGGCGGGCGTCCTCGACGATCTCACCGAGCAGCGCCGTCACATCCACGGGCTGGCGAGGCACGGCCGGAACCGTGCGCAGGTGCGACAACTGCAGCATCTGGCCGATCAAGGTGTCGAGCCGCTCCGCCTCGAGCTCGATCCGATCGAGCTGCCTGGCGAGGTCCGCATCGGGCCTGCGCGCCAATCCCGCCGCCACGCGCAGGCGCGCGAGCGGCGAGCGCAGCTCGTGCGACATCGCTCTGAGCAGGTTCTCTTTCGAGGCGATCAGATAGCGCACGTGATCGGCCATCTTGTCGAAATCGCGCGCGAGGACGCCCAGCTCATCGCGCCGACGTGAGAACTCCTCCCCTACGCGCGCTTCCATGTTGCCGGCCGCGAGCGAACGGGCGCTCGATTGCAGCCGCTCGACCGGCTTGCTCACGTAACGGGCGAGCCACCAGCAGACCAGAGCGCTGATCAGGAGCGCGGAGGACAGCAGGACCAGCCGCACGTTCGAGGCGAACAGAAGGTTTCGCCAGTTCAGCGAGCTGATCATGATGGTGTAAACGGCGCCGTCTCGGTCTGCGAACAAGGGCGTGAGCAGGAGAGGATCGTCACGACGGCTCGGCACCACCCCCTCGCCGAGGAGCCCCGCCTCCTGGAGCCGCCGGGCGTAGCGCTGATAGTTCTGCGGCAGCTCGCGATCGAGAATGTCGCGCCCGGTGCGGTCGACGACGAAGATGCGGCGATCGCGATAGCGATCCTCTACCTCCTCGATCCAATCACGCAGGCCCGGGAGCCCCGCCTCGAGCAGCCGCTCGGAAGCCTCGTTCGCGAGCGCCTTGATGTCGATGCTGACGCTCTGCACCTGGTTGAAGCGATACCATGCGATGGCGCCCGTCGCGGCGAGGACCAGCAGCATCGCCGCCCAGAACGCGAGGAAGATCTTGAGAAAGAGCGATCTCATGTTCGCGATTCGGCGCGCGCCTCGCCTGCCGCGATCAGCACGTATCCGGCGCCGCGAATGCTGCGGATTTCGGGCAAGCCGTTCTCTCCCAGGCCGAGCTTGCGGCGCAAGTTGCTCACGTGCGTGTCGATGCTCCTGTCGTAGGGAGTGAGCCGCCGGCCGAGCACACGCTCGGTGAGCGACTCGCGCGATTGAACTTGACCGACGGATCGCATCAGCACTTCCAGCAGGCGCAACTCGGTCCCTGTCAGGCGCACCGGCTGGCCGGAAATCGTCACTTCGAACGCCGTCGGGTCGAGCCGCAAGCACCCGACACTCACCGGCTGGGCTGCGACATCGGCATCCCGGGGAGAGAACCGTCTCAGCACAGCGCGCACGCGCGCCACCAGCTCACGTGGATTGAACGGCTTCGGCAGATAGTCGTCCGCGCCCAGCTCGAGCCCGACGATGCGATCGACATCCGAGCCATGGGCGGTCAGCATGATCACCGGGACAGTCAGTGTGCGCCTGAGCCGCCGCAACACCTCGAAGCCGCTCAGGGACGGCAACATCACGTCGAGGATGACGAGATCGTACGGATGCGAAGGGTCCTCGAGATGCTCGAGCGCCTCGGCCCCGTCGCGCACGATGGAGACCTGGAACCCTTCGCCGGACAGATATTCCATGAGCATCTGTCCGAGCTCCCGGTCGTCGTCCACGATGAGCAAGGAGGGCGAAACGGTCATGGTCGGTGCGGTCACTTGCGGCGCTGCAGCGTAGCCCCTGGGAGCGATCGATTGTAGCCGCGGGGCGACGTCATGTGCCGGAACCGGCTGTCGAGCGGTCGCGTTCCGCCACGAGCGCGCTGCGACTTCGGCGGCGCTTTCACCGGCGTTTCCTCGCGACCGAGCGAGCTTGCAAACGCTGCACTGAAGGATGTTTGCACGAGGAGAAGGTTTATGTTGAGAGTCATCGCATTTCTCGCGTCCTCCCTCCTGGCCCTCGGCGCCTTCGCGGGTGAGGAGAAGGAGCCCCGGCGCGAGGAGAGCATGAAGACCGGCGCGACGTTCGAGGCGCTGGACAAGAACGCCGATTCCCAGATCAGCAAGACTGAAGCCCGCAGCGACAAGGTGCTGTCCGAGAGCTTTGCCACGCTCGACACGAATGGCGACGGCTATCTCAGCCGCGCGGAGTTCCTGGCTCGCTCGAAGACTTGAGCGCGTGAATGACGGTCGGGCCGGATGAGGGCCCGACCGCTCGAGCGCACCGGACGCATCGAAGCTCCACGCCGCGCGTGGAGCTTTTTGCTTTTCACGCGTGAATCCGTCCTTCACCCCGCTCCGTTGGCCCGCTGCCTGCACGAATCGGGGCGCGATCGCGCAATGAGACTACAATCGGGCCGAGCCGATTGCAGGGGATCCCCGTCATGGCCGTGCCCTGGTTGCAGATCGTTCAGCTCGTGCCTTCGATCGTCGAGGTCTCGCGCGAGCTCTTGAAGCGTACGAACAAGACCGCCCCGCCGCCCTCCGGCGCACAAGAATCGCCGAGCGCGAACGAGCTGGTCGCGCGCGTCGCAAGCCTGGAGGAGAACGAACGCCGTCAGGCTGTGCTCGTGAGCCAGATGGCCGATCAGCTTGCTGGCCTGACGCGCGCGGTGACGGTGCTCCATCGCCGGCTCTTGTGGCTCACAGCAGCGACGGCGCTTTCGCTCGCCATTGCGGCGGGCGCGCTGACGCTCCTACTCGTTCGATGAGAACGATTCCTTCGTAGCCGCGACGTACAGGGGCAGCACGCGGGGAATGGCGGCCTCGAGATCGCGAATGCGCGACTCGCCGGAAGGATGGGTGCTGAGAAACTCGGGCCCGCTGGCGCCGAGCCGGCTCATCTTCTGCCAGAGCGTAATGGCGGCATTCGGGTCATAGCCGGCGCGGGCCATCAGCTCGAGGCCCATCCGGTCCGCTTCCGATTCCTGCTCCCGGCTGTGCGGCAGCGTGAACGTCACGGTCGAGATCTTGCTCACGAGCTCCATCGTGCCGGCCTCGGCTCCCGTCGCGAGCGCGATGCCGGTAAGCGCGAGATCTTCGGCGAGCGAGCGGGACAGGCGCTCGCGCGAGTGCTCCCTGAGCGCATGGGCGATCTCGTGACCGATCACCGCCGCGAGCTCGTCATCGGTCACCTCGAGCGTCTCGATGAGCCCCGTGTAGACCATGATCTTCCCGCCGGGCATGCAGTAGGCGTTCACTTCCTTCGTGCTCTGCACGTTGACTTCCCAATCCCAGGACGGCGCGTCCGGACGGAAGACGTGCGTCTGCGCGATGAGACGCTGCGAGATCTCCTGGACCCGGTCGTAGACCCACTTGTTCCCGTTGAGCGCATGCTTCGCCCGCGCTTTCTCGAGCTCCTGACGGTAGGCCTCGACGGCGCCCGACTCGACTTCCTCCTGCGAGATGAGCATGCGCTGCTTGCGCTCGATGCCGACCGCGCCGGGCTGGGTGGTCTGGACGGTCTGGCAGGCGGCCGCGAACAGGGCGAGGGCGAGCACCAGCACCCTCGAGACTGCGCGATGAGCTCGGAAGTGTCGATTCATGGCCGGTCCGCTTCTCGCCCGCGAGTAGCCTCAATTCCCGCCTTCGCGCTTCTGCGGCGGGATCGCCTCGGGGTCACCCTGCGCGATGAAGCGGGCGAGCCGCGCGAGTTGTGCCCCGAGCACCTCATCGACGATCGGCGCCCAGTCCGCCAGCGGCCGATCGGCGAACCCGCCCACATTGTAGCTCAGCGTAATCCGGGAGCCGCCGCCCGCCGGTTCGATCTGCCAGGTGAGGCTCCCGACCACGCCGAACTCCTGCAGCGGACCTAGCGCCCCGCGCAAGCGCAGGGTTTTGCCGGGCTGCGCGTAGACCACGCTCGCGTGCTCGATACCCGCATACAACCCGAGCTGCTCGCAGAAGCAACCGCGCACGAACGGCTCCAGGGTGAGATTGCTGGAATCACCTGAATACGTGTGTTCCGGGTCCCACCAACGGGCTACGTCCGTCAGCGCCGCCCAGACGACGGTGGCGGTGACATTCGGGACCTCCGCCACATGGCGCAGATTGAAGCCGCTCGAGCCCGCGCTGACGATTTCCGCCCGCGCGCCCGTCGAGACCAGCGCGAGCAATACGGCTGCCGTGAACCAGGAGCGCATCGTCCTTCCTCCCTTGGCTGGAACCGCCGCATGGTAACGCGTCAACCCGTCGGCTGCTCAAGGCTGCGGCGATCGGAGGTATAGTCCGACCGGCAGGCCCTCAGCTCCGGTCAACGAGTCGCCTCGTGACCGGCGGGCGAACGCAAAGAGGTCTCCATGTCGCCTCGACGACTTCTCATGAGCGCAGCGAAGAGGGGGTCGCGATGAGCCGCTCGTCGCGCAAGCAGCGCCGCCCCGGCGTCCGGACGGTTACGCAGCAGCAGGCCGAAGAGGCAGTTCGCGTGCTGCTCAGGTGGGCGGGCGAGGATCCCTCGCGCGAGGGGCTTCGGGACACTCCGAAACGGGTCGTGCGCGCTTATCGCGACTGGTTCTCCGGTTACATGAGCGATCCCGCCGAGTACCTCAGCCGCACGTTCGAGGAAGTCGAAGGCTACGACGAGATGATCGTGCTGCGTGGGATCGAGTTTGAATCCCATTGCGAGCACCACATGGCGCCCATCATCGGTCGGGCGCACGTCGGGTATCTGCCAACCAACAAGATCATCGGCATCAGCAAGCTCGCGCGCGTGGTGGACGGCTATGCGCGGCGCTTTCAGGTGCAGGAGAAGCTCACCGCCCAGATCGCCCAATGTATCGACAGCGTGCTCAAACCTCGCGGCGTCGGCGTCGTCATCGATGCGACTCACCAGTGCATGACCACTCGCGGCGTGCACAAGCGCGGCGTGTCCATGGTGACCAGCAGAATGCTCGGCGCTTTTCGCGAGGATGCTCGAACACGCGCCGAGTTCCTCCGCTTCATCGATGGAGTGAGCGCGGGCTGATTCCGCGCCGCCCGCCTCCGGCCAGTGCGGGTCCGGCCGTTTAACAATAGCGCGCGGACGGCGGCTCTCGTTGAGAAACTCCCTGAGCCGTGAGTGCAAGTCCGCGCGAGTGTGACGCATCTCTCTCTGCATCCGCGCGCCTGCACCCTAGCATCTTGTCGCTTTCGTGCGATCCCTCGCTCCAGGTCGCGCGAGGCTCAAGGAACAAGAGCGCTGAGGACCGATCCGCGTGACCGCGCATCTACACACCCCTTCGTCTGCCGCCTCCTCCGCGGCGATCGGCCGTGCCGAGCACATTTCGATAGAAGGTGATTCCGAGCCAATCGAGGCTCCTTCCCGTCCCGTCCGCCGGAAGATCCGCTCGGCTTATGTATTGAGAAGCGCCTTGCGTGGCTGCGAGACCGAGCTGGCCATTCTCGAAGAGCACTTCCTTTCGGTGCGCACCGTTCGGCCGCATGAGCCGGCACGCAGCTACGAGATCGATCTGCGCTTCGCGAATCCGCGCCCGGTCCGCGTGCGTCATATTTCATGGTTCTGGCTGATTCTTTCGGTCGCCTTGGCTTCGCTCGCGGGCAGCGCGCTGTGGTTTCTCGGAGTGCAGCGGACCTCGTGGTCCATACTTCTCACGGCAGCGCTGACTCTGCTCGCGTCCATCGGCGCGTTCTTCATGTTTCTGCGTCGCACGACCGAGTCGCTCGAATTCCGCAGCGCCCACGGCGAGGTGACACTCGTCAGCGTCACGGGCGGCATCGGGAGTGCGCGAGCGGGAAAGCGCTTCTTCATCGAGCTGATCAAGAACATCAACGCCGCCAAAGTCGCCCGCCCGCAGCCCCGCCAGCAGTTCCTACGCGACGAGATGCGTGAGCACTACCGCCTGCGTGAGCTCGAAGTGCTCACCGAGCAGCAGTATGAACAGGGCAAAGCACGAATCCTCGCCGCCCATTAACCCCAATTCTGGACACCCACCAATTCCAAACCCAATTCTGGACACCCACCGATTGCCCTGACTCGAAATTGGACACCCACCGAATGGCTCCCGCCTGGTCGAGGTTGATGGGTGTCCAAACTTCTTCCCACTGCTTCCCACTGGACACCCACGAACTCAAAAAATCGGCCGCCCAACGAGTTGCTGTGCTTGGCCGATGTTGGTGGGTGTCCAGATTTAGCTTGGTGGGTGTCCAGATCTAGGCCAGATCTAGCTGAGCTTTTCGGCGTCGATCACGGCTTTGACGGGCAGGTGGTCCGATGCGCGGCGGGCCAAGCGGGAGCGGTGCACCTGGATTGACGTGATGGCGCTCACGGGACGAACCCAGATGCGGGTGAGGGCCAGGAATGGGGCGAACGAGGGGAACGCCACCGGCACCAGCGGCTCGCCCAGGATGCGATGAGCGTCGCGAAGCGTGGCGGAAAACGGGAACCACTCATTCATGTCCCCGAGCACGATCGTGGGAAGGTCCTCCGGCGCGGCGGCGACGGCGGTCAACAACTTGCGCCATTGCACCCGCCGCTCCGCGCGACTCAGCCCCAGATGGGTCGCGATTACTCGCACCTTATGAGCACCTAGCTCGAGCTCGACGTCGAGCGCGCCGCGAGGCTCGTACCGCGAGTAGCTGAGGTCGTGGCGATGCACGCTCAAAATCGGCAGATGCGTGAGGATCGCGTTCCCGTACTGACCACTGTGGCGCACGATGCGCAGGCCCGGGATGGCCGCCATGCCGAGCTCGCGAGAGAGATACTCGAGCTGCATCGAGTCCTCCTCCTCGCCTTCCTCGTTGTCGACTTCCTGAAGCGCGTAGATGTCGCAATCGAGCTCTTTCAGCACGGCGGCGATGCGGGCCGGCGCGCGGCGCCGGTCCCAGCCGATGCAGCTGTGAATGTTGTATGAGCCGATAGTGATCCTGCTGAGACGGGTCGCGATGCGCTCTTCGCTCGCGACCCCCTCAGACCGCGCGGGCGCCAACACCATGTCTAGCTGTTTCGGAAACCGAGGCTGCAAGCCAGCGCCGCACCCCCCAGCTCGCCACGACCAGCAGCAGAAGCGCAAGCGCAATGAGCCAGTAGTTGATGCGACTTGGATCCTCGATCCACACCTTCAATTGATCACCGAAGACGGTGGAGGTCAGAGTACCAGGCAGCATGCCGATCCCCGTGCCGAGCTGGAATTGCCAGAGCTTGACTCGGATGGCTCCGGCAACGACACCTTCGACAGCAAAGGGCGCCAACGGGACGAGGCGCAATGCCGTCGTGGCGAGCAGCCCTCTTCGCCGCAGCACATGCAGGATGTCGTTCAGCCTGCGGCCGGCAAGGCGCCGCACTGTGGTGCGATCGAGCTTCGTGCCCGCTACGAACGTCGCCCAGGCCGCGAGCTGAATTCCAAGCATGGCGTAGATGAAGCCCGCAAGCGGACCGAACGCGATGACGGCGAAAAGCGTAATCACCGGCCGAGGAAACAAGCTGAACGCAGCGGGTGTGTACGCGAGCATCGTCGCGAAGGGCGCCCACCACTCGCGCCCGAAGCGCGCAGCCCAGTCGATCACGCGCCCGACATCGAGGAGCCGCGCGAGTGGCGTGTAGTTCCAGAGCGCGCCGAGCGCGACCAACCCCGCTGCGATCAATGCGAGCTTCCCCCACGCGGGGCCATGCGGCAGCGCTGAAGCTTCCGGCTCGGCCTCGCTTCCGAGAAGCTTCATGAGATCGCCGATCGCAACGGGTTTCTCCGGATCGGCCACGCTCACCACGCTCAGAAGCGCCTCAGGCACTTGCGGCAAGACGGTCAAAGGCTTGAGCGTACGGTCTTCGCGCGACAAAGCGGCCATCGCCGCCCGCACAGACCCGGTCTGCGCGATGACCTGCTCGACCTGTTCTTGCGGGAAGCCCAGATGCTCCGAGAGCAGCCGCGATCGGAACGAAGCGATCGCCCGACTCACATCTTCGCGCCCGCGCGCCTCGACAGTGAGATCGCACTCGGTGTCGAGCCCGAGTGAGCGGTTGGCGAGATTGGCCGACCCGATCCGCAGCCATTCGTCATCGACGATCGTGACCTTCGAATGCACGTCGATGCAGGTGCCGCTCTCGAGCCCCGCGATGTACGGATAGCAGATCCGCAAGCGATCGTAAGCGTCCGCGGCGCGCAGCTTCTCGATCAGCCGCGTGCGCAGCCAATGCATCGTCCGCTCCTCGAGCCAGCCATGGCTCAGCTCGCGCAGGACCACGATGATCTCCGGCCCGTCCGGCTCTCGCAGGCGCGCGGCCAGCGCCTCGCCGATCTTCTCCGCGGTGAAATATTGGTTCTCGATATAAATCGAGCGGCGAGCGGCACGGATCATGTCGAGGTAGAGGCGTTCGACTTCCCGGACGCCGGAGGCGCCGTCCACAGCCGGCTCGGTGCGCGAGATCGCGATCGTCACATCGCGCACATCCGGCTCGAGGTGAGCGGGCCAGAGACTCTCGTCCGCCAACATGGCGCGACCGCGGCGGAGCTTGCGTCGGCGACTTCCAGGAGGAGTGAGGCGTTCATGCGCAGCCCTGCGCCAGCGCTCCCGCACCAGTTCCCCGAGCGCCGCCGCAGCCGGACCTTCCACCGCCATCATGACGTCATGGAACGGCGGATAGGGCTCCCCCTTGGCGAGGCGATGCGTATTGCTCGGCGCATGGTCGCACGTGTCCCAACGACGGGAGGTGAGGTCGATGCCGCCGCTGAAGGCGAGGCGGTCGTCCAGAACGACGATCTTCTGGTGATGCGAGCCGCCGAGCGGGTGCGTATTGTCGTAGCGGAACGAGATGCGCCGATGCGGCTTCCAGCCGAGCCCGTAGAGCGGGGCCCACTCGCGGTCGAGCCCGAAGATCATCGGGAAATCCCAGATCAGGATGTGGATCCTGAGCTCGCGCCGCGCGCGCACCAAGTCGTTGAGGAACGGGCCGAGCTCGAGATCGCCCTCGCGCTCATCCGCGCACTTCAGGCGCGTGCGGCTGTTGAAATCCCAGCCGACGATGTAGATCGACCGCTCCGCCCGGCGCGCCGCCTCGACGAAGGCGCTGAAATAATCGCGGGCATCCACGATGAAAGCGGCGCGCTCCGCCCGCTCGACGCGCCAGCAATTGCGACCGATTTCGAAGAGACTCGCGTAGGAGTGCTCGCCCATGTCGCGTGCGAAACGCCCGCACCGCGCAAGCGGTTCCTGCGGCTGCCTGCGCGCAAAGCGCCGCGCATGGCAGCCTCAGGAAGCCGGCATGGACGTGAGATCAACCAAGCCCGACAGGCTCTCAATAGCCGCGCTCGACGTCCACCACGGACAACATGCGCTCGCCAGCCGTGTATCGCCGCAAGTTCTCCGCGACGACCTCGAGCTGCGCCCCGTACCCGAGGTCGGAATCGTTTGCCACGTGCGGAGTGATGATGACGTTCGGCGCGCTCCACAGCGGATGGTTCGGGGGTGGAGGCTCCGGATCCGTGACGTCGAGCCCCGCTCCGGCGATCTTGCCGCTCCGAAGCGCTTCGATGAGGGCGCTCGTGTCGACGCTTGCCCCGCGCGCGACGTTTATGAAATAGGCACCGCTCTTTATTCGCGAGAAAAACCCGGCATCGAACATGCCGCGCGTTTGCGGGGTGAGCGGAGCGGTGTTGACGACGAAATCCGCTTGCGCCGCCAGCTTGTCCAGCTCGTCCGGCAAGCCGACATAGCTCACGAACGACGGCCCATGACGACCGCTGGCGCGAATGGCCACCACCTTCATCCCGAGCGCATGCGCGCGCTCGGCGACCTCGCTGCCGATCCCGCCGAGCCCGACGACGAGCAGGGTCTTGCCCTGAAGCACTGTCATACGCCCGGCCGGCAGCATCGCCCGGTTCCACTCATGCCGATCCTGCGCGCGCACGTACACGTCCAGCCCGCGCGTCAAAGCGAGCATCATGGCGAGCGCATGCTCGGCGATGATCGGCCCACCGATCCGTTGCATGTTCGTGATCAGAATGTCCCGCTCGCGCACGGCGGGGATCGAGACACATCGCTCGACCCCGGCGGTCACGAGCTGAATCCAGCGGATCGATCGGCCAGCAGCGAGCAGCTCCGGCGTGCACATTCCAATCACCGCGTCCACGCCGGCGGCCTGCTCGGACACTCGCCCTCCATGGGCGACGATGAACTCGACGCCGGGAGCCGCTGCTTTGAGCCTGTCGAGAAAAGGCGCTGCGGAGGCGGCGATGAGGATACGCGTGGGCTTACGCCAACCGGGCCGCTCACGCACGGGCTGCTTGTCTTCCTCGAGCTGATAGCGCTCGATGACCGATTCCGCCGCAGGCGCCCGATCGGCCGCTGCAAGCAGGCACACGAGCAACAATCCCACGCAGGTGACGACGCTCTTCATGCGATGCCCTCGCGAGATCGTTCAGTGCGTCCTCACACCCGCGCGTACCTCCCGATGAGCATCGTCGCGCGGCGCGTGATCGCCTGTCATGCGACGCCGTACTTCTTGAACCAGGCGAGCAGGCGCTGCCAGCCGTCCTTCGCGGCTTCCTCGTTGTACGAAGGCCGGTAATCGGCATGGAAGCCATGATGCGCATCGGGATAGACGACGATCTCCGAACCCACTTTCGCTTCCTTCAGCGCCGCGCGCATCTGCTCGACCGTCTCGAGCGGAATGCCCCGGTCCTTGCCCGCGTACAACCCAAGCACCGGAGCGTTCAGCTCGCGAGCGATGTTCACCGGATGCTTCGGCATGAGCTCCGAAGGCTCACCGACCAGACGCCCGTACCAGGCCACCCCGGCCTTGAGCTGCCGGCTGTGCGCGGCGTACAGCCAGACGATGCGTCCGCCCCAGCAGAAGCCGGTGACCCCGAGCTTCGCCACATCGCCCTTGCCCGATTCGCGCGCGAACTCGACGGTCGCATCGAGATCGGACAGAACCTGCCTGTCCGGGACCTTGGCGACGATGGGAAGAATCTCGTCGATCGACTTCGCTTTGGAGACATCGCCCTGGCGCGCGTAGAGCTCCGGCGCCACCGCGAAATAGCCGAGCTTGGCGAAGCGGCGGCAGATGTCCCGGATGTGCTCATGCACGCCGAAGATCTCCTGCACGACGAGCACGACAGGAAACGGACCGCCGCGCTGCGGCATTGCGCGGTACCCCGGAATCTCTCCGTCGGCCACGGGAATTTTCACCTCGCCTGCCGTGAGGCCTTCGGCGCTCGTCGATATCGTCGCCGCGCTGACGGGCTCGACGGCAAGCGCAAACCCTGCCGCGAGGCTCGTAACCACCATTTCGCGTCGATTGAGGGGCACGCGCGACATCACGTTGGCAATCTCGGCATCCAGATCCGAACCCATGACGATCCCCTGTGTTAAATGTTGAGGAGTCTCCTCACTATAGCGCGGCCTGGAGGCTGCGCGCAGCGCCCGTTCGGGAAGCGCGCTCCCGATGCAACACGGGTCGCACTGCTCGTACGTCTCCTTTACAGGAGCATTACAGGAGCACGCGCTCGATGCCCCCGTTGTTGGCGGCACGCACGTAGTCGGCCAGCCAATTCGGGCCGAGGGTATGTCGCGCCATCTCGACGACGATGTAATCCGCATCGAGGTCGGCATCGTCGTTGTAGCGCTTGAGCCCCTGCAGGCAGGACGGGCAGGAGGTCAGGATCTTGACGTCGCCTTCGAAGCCGCCCGCGCGCAACTTCGCAGCGCCCCGCCGCACTTCCTGCTCCTTCCGGAAGCGCACCTGCGTCGCCACGTCCGGGCGCGTCACCGCAAACGTGCCGGATTCGCCGCAGCAGCGATCGTTCTTCTCGATGCGCCCGTTCAGCGCTTCGTTCATCAGCGAGTTGACGACTTTGAGCGGCTCGTGGCTCTTCATCGGCGAATGGCACGGGTCGTGGTACATGTAACGCACTCCGGTTACCGACTCGAGCTTCAGGCCGCGCTCGAGCAGGAACTCGTGGATATCCACGATGCGGCAGCCGGGGAAAATTTCGTCGAACCTGTAGCCCTGCAACTGGTCGTAACACGTGCCGCAGCTCACCACGACCGTCTTGATGTCGAGGTAGTTGAGCGTATTGGCGAGACGATGCAGCAGCACGCGGTTGTCGGTGATGAGCTTCTCGGCCTTGTCGAATTGCCCGGCGCCGCGTTGCGGGTAGCCGCAACACAGATATCCCGGCGGCAGCACCGCCTGCACGCCCGCCTGCCACAGCATAGCCTGAGTCGCGAGCCCAACCTGTGAGAAGAGCCGCTCGGACCCGCACCCCGGAAAATAGAACACCGCCTCCGAATCGGCCCGCGTGCGGACCGGATCGCGGATGATGGGCACATAGTGGCGATCCTCGATGTCGAGCAGCGCCCGCGCCGTCTTCTTCGGCAGCCCGCCCGGCATCTTCTTGTTGACGAAGTGGATCACCTGCTCCTTCACTGGCGGTCTTCCGGTCGTTGCAGGAGGGCGGGCAGTCTGCGCTTGCGCGAACGCGCCCAGCGCGCCGTTGGCGAGGCGCTGAAGCTTGTAGCCCCACTCGAGCATGACCTTGCGAGCGAGCTTGATCGTGTCCGGGTGCGTCGCGTTCAAAAAGAACATCGAGGCGGCGGTGCCCGGATTGAAGCGCTTGCGCCCCATGCGCCTCAGGAGATCCCGCATCGCCATCGAGACGTCGCCGAAATCGATGTCGACCGGGCAGGGCTTCTCGCACTTGTGACAGAGCGTGCAGTGATCCGCCACATCGGCGAACTCGTCGAAATGACGGATCGATACGCCGCGCCTCGTCTGCTCCTCGTAGAGGAACGCCTCGATCAAGAGCGAAGTAGCCAGGATCTTGTTGCGCGGAGAATAGAGCAAGTTCGCTCGCGGCACGTGGGTGGAGCACACCGGCTTGCACTTGCCGCAGCGCAGGCAGTCCTTGATCGCCTCGGAGATCGAGTTGATGTCGGACTGCTGCATGATGAGCGATTCGTGCCCGAGCAGGTTGAAGCTCGGCGTGTACGCATGACGCAGATCGCCCTGCGGCAGGAGCTTGCCTCGATTGAAGCGCCCTTCGGGATCGACGCGCTCCTTGTAGCGGCGAAAGTGCGCGATCTCCTCCTCCGTCAGGAACTCGAGCTTGGTGATGCCGATGCCGTGCTCGCCGGAGATCACTCCGTCCAGTCGACGGGCGATGCGCATGATCCGCTCGACGGCGCGCTGGGCCTCCTTGAGCATCTCGTAGTCATCGGAGTTCACCGGGATGTTCGTGTGCACGTTGCCGTCACCGGCGTGCATGTGCAGAGCGATCCAGACGCGTCCTCGCAGCACACGCTTATGAATCTCGCTGACCGCAGTCAGAACGGGCACGAAAGCGGCGCCCGCGAAAAGCTGTCGCAAGTGGGCGCGCACCTCGGACTTCCAGGACGTTCTCAAGGTGCGGTCCTGCACGATGTCGAACACAGTGAGGCCAGGCTCCCGCTCGAGCCTTCTTTCGAGCTCGGCAATCAGAGGCTGATAGCCGAGCGCGCCAAGACGCGGCAGCGCCTCGGCGAGCGATGTGTCCAGGTTCTGCGCCAGAAAGCTCCATCGGGCGCGGACTGAAGCGAGCAACTCGAGCGCTCGCCTGCGCCGATCGCCGATCAGCTCCGCGGCCGCAATCTCCTCGAGCTCCGGATCCTCGGGCTCGGCGAGCCGCAGCTCGCCCTGGAAGTGGCACTCGAGCTCATCGAGGAGCGTGAGCTTGTTCTTGAACGACAGCTCGATGTTGATGCGCTCGATCGCGTCGGTGTACTCGCCGAGCCGCTCGAGCGGGATGACGACATCTTCGTTGATCTTGAAGGCATTGGTGTGACGCGCGATCGCCGCCGTGCGGGCGCGGTCTGCCCAGAATTTCCGGCGTGCCTCCGCGTTCACGGCGATGAATCCTTCGCCCCCCCGACTGTTGGCGAGACGAACCACTTCGGAGGTAGCCCTTGCGACAGCCGCTTCGTCCTCGCCCACCACGTCCCCGAGCAACACCATCTTCGGGAGCGAGCCGCGACGGGATTTGGTGGCATAGCCGACCGCGCGCAGATAACGCTCGTCCAGGTGTTCGAGGCCGGCGAGCCTCACGCCTGTGGAGCGCTCCCCGGCCTCGAGGAATCGCTTGATCTCGACGATCGCCGGAATCGCATGCCGCGCCTGGCCGAAGAACTCGAGGCACACCGTGCGGATGTGCTTCGGCATGCGATGCAGAATCCAGCGGGCCGAAGTGATGATCCCGTCGCAGCCTTCCTTCTGCGCTCCCGGAAGACCGCCGAGAAACTTGTCGGTGACGTCCTTGCCCAGCCCGGTCTTCCTGAACTTCCTGCCTTCGATCTCGAGGCGCGCTGTGCGCAGGACGCGCGCCCGCGGCGGCGCTTCTCGCCCGTCCTTCCAGACCAAATCGAACTTTGCTACCGCGACGTCGTGAATCTTGCCGAGGTTGTGATCGACGCGCGTGACCTCGAGCCAGTTGCCCTCCGGATCCACCATCCGCCACCAGGCAAGATTGTCGACAGCGGTGCCCCACAGCACGGCCTTCTTTCCGCCCGCGTTCATCGCGATGTTGCCACCGATGCACGAGGCATCCTGAGAGGTCGGATCGACGGCGAACACGTAGCCGGCGCGTTCGGCTGCTTCGGCCACGCGGCGAGTAACCACACCCGCCTCACTGAAGATCGTCGCGACTGGCTCGGCGAGCCCGGGCAACGGGCTCGCCTCCACATCCCCGAGCCCTTCGAGCTTTTCGGTATTGATGACTGCGGACAACCGCGTGAGCGGAATCGCGCCGCCTGTATAACCAGTGCCGCCCCCGCGCGGAATGATCGTCAGCCCGAGCTCGATGCACGTGCGCACGAGTGCCGGCACTTCGAGCTCGCTGTCCGGCGAGAGCACGACGAACGGATATTCGACGCGCCAGTCGGTCGCGTCCGTCACATGAGAGACGCGCGCGAAAGCGTCGAATCGGATGTTGTCCGCGCGTGTAAAGCGTTGCAGCTCGCGACGAGCGCGCCGGCGCAGACGAATCACCCGTTCGAATTCGTTGGCAAACGATTCGACGGCGCGGCGCGCCAGCCCGAGGAGCTCGCCGACCTTGCGATCACGCGCGGCATCGGCCGGCTCGCGCCGGCGCTCGATCTCGTTCAGCCGATGATGCAGCGCTTCGATGAGGAGCCGCCGGCGTTTCGGAGAGTCGATCAGGTCGTCCTGAAGATACGGGTTGCGCTCGACGACCCAGATGTCCCCGAGGACCTCATACAGCATGCGCGCCGAACGTCCAGTGCGGCGCTCGCCCCGCAGCTCCTCGACGATCCGCCACGCGTCCTCGCCCAGCAACCGCACGACGATCTCGCGATCGGAAAGCGACGTATAGTTGTACGGGATCTCGCGCAGACGCGCGGGCGGCTCGGCGGCGGCCGGCCGCAGCTCGAGCGTCTCGAGCGACTCGAACAGGCTGGACAATGGCGGCATCCGGATAGAGGGGACGAGGCGCACAAATTGTAGAGGAATGCGCCCGCCCGTTGGGTTCGCCCGCCGGCCAGCCCGCCACGCGTTCTCGCATATGCTGCTAACGAACGGGCATGAGCGGTGCGCCGGTCGGCGCCGCTCGTCCCGGACTCGGGAGTGTTTGTCGGACTGATCGCCCGAAAACTTTTGCGCTCGGGTATCGTCTCAAGTCTTCGAAGAACCGGATCAACCGAAGAGGGAGTCGTCCATGCTCGCCAATCCGTTCCGGCTGGGCGTAGCGTTGCTTGCCGCAGCCGTGACCTCCACCGGCTGCTCGGGAAACATGGCTCCGGCCGCCAATGCTGCCCAACCGATGGCGGCCGCAGCCGCTGCTGCGTCTCCCGCCCCGGCAACGGCAGCGAACACCGTCCAGTTGCCCGATTTCGTCTCGCTGGTCGAGCGCTACGGGCCGGCCGTGGTCAACGTCACTGTCGTGGGCAAAACGCGCCCGGTCGCGGACTTCGGGCTGGACGAGGACGATCCGTTTTACGAGTTCTTCCGCCGCTTCGGGCGCCCGCTCCCCAGGGACGATTACCCGCCGCCGCGCGGCGAGGGCTCGGGCTTCATCGTCAGCAGCGACGGCTACATCCTCACCAACGCGCACGTGGTCGAGAACGCCGAGGAAGTGACGGTCAAGACGACCGATCGGCGCGAGTACACGGCGAAGGTCGTGGGATTGGATGAGCGCACCGACGTGGCGGTGCTCAAGATCGAGGCGAAGAACCTGCCGACGGTGCGCATCGGCGATCCTTCCAAGCTTCGTCCCGGCGAGTGGGTCATCGCGGTCGGCTCGCCGTTCGGCCTCGAAAACACCGTAACGGCCGGCATCGTGAGCGCGACCTCCCGCTCCATGCCGGATGGCAGCAACAACTTCGCGCCGTTCATCCAGACCGACGTGGCCGTCAACCCCGGCAATTCCGGCGGGCCGCTCTTCAATATGAACGGCGAGGTGGTCGGCATCAACTCGCAGATCTACAGCCGCACGGGCGGCTACATGGGCTTGTCGTTCGCCATCCCCATCGACATCGCCAACCACGTCAAAGAGCAGCTCATCCAGCACGGCAAGGTCATCCGCAGCCGCATCGGCGTGACCATCCAGGAAGTCAACGCGCAGCTCGCCGAATCCTTCGGGCTCGATCGCCCGCGCGGCGCGCTCGTCGGCATGGTCGAGGACGGAGCGCCGGGCGCCAAGGCAGGGCTCAAGCCGGGCGATGTGATTCTCGAGATCGATGGCGACAAGATCGAAACGTCCTCGCAAGTGCCGGTGATCATCGCGAACAAGACGCCCGGAAGCGAAGTGAAGCTGCGAGTCTGGCGCGACGGGCGCGTCAAGCAGCTCGCCGTGCGGCCCGAAGAGATGGATGACGGAGGTCAGCGCCTCGCGTCGAACGATGACGAATCCGGCGACGAAGCCGAACGGCTTGGCCTCGCGGTGCGGCCGCTGAGACCCGAGGAGAAGCGCCGCGCGGACACCGAAGGCGATCTGCTGGTCGAGGATGTCGAAGGCCCTGCGCTCGCGGCCGGCGTGCGGCCGGGCGACATCATCCTCGGCGTGAACGGCACGCGCGTGAGGTCCGTTGAAGAGTTGAGACGGGCCGCGAAGAAACGCGACGGGAAAGTCGTGGCGCTGTTCATCCAGCGCGCGGACGCGCAGATTTTCCTGCCTGTGCGCGTGGGCTGAGCGGAGCGAGCGCTCAGAGCACCCACCCTTGCCCTCCCCGTCGGGAGGGGAAGGAGCTTGGTTACAGCGCGTCGACCTTGATCCAGATCGATCGCTCGTCGGTGCTCGTCCGATACTCGCGACCGAGGAGGCCGCGCGTGCTCGCGGAGCCCGATTCGCTGATGCCCGCCAGCTCGATCCATTCGCCGAGCGCTCCCGCCACCTGCGTCGAAGCGCTCAGCGTCTCGATCCTTCCGTCCACATGGCGCTCGTCCTGCTGCTCGACGTCGAGCACGACCTGCGTGCCACGCACGCGCGGCGTCACGATGAAGCCGCTCCCGGTCTCGCGATACTCAGTCGCTGCTGCCGCCCAGGAAGCTCTGCCATGACCCGCTCCAATGGCCGTGATGATCGGCACGCTGCTCCCGGTCACGAGGCGCGCGGAGTGGCCCTCGATCACGCGCGCGCTCGCGATGGAGCCTCGTTGCTCCTGTCGGACTTGGTCCGTCGCGCGTATCGTCACGTTCGCTCCGGAGCGCGAGCCGGCATGCGCCGCTCCTGAGATCGCCGCACCCTCGCGCTCCAGCTCCTGTCGGGTCGCGTTGCGAACGGAAATCAGAAGCTGCCGCGGCTCGCGATCGAGCTGTGCGATGACGTTGCGAAGCTGCGAGAGATTCTCCGGGCTCGTGCGTATGAAGAGCTTGTAACCTTCGCCGGACAGCGAGTCCCCAGGCGCGAGAAGCGGCTGGATCACGGGAATGAGCTCCTCTGCGCTGCGGTAGCGCAGCTCTATCACTTCGAGGGACTGGGCCCATGAGGCGAGCGCGAGCAAACAGCCCGCCAGCGCACAGAACAGAGACGCCCTCAGCCTGTTCGGAAGGTGACCGCGCATTCGCTTCTCCCCGCCTCGCATCCGGGGCCCGTTTGCTGCCGGCCGCGTGCCGTTTTCGAGCCCCTCCTCCGGGCCGATTTTGTCAACGGCGGCCGATCGACGCGAGGGGCACCGCGCCTCAGGGCAGCTGGATCTTCCCGCCCCGGCCGACCCCGCCTCCGGGACCCAGGTTGGGCATGCCGCCCTGGGGAATGACGAGCTGCGAGGCCGCCTGCCGGCGCATCTCCTGGATCTGCTGCACCGTCCGCTCGATTGCCGCGTGCGCGGCCTGGCCGAAGCCGGCCACTGCCTCGGCGAGCGAGGCGGCCTCGATCTCGAAACTGAGCGGCACCGGACCCATGTTGGTCATGATCTCGGCCTGGCCCACGAACAGGACCGGCCGGGCCGGGTCGTCCGCGCCCTCGCGCGTCACCGGCGTCAGGCGCCGGATGGCCCCGACGCGACGGTCGGTGAAGACCTCTTCCTTGTAGAGGGCCTGGCCGTCCATTTCGGCTTCGGTGTTGCGTTCGTCAGCCATCGTTCAGCACCGCGAAGGCGTCGGGGAAAGCGAGCACAGTAGACCGCCGGCGCGCACGCATCAAGCGCGGATCAGCCGGCGCCTCGTGCGCTTCTTGCAATCCCCGCACGCGGGTACAATTTATGTGAGTGTTTTGATGTCCTGCCCTTACCTTCGAGCAAGACGAGCACCAAGCCATGCAGGAACCCGACAATCCCTTCAGCGAAGCGTTCGGCAAGGCGGTCGATCTCGGTAACAGGATCGCCGACACCGACGAGAAGGCCGACATCTGGGACATCGCCGATGGACTCCTGGCGGGCGCCGTCCAGTACTGGCTGTATTCGCGCCAGCCGTGCTCCGACCCGCACTGTGAGGAATGTCTGCCGATCAGCACCGCGGAGGGCCGGCTCCAGGAGTTGCTCAAACTGATTCGTCAGTTCGCGGAGGAGAGCGAGTACTTCCACTCGCCGACAGACAGAAACGTCGGACGCGCCTGAGCGGCGCGCGTCGGTGCGCCGGCGTGGCCGAGAGCGACGCGGCGCTGGATGTCAATACGCAACGGCGCGGGAGCTGCTCGCGCCGTTTCGTCATGGACGTACGTGCTTGATCGATAATGCAGCGTACACGCAACGTCTCGAGTGCCCGCGTTTTGCGATACAGAGCACACCGCGTTGCGTGCGAGGCCCTCCACACTTTCGCCGCCACGAATGTGGCGACGTCCGTTTGCGGAGGCTCACGGTGGGCATGTTGAAGAACTTGAAGCTCCGTCATCGCGCATATGTGTCGGCGTACAACTCGTTTCGGTTCGCCGCCCGATTGCGCGGAGACCTGAGCGAGTTCGCGCCGTCCATAGCCGAGACGTTGCAGAGCGTAGGCGATGAGCTCGCCGCGCTCGCTCGCGATCTTTGTCCCACCGAGAACGAGCGCCGACAACTCATCGACGGATTGGAAGGCGCGCTTCGAGCTTTGGGCCTCTCCGATGCCGCGCAGGTCCACATCGTCTCCCAGCTCGCGCCGCGCATCATGGCGGGAGAGCCCGCGAGCGACAGCAAGCAGCCCTGGACCCGGATGGCCGTCTGAAACGCCGGCCCGAAGCCCGGTTTTCCTCCCTATGCGACATAACCCTCGCGGGGTTTAAGGCGTCTGCCTGTCGTCGAATGTCCTGTCCGCTGAAAGCGACGGGTACGGCTTGACTTATCCTGCGGGCGCGTCCGATCATGCCACGCGTATCAAGGGCAAACCCGCCGAAAGGCGGGGACGCAAAGCTTCCGGTCTAACGGATTCATTTCCCAGGACAGCGGGGTTGCCACGGGCCGCACCAAGCGGCACCGGTTTCGCGATGAGTCGGGGTCCGTCTCGCGGATCACCCGGCCGCCAAGCTTCGATAACGCGAGCGAAACCGGACCGTGTATCGAGCACTAGCGCGCGGGCGTGCTCTCTCCCCCCTGCAGAAGTGATTCCGGCCGGCGGCGCCAGCGTCGGGACTTTGGCGTTGCGCGTGGGGAAGAGAGCGTGGAAAAGAACACCAGCGAAGTCTACGTCGGGACGAGTCCCATCACGGGCGCAAGCGGCGAGGGCTCGCCGCTCTTCGTCATCAACCTGTGCGCCTCGATCGCGCCGAT